>JBHCAZ010000045.1:0-6012 GCA_041798765.1 Parabacteroides sp. | reverse complement strand
TCCGTCCTTATCCCACAAGAACGTTTTATAAAACTGAGGAGAATGAGGCTTTTCCTCTCCGCCATCCATCCCTATATATGCAGCCGTCCAATCTTCGGCATGAAGTAACCCTATCCCAAAACAGGCATTTTCGCTCCATCTGCTCACCCTTCCATGTTCATCCCATACACGCACTTTCCAATAAGCTAAGCTTTTAGAAGCCAATGGAATTCCCCGATACAACACCCAGACGGATGCTTCCGAGTCGGTCTTGCCCGAATCCCACAAATCGCCTCTTCCCGCAGACAACAACTCCTCTGAAGAGGCAACGAGTATCTGATAGGCAGACTGTTTGCTTCCCTGTTCAGCAGACTCAATCTGCCAGCTAAAATGAGGTGATACATTATCGATCCCCAATGGATTATTCAACGCTTCACATTGCAACATGTCGATTCGAAGAGGCGAATAAGAGTGGCAGGAAACCAATAATAGTGCTATGATAGCGGAAAACAACATTTCAACGATCTTTTTCATCTTGAGAAACTTATCCAAATTTTGCATAAAAAAAATCCAAAAAGAATACAGCATTTTAACATTTCCGACACTGTTGAACAGGATGCACCACAGATGTCTTTACAACAGATCCTTTTCAAAAATAAGGAGAAATCGATAAAAAACCAATTCCAAATCCCAAAATTACAATAAAACGGGCACTTTGAAAAAGGACAATAACGACTGTTAATTCAAATATGTTGTAGAACATATTACAAATAGAAGCATTACCTTTGCAGCAGATTTGATTAAAGAACTAAAAAAACGTATGCTAATCGAAGTTTTTTACATCCTGTTTTTCTATTTCACGGGAGAGTGTATCAGCTATTTCATAGACGGATTCATTCCCGGCAGTGTAATCGGGATGATGTTACTCTTTGTAGCCCTGGCCTTTAAGATCGTCAAACCGATAAAAGTAAAGAAAATCTCTACCTTGTTGACGGAAAACATGGGGTTGTTTTTCCTTCCTGCAGGCGTCGGGCTGATGAACGCATTGGGAGTCATTTCGCAATATTGGTTGGTCATTGTCACAGCTTCGGTAGTCAGTACAGTTTTGGTAATCGCCACCGTAGCGCTTTTACAGCAAAAATTGGAGAAAAAGGAGGAACGCGCATGAACGAACTGGCCCAATCCGAAATCTTTTCACTCACATTGGCCGTCGGCACCTATGTAGCCGCCTTGGCCTTGTATAAAAAGACACATATCCGTTTGCTGCATCCGCTGGTCACCTCGATCTTCATCATCATCGTTATTTTAAAATCCCTCTCCATCGAATACGAATCTTTTCAGAAAGGCAGCCAATTGATTCATTTCATGTTAGGCCCTTCTGTTGTGGCCTTGGGTTATATCCTGTACGAACAGATCCGATATGTAAAAGGCAATGTCATATCCATTCTCACATCCATTTTCGTAGGAGCGATCGTAGGGATTGTGAGCGTTATAGCCATCGGAAAACTGATGGGAGCAGATGCCACGTTAGTAGCCACATTAGAACCGAAATCGGTCACGACTCCCATTGCCATGGGCATTGCCGAGAAATCGGGAGGCATCCCCTCCCTAACGGCAGTCGTTGTCGTTGCTGTAGGTATATTCGGAAGCATCATCGGGCCGTTTGTCATGAAAGTGTTGGGAATAGAAAGTCGCATTGCCAAAGGATTGGCCTTAGGCGCCTCTTCGCATGGCCTGGGGACCTCTGTAGCCATCCAGATCGGAGCCGTAGAAGGGGCCCTCAGCGGATTGGCGATCGGATTGATGGGGGTTATGACTGCCATTCTGATTCCGGTTATCCGGTCTATTCTCTCTTTTTTTTAAAGGAACCCGGACCGTTTCTTGGTTTGTTTGATATACAATTGATTTGCAATTCCTTTAAGGAACAAAAAACGGTTAAGCATTGCTTCTTTTCGGAGAAAATACTACTTTTGCCCCCGAATCAAAAAAAACAGCTATAACATATAAAATAAAAAAGAAAGATGATCAACTCACAAGACATTAAGAAAGGAACCTGTATCCGTTTAGACGGAAAACTCTACTTCTGTGTCGATTTCCTGCACGTAAAACCGGGTAAAGGAAATACGATTATGCGTACATCGTTGAAAGATGTCGTTAAAGGAGGCGTAATCGAACGCCGTTTCAACATCGGAGAAAAATTGGAAGATGTACGCGTAGAACGCCGCCCCTATCAATATACATACCGCGAAGGCGAACATTTTCACTTCATGAATCAAGAAACCTTTGAAGATGTAATCATCGATAAAGACCTGATCAACGGGGTAGACTATATGAAAGAGGGAGAAATCGTAGAAGTGGTTTCCGATGCATCTACCGAAACAGTATTATTTGCCGACATGCCGATCAAAGTACAACTGGCCGTTACCTATACCGAACCGGGTATCAAGGGCGACACAGCTACAAACACGTTGAAACAGGCTACTGTCGAAACCGGAGCGGAAGTACGTGTACCGCTGTTCATCAACGAAGGCGAAATCATCGAAGTCAACACACAAGACGGATCTTACGTAGGCCGTGTAAGATAAATACAATTCCAAAACAACTTAATAGCGAGAGGGAGAAGCGTCAAAAAAAGAAGTTTGACACATCTCCCTTTCTGACTTTCTGATTTTTTTAATCCCACTTGACTATGAATATAAAAGAATGGGCAGAAGAAGACCGCCCACGCGAAAAAATGCTCCTCAAAGGAGTTTCTTCGCTAAGCGATGCCGAGCTGATCGCCATCTTGATCGGTTCGGGAAATAAAAAAGAGACAGCCGTCCAATTAGGAAAACGAATCCTCCAATCTGTTGGCAACAATCTGAACGCCTTAGGCAAATTAACGGTAAAAGACTTTATCTCCGGATTCAAAGGTATCGGAGAAGCCAAAGCCATTACCATTATCGCCGCCCTTGAATTAGGACGCCGACGAGGCGTATGCGAACCGCCCCAGCGGATGGCCATCCGCGACAGTAACGATGTATTCCGGCTTTTTCACCCTCTTTTATGCGATCTTCCATACGAAGAATTATGGATTGCCCTCACAAGCCGTTCCGCGAAAGTGATCGAAAAAAAGAAAGTGGGGCAAGGAGGGACAGGTTATACACCGGCCGATCTGCAAATTATTCTGAAAGCTGCCATTTCTTCTCTTGCCTCCGGAATCATCCTTTGCCATAACCACCCTTCAGGGAACATACACCCCAGTCGCGAAGACGACCAGCTCACCCAGCGCCTGAAACAAGCTTCGGAAATGATGAATATCAAGTTGCTGGATCATGTAATCCTTGCAGACAACCGATACTACAGTTATGCCGACGAGGGGAAACTATAATCGGGAAGAACCGGATCGGAAACTTTGCCAATTCCCGATTCTTTCGTATGTTTGTATTCAAATCGAATGAAAAATGAAGAACGAATTTCTCCAAACCGAAGAGGCTATCGTGGCCATGCTGAAAACCGTATACGATCCGGAAATCCCTGTAAACGTATATGATCTCGGATTGATTTACGCCATCGATGTCGATGAAGCAAACAATGTACGTATCGATATGACACTTACCGCCCCCAATTGCCCGGCGGCCGATTTCATATTGGAAGACGTTCGCATGAAAGTTGAATCGATCGATGAGGTCAATTTCGTGGAAATCAATTTGGTTTTCGAGCCGGAGTGGAATCAGGACATGATGTCGGAAGAGGCCAAATTGGAATTGGGTTTTCTATAAAACCGGCATAACATGGAAAATAGCCGAAAAAAAATTTACTTTGCTTCCGATGCCCATTTAGGCGCCCGTTTTCATTCAGATCCGTCGGCTGTAGAGAAACGGCTGGTCCGCTGGCTGGACAGCATCAAGACAGAGGCTGCAGCCATCTACTTGTTGGGCGATATTTTCGACTATTGGTATGAATATAAATATGTTGTACCCAAAGGATTTGTCCGTTTTCTCGGAAAATTAGCCGAATTATCGGACCAAGGCATAGAGATCCATCTTTTTACAGGGAACCACGATATCTGGATGTTCGATTACCTGCCGAAAGAAATCGGAGCCATTATCCATCGGGATGTCTTGACGGTCGACCTGTTAGGGAAACGCTTTTTTTTAGGGCACGGCGACGAAGTCGATTTTCGCAGCAAAGCCTTCCGTTTCATACGCGCCCTGTTCCGCAACCGTTTCTGTCAATGGCTGTATGCCGGTATCCATCCGCGCTGGACATTCGGTTTCGCATTAGGCTGGTCGCTCAGCAGCCGGAAAAAAGGGATTGAAAAGGGAATGCACATCCCTGAATATCAAGGAGAAAACAACGAATACCTCATCCTTTTTGCAAAAAAATACCTGCAAACCCATCCCGACATCCATTTTTTCATCTTCGGGCATCGCCATATAATGCTTGATATGATGCTTTCGCGTTCGTCACGTATTTTGATAGCAGGAGATTGGATGCATTATTTTTCCTATATCGAATGGGATGGAGATAACCTTTCCATGCACCAGTTTCTCGAATAAAGGGCATCATTCCAAAGCACTCGATGAACCCCTGGCAAAATGCCGGTCGGGAGGGTTCAAAAAAACGCTCTCGACGTCACAGTTGTGACAAAGGCAGTTTTTCTGAACAAGCATCGGACATCCTTTTTATCCGGTACGAAGCCTGTTTTCGGAAGGATTTCGGGCGACATCCGACGTCCGTAAAAAAAAGCAGTCCCAACCGATGTCGGGACTGCCTAAACACTAATCCTTTGTGTTTTGTAAGCTGTGAGGATTAGTCTTGTTATGCCTTTAAAATCTCCATTGTGTCCGAAGCAATCATGTATTCTTCATCGGTAGGAACCACCAATATTTTGACCTTACTGTCAGGGGTGCTGATCACCATCTCTTCACCCCGCATCCGATCGTTTTTAGCTACATCGATTTTCATACCCATGTATTCCATTTTTTCGCAAACGACCCGACGTGTAGCCCATTGGTTTTCTCCCACTCCGCCGGTCCATACCAGTATATCGCATCCCCCCATGGCAGCAGCATAGGCTCCGATGTACTTCTTGATACGGTAATTATAGACATCCAACGTCATGATAGCCCGTTGATCGCCTGCTGCAACAGCTGCTTCCAAGTCGCGCATATCCGAAGATCCGCCCACCAGGCCAGCTACACCGCTTTTCTTGTTGATCAATTCAGACAATCCGGCACCATCCAATCCCTCTTTGTCCATAATGAACGATAGTGCTCCGGCATCGACATCTCCGCAACGGGTACCCATCAACAATCCTTCTACCGGTGTCAGCCCCATCGATGTGTCGACGCATTTTCCGTGATCTACCGCTGCAATAGAACCACCGTTCCCGACATGGGCCGTAATAATACGCTGTTCTTCATATGGGACGCCCAAAATCTCGCACGCACGGCGGGAAACATACCGATGGCTCGTACCGTGGAAACCATACCGGCGTACACCGTATTTCGTATACATTTCGTAAGGCAAACCGTACATATAAGCTTTCGGAGGCATCGTCTGATGGAAAGCCGTGTCGAAAACGCCAACTTGAGGAATACCCGGAATCAAGGCCTCCATGGCAGCAATTCCCTTCAGATTGGCCGGATTATGCAACGGCGCCAAATCCGAACATTCGATCATCTTGTCAATTACATCCTGTGTGATCCGCACGCTGGAAGCAAATTTTTCTCCACCATGTACCACCCGATGACCGACCGCATCTATTTCGGAATAAGACCCGATACAACCATATGTCTGATCGGTCAATACTCTTAAAATAAATTCGATACCCGCCTGGTGCTCCGGGATTTGTTTCTCAAGAACGACCTTTTTGCCCTCTTTATCCGTCAACTTCAGAAAAGAATCCGGCAAACCGATTTTTTCGATTCCGCCCTGTGCCATCACCTGTCCGGATGTCATATCGAACAGTTTATATTTTATGGAACTGCTACCGCAGTTTAATACCAGAACTTTCATTTCTTTTCAGATTTTTATGCGTTTTTATTT
>JBHCAZ010000044.1:0-25955 GCA_041798765.1 Parabacteroides sp. | reverse complement strand
TGGAAGTTCTGATTTACAAATGGTATGTACCTGGTGTCGATCAAGACAAAGTAAACACGTTAATGGCGCGCATTTTGGATATGCAAGACCAATACATTGCTCGTTGCAGCTATTGTAACGGCAAAGAGGATAAGCAGTTGACAAAAAGCTATTTCAAAGGATTGCGTTCCGATTTACAGACAGAAATAAATGCAATCGTTTCTGAAATAGAAGGGCTTAGCAAACAATAAACATGAGGAAAGTAATAAGCAGGGTACTTCTTCGCATAGCCGGTTGGAAAATAGGCCCGCTGGTCGAAGATGTACCCAAATGCGTGATCTGTGTCGCGCCACATACCAGCAATTTCGATTTCATTCTCGGAAAACTGTTTTACTCGTCAATCGGACGGAATGCGCATTTTCTAATCAAAAAAGAGTGGTTCTTCTTCCCTTTCAACCTGTTTTTCAACTGGATAGGAGGAGTCCCGGTAGATCGGGGGCAACGCCTTTCGGTAACCGAACAGATGATCGAACAATTCCGTACGCGCGACCGTTTTCAATTGGCTATCACTCCCGAAGGAACACGTAAATCGGCAAGCGAATGGAAAAAAGGCTTTTATTATATCGCACAGGGAGCAAATGTCCCGATCGTAATGGCCTATCTTGATTATGGGAAAAAAGAGGTCGGATTTCTCGGTTCTTTTCAGCCTACCGGCGATGTAGAGAAAGATATTCTGACCATTCGAGGCTTTTACCAAGGAAAGAAAGGGCGGCATCCCGAAAATTTTGTTCATATTTAATTGATCATGGCAGATAATTTGAGTGTCAGCATGGTCCAGGCTTCCATCATCTGGGAGGACAGGGCCGCCAACCTGAAGTATTACGAAGCGTTGCTAAAGCGTATCGGCGGCAAGACAGATCTTGCCATTTTGCCCGAAGCATTTACCACAGGTTTCTCGATGGAGGTGGAAAAGCTGGCCGATACAATGGATGGTGCCACCATTGCCGCCATCAAGACTTGGGCCGAAAAATACAAGCTGGCTGTTACCGGCAGTTTTTTTGTGAAAGAGAGAGGACTTTTCTATAACCGTTCATTCTTCATCATGCCGTCCGGCGAAGCGGTTTTTTACGACAAACGGCACCTGTTCCGCATGTCGGGCGAAGATCGTCTTTTTGCCTCCGGCGACAAGCAGGCCATCGTCCGTTACAAAGGATGGAATATCTGCCTGCAAGTTTGTTACGATCTGCGTTTCCCGGTATGGAGCCGAAATGTAAACAATCAATACGACCTGTTAGTATATGTAGCCAACTGGCCTGAAGCGCGCAGAAAGGCCTGGATATCGCTTTTACAAGCCCGGTCTATTGAGAATCAGGCCTATGTATGCGGCGTAAACCGGGTTGGCATCGATGGAAAAGGATTTGCTTACCGGGGCGACTCTTCCATTTACTCACCGAAAGGCGACAAATTAGCCGATGCGGGGAAGCGCGAAGGAATCGTTCGCACCTGCGTGCTTGATCGAAAAAAGTTAGACGATTTTCGCAGCAAATTCCCGGCATGGAAAGATGCCGATCGTTTTTCGATACAATAATATCATTCTTTACACACTGTTTTTGAGATGAAAAAGTCCGATATCCTTTTCATAATCCTGCTTTTGGCCCTTTTTACACCTTTCTTTGTCAATGATGCCGTATACGATTGGTATAAAACGTTCAATTCCGCTCATGGCATGCTCATGAGTTTTCTGAAGTTCGCGATCTTATCTACTTTGGGAGAAGTGTTGGGTTTACGCATCAATGCAGGGGTATATAACCGGAAAGGATTCGGAATTCTACCTCGTATGGTCGTCTGGGGAATACTTGGAATGGGCATCAATATGGCCATGATCATTTTTTCACAAGGCGTCCCCCTCTTTTTGGAATATATGGGGATATCGGAAGCTTCCAAGCTCTTGCCTTCTCCAACGGTGAGTATTGAAAAGATGTGGGTCGCTTTTGCCGTTTCGGTGGCCATGAACAGTATATTCGCCCCGGTATTCATGACTTTTCACAAGATAACGGACACCCATATCCTGCAATGTGGCGGATCGCTGAAAAGTTTGATTACACCTATCCCTATGACACAGATTATTACCGGCTTAAATTGGAATGTCCAATGGAATTTCGTATTTAAAAAGACCATCCCCTTGTTTTGGTTTCCTGCCCATACCCTCACTTTCATGTTGCCTCCCGAGATGCGTGTTTTATTTGCCGCTTTGCTGGGCATTGTTTTAGGCGTTTTGTTGGCTATTGCCGCTCGGAAACGTTAATGGGTTTATCGGGTACAAAAGAAAAAGGGCGATCCGGAAACTGTGCGGGTGCTATCCGCATCAAAACGAAGTTTTCAGCGCACAGTTTCAGATAAATCCCCTCTTTTTATCTAAGACCTTGTTTTTTGAATCAACCAGTAATCCAACAAAGTCATGGCCGTCATGGCTTCAACAATGGGTACCGCACGAGGTAACACACACGGATCATGGCGACCACGCGCTTGAAGAACAACATTTTCGCCCGACATATCTACTGTTTCCTGTTCCATCAAAATCGTGGCAACCGATTTGAAAGCCACCCGAAAATAAATATCTTGTCCGTTGGAAATGCCCCCCTGAATACCTCCCGAATGATTCGTACGCGTATTGATCTTTCCGTTATCATTGAAAAAACGATCGTTCCGTTCCGAACCCCGATAGGTTGCCGCCTCAAAACCGTCTCCATATTCGAACCCCTTAACCGCATTAATCGTCAGCATAGCATGCCCAAGCGCGGCATGCAATTTACCGAAAACAGGTTCTCCCAGTCCGGCAGGCACACCTTGGGCCACACAGGTTATGACACCTCCCACAGTGTCTCCCTGCGATTTCATTTCGGCGATAAACGCTTCCATTTCTGCCGCTTTAGCAAGATCCGGACAACGAACTGCCGTTTCTTCCGCTCTACTTAAATCATAATCGGTATATGCACCTTCCAATTTAATTTTACCCACTTGTGACGTGAAAGCATGGATGTGGACACCGATTTGCCTGAGTGCAAGTTTTGCAATAGCACCAGCCACACAGCGAGCAATCGTTTCGCGGGCAGAAGAACGACCACCACCACGAGGATCCCGTATACCATACTTCATCTGGTAGGTATAGTCGGCATGCGAAGGACGATAAAGCGATTTCATGTGATCATAGTCAGCCGAATGCTGATTTTTATTCCAGATCATGAAGCCGATCGGTGTACCCGTCGTTTTTCCCTCATAGATGCCTGAAAAAAACTCGACTTTGTCGGCTTCGTCTCTCGGCGTAGTTATGGCAGATTGTCCCGGCCTCCGGCGATCTAACTCATGCTGAATGTAATCCGGATCGATTTCGATACCAGCCGGACATCCGTCAATGACTCCTCCGATTCCCACTCCGTGCGATTCTCCGAAAGAGGTCAGTTTGTAAATTGTACCGAATGTATTCATCCGCATCCTCCACAACCGCAATGACCATCGTGGTTATGCTGGTCATCACAGCCGCCTCCGCAACCGTCGCAACCACATCCGCCACAACCTCCGGCCGGAGCAGTCAATTCGGTTATTTCCTCAACAGTCGGTTCATGAACATCGATTACAACCCCCTCGAACAGCAATGTTTCTCCTGCCAGAGGATGGTTGAAGTCCATAATCACAATATCATCTTTAACTTCGAGTACGGAACCATTCAAGCGATTTCCGTCTGAATCCATCATCGGAACCGTTTTTCCCTCCTGAATCATTTCCTCATCGAATTTTCCATCGACTTCAAACATATTTTTAGGCAGTTCCAACACATGCTCTTCCTTATACTCACCGTATGCATCTTCCGGAGCGATGGAGAAACTGAAAGTATCGCCTACTCCCAATCCTTTTAACGCTTTTTCAAAAGCCGGCAACATCATGTTCATGCCAAAAATAAACTTTAAGGGCACTTCATTTGTCGCTCTTTCCATCAATTCACGCTCTTCGCCTACGCATAAGTCATAGGTAACAGCAACGAACTTGTTTTCTGTAATTTTCATCTGTTATTGTGTTTGTGTAAATTATACCATAAATAATGCTGACAAACTTACGAAAAATCGCTGTAATATTTGCAGGGAATAGAATTTTAATACAAATTCGGCTGATTATCAGAAAAGAATCGGGCGTATTTTCCCTTTTGCCCGAAACGATTCCATCTATTCAAGTCGTTGAAAATAAAAACCGTTCTTTTTATTTTTCATACGCATAAAAAGCAGGGTTAAATGATTTGCCGAAAAGCAAGAAAACCATATAAATCATTTCAATCATATAAATTCGTATATTTGCTTCCTGTAGACAGAAATAAAAGACAGATGAAACAATACAATTTCGATGAAGTTATCGAACGGCGCGGATCCAACTGTGTCAAATACGATTCGATAGGCAAAAACTTCGGAAACGACAGCCTAACGCCTTTATGGGTGGCCGATATGGACTTCCGGACTCCCGATTTCATCATACAGGCACTGAAAAAACGATGCGAGCATGAGATTTTCGGATATACATTTCCATCCGACAATTATTACAACTGCATTATCGAATGGGTGAATTATAAACACAACTGGAAGATCGACCGGGAATGGATATCCTATATACCCGGTATTGTAAAAGGGATCGGTTTTGCGGTGCAATGTTTCACCGAACCGGGCGATAAGGTAATTATTCAACCACCTGTGTACCACCCGTTCCGTATAGTTCCGGAAAAAATGAAACGGACGGTTGTCTATAATCCGCTAAAAATAGAGGACGGTGTATACAAAATGGATTTTGACCAATTGGAGTCGATAATCGACTCGACCTGCAAAATGCTTATTTTGTGTAATCCGCATAATCCGGGTGGAATCGTTTGGGGAAAAGAAACGTTGATCCGTCTGGCTGAAATATGCGCCAAACATCGGATATTGGTTATTTCTGACGAAATACATGCCGAAATGGCTTATCCGCAACACCGGCATTACCCCTTTGCTTCGGTTTCGGATACAGCAGCAGCCAACAGCATCACGTTTATGGCGCCAAGTAAGACGTTCAATATCGCAGGGATTGTCACATCTTATGCCATCATTTCCGATGCTGCCATCCGCGACAGATTCTACTCGTTTCTCGAAGCGGGCGAATTAGGCGACGGAACGATTTTTGCCTATACGGCGACTGAAGCCGCATATACGTATGGTGCAGAATGGCTACAGCAAATGCGTATTTATATAACTGAAAATGTACGTTTTGTCGATGAGTTTTTAAAAAATAAAATACCGGCCATCAAAGTCTATCCTCCTCAAGCTTCTTTTCTTATCTGGTTAGATTGCAGGGATTTAAAACTAAGCCAGCCGGAATTGGTTCGGTTATTCCAGGAAAAAGCCGGATTATTGCTGAATGACGGAAGCATGTTCGGTCCCGGAGGAGAGGGCTTTATGCGTTTAAACATTGGCTGCCCGCGTTCGATCATCGCCACCGCTTTAGAAGCATTGAGGAAAGCGGTTTACCTGCCGCGCGAATAATTTTTATGAAAACAAAATGAAAGGGATGCGTCAACATTCATTTTTTGTGACGCATCCCTTTCATTTATGGTATCAAGTCCGGTTGCTTATTTCCCCGGAGAATAATTCCGATTCAACACTTCCAAAAATTCGGCTGTAATATCATACACCTGATCTGCATATAAGATATTATCCCCCATTGTGTTACTCAAAATAATCTGAAAGCCTTTCGTCTTATTGTAAGCATTCAACTGTGTAACGATCGTATCGCGCAATTGGGCATTCAGTTCCATCTGTTTTGCCGCCAATTCCTGTTCTTTCTTAGCAGCATATTCCTGCAAATCCTGCTGTTTTTTCTGTAATCGATTCCCCACTTCTGCAGCTCTTTCGTTGGTAAGGAAAGCATTAGCTTCATATTTACGTTGAAAATCAGCCAGCTCTGTACGCAGAGCATTGGTACGCTGTGTCATATCCAACCGATAATCTTCCTGCATTTTCACAATACGTTCGTTCAAATCGTTCGAATAATTGTATTTCTGCAAAAGCGAATCCACATTCACATAGGCCACTGGCAACCGATTGAGCGAATCACCTTCAGTTTTGAAGGCCGGAGTTACAGTCGATTCTTTTTTTCCGGAAAACTGCATAATAAATAAAATCACAACAGCCACCGCAAGTACACCATTAATAACGTAGTTAATGTTCTTCATAAAGTGTAAATTTATTCTTATTATTTTTCTATTTCATTCAGCCTATCATATAGATTTTTCCGCATATTATCCCGCCTATGCTGTGTTTTAGCACAACTTATACCTTGTTCTCTCAGTGCTGCATTGCTCTCAATGTGTGTATTTGGAAATGTCCCTCCCTTTTTAAAAAATATTTTCACACTCATCAATACAACACAAATAACAAGAATTATGACTGTAACGAATAACATTGTAAGCATTTTCTCTATATTTGTGGACGCAAATATAAGAGTTTAAGTGATTGAAAAGTACGTTTTCGAGATTTTATTGTACTTTTTTTAGTACCGAAGCTCCTTTTGCCATGGATCATTAACAATAATGCAACCACTATAATACATTTTAAGAATATGAATATCACAGATTTAAAACCGGAAATCGTATGGAAATTCTTCCATCAGATTACGCAAGTACCTCGTCCTTCAAAAAAAGAAGAAAAAATAATCAACTATCTTGAGGAGTTCGCAAAAACGTACAACGTAGCCATAAAAAAAGACAAAGTAGGAAATATCCTCATGTCGAAACCGGCTACCCCCGGAAAAGAACATCTGCCGGTTGTCGTTTTGCAATCGCACATGGATATGGTGTGTGAAAAAAACAACGACACCGTACATGATTTTGAAAACGACCCGATCCAAACGGTTGTAGACGGAAATTGGCTGAAGGCCAAAGGTACGACCTTGGGAGCAGACAACGGAATCGGCGTAGCGGCCGAATTGGCAATCCTCGCCTCCGATGATATCGAACATGGCCCCATCGAATGCCTGTTCACCATTGATGAGGAAACCGGGCTTACCGGAGCAAAAGCAATCGAAAAAGGGTTCATGACCGGCGAAATCCTGTTGAACCTCGACAGCGAAGATGAAGGTGAAATTTTCATGGGATGTGCCGGAGGAAAAGACACACAGGCCGTTTTCCATTATGACAAATGGGAAGCCAATCCTAACATGCACTACTTTGCCATTCATGTAAAGGGATTAAACGGTGGACATTCCGGTGGAGAAATCCACAAAGGATTGGGAAATGCCAACAAAATACTGGTACGTTATCTTTATCTGTTGAACAACAAGGCTGATTTTGCCCTCTGCTCCATAGATGGCGGTAACCTGCGCAATGCCATCGCACGCGAGGCACATGCGGTCATCGGATTATACCCCGAGGATAAAGAAATGGCACGCATCTTGTTGAATCAATACACAGCCGAAGTAGAAAACGAACTGAAACACGTCGACCCGAATGTACGCCTCAGCATGGAGTCGGTCGACCGCCCGGAATTTTGTTTAACCAACACATGGAAAGAGCGCCTTATCTGGGCTTTGCACGCCTGTCCGCATGGAGTAATCGGTATGAGCCACGATATTGAGGGGCTGGTGGAAACCTCTACCAATTTGGCTTCCGTCAAAATGAAACCGGACGGCACAATCGTAGTCGGAACCAGTCAACGGAGTTCTATCGAATCTTATAAGCATATGATCGCCAATCAGGTAGCCTCTGTATTCAAATTGGCTGGTGCTACCGTGAGCCATGGAGACGGCTATCCGGGATGGGCACCTAATCCGGATTCGAAAATTCTGAAAGTCGCTCAAGAAACATATCGGCAATTATTCGGTAAAGATGCAAAAATCATGGCAATTCATGCCGGCTTGGAATGCGGACTTTTCCTCGAAAAATATCCGACATTAGACATGATTTCATTCGGGCCGACCTTACGGGATGTACATTCGCCCAATGAACGCATCCAGATCGACACCGTAGACATGTGGTGGGCTCATTTATTAGAATTGTTAAAGAATATACCGGCAAAATAAACCGATATCTTCTACGTTATAAAAAAGAGAGTGAAAGCCTTTCAATTGCCATCGCGACAGGATGCTTTTCGGTTTGTTTTCCACAAACCGCTCTCTTTTTTATTTTTTTAATACACAAATGAATGAACAGACAACTTGTTCCACTATTGATTCTTTTTTTTACCGGGCTGAACCTGTTATCATGCGACGGACTGGACGAAAATTATTCGACCAATCCCAACCACAGGCTGATGTTTTCGGTTGATACACTATCTTTCGATACTGTTTTTACTACCATCGGATCGGCAACCCGGTCACTTATGATCTACAATAAAAACAGCCAACCGCTCCTGATAGAGGATATCCTACTCAGTAACAACGAAAAAACCGGCTTCCGGATCAATGTAGACGGACGAAAAGGAGATCACTTTAAAGATGTACGGATCCGGGCAAACGACAGTTTATATGTATTTGTTGAGATCACTGTAGATCCGAACCGGGCCGATCAGCCTTTGTTAGTCGAAGATTCGATCTTGTTCATGACTAACGGGGTCACACAGTCCGTCCGGCTGGAGGCCTATGGACAGGATGTCGTTCTCTATAAGGGAGGCGAAACCTTTCAACAAAATACACGGCTGACTGCTGGCCGTCCTTATTTGATTTACGACAGCCTGATCATTGAGAAAGGGGTACAGGTAGAGATCGATCCCGGCGCTCTTTTTTATATGCACGATAAAGCCAATATTATCAATTACGGGACAATAAAGGCCATCGGAACGCTTGAAAAACCGATCGTATTCAGGGGAGACCGGCTCGATTTTATTTTAAACGACGTACTTCCCTACGACCGTACACCTGCTCAATGGGGCGGTTTCTTCTTCCGGCCGGAAAGCTTCGATAACCGGATAGAGCATGTGATCATTCGCAATGGTACAACCGGCTTGACTTTTGAAGCATCGAGCACTCAAGCTCAAAAAGCCAGAATTGCCGATTCGCAAATAACCAACATGGAACAGAATCTACTGTATGCCGCAAACTGCCATATCGAAGTGGCCAACACCGAATTGAGCAACGCTGGAGGAGGAATCGTCATATTGTTAGGCGGAAAATACCGCTTCACACATTGTACGATAGCTAATTATATAACGCTAAAAAAACGAAAATCCGTCTGCCTGACTCTCTCCAACAACCTCAACCGGGAAGCTTTCCCGTTAGAAGCAATTTTCGAAAACAGCATCATCGATGGTAGTTTCGATGCCGGTTCACAGACGGCAAAAGGAGAACTCCTGTTAGCTGTTACCGATGAAGCTCCCTTCCAATATCAATTCGACCACTGTGTAATCAAAACGGCCGAACAAAACGGAACGGCATTCAATAACGTTCTTTTTGCAAAAACCGCACTCTCCTACCGGTTGAAAGGAGGCGAAAAAAACAAATACCGATTTGATTTCAGGCCGGATTCTATGACGACGCTCGGAGTTGGAAAAGCAGATCCGGCCATCTCCATAAATTATCCGTTCGATCGTTACGGGATTCCACGCCTGATTGGGAATACTCCCGATATCGGGGCTTACGAATATGTCGAAAAAGGGCACAACGATGAAAATCCATAACATGAAACATTCTTTACTTACATTATCTCTCCTGCTGTCGGCAGTTAGCACACCAGTTTCGGCTCAAAACAGGTTTTCGGTTTTAAGCTACAACGTTGAGAATCTGTTTGATACGGAAGACGATCCGCATGTTTCGGACGAGGAATTCCTGCCGGAAGGAGAACGCCATTGGACCGAAGGCCGTTATTATCACAAACTTCAACAGATCTCTCGCGTCATAACGGCAGCCGGAGAGTGGGATACCCCGGCCTTGGTAGGGCTCTGTGAGGTAGAGGATGAAGATGTCATGACAGATCTGTTGGCAAAAACACCGCTCAAAAACCAGCACTATCGTTTCCAAATCACGCACGGAAGGGATACGCGCGGCATCAATGTCGCCCTGTTGTATCAACGGGATAAATTTGCATACGTCGGCCACAAAGAACATTCGATCTATTTCAGCAGAGAAAAAAACAAACGTACACGTAACCTGTTGCATGTATGGGGAAAGATACCGACCGGCGATCTGTTGGATGTCTTTGTCTGCCATCTGCCTTCCCGTGCAAACGGCGAGAAAGAGACAGAAGACGAACGGGCTGAAGTTGCACATAAACTGCGTCACCTCTGCGATTCACTGCACCGGGCCCGCCCCTTATCCCGCATCATCATCATGGGCGATTTCAACGATACACCGGCAGATGCCAGTTTACGAAACGTATTGCGGGCCGCCCCCCTTCCGGCCATCGTCCCACCCGTTTCGCCCAAATCTCCGCTGCAACTGTACAATCTTTTTGCCGGAAATAAAAAGAGATCACCCGGCGGAACACACAAATTCAGAGGCAGATGGAACCAGTTGGATCACATTATCATCTCCTCCTCACTGGCTGCCAACAATGCTTCGATGCGCCTACGCCCCGGAAGTATTCGGAATTTTGCCCCCTCTTTTATTTTAGAAGATGAAAAAAACGGCAGAGGTAAACGCCCCCGCCGTACCTACAATGGATTTAAGCATGAGGGAGGATTCAGCGATCACCTTCCGGTAATGGCCGAATTCGTCCTTACCAAACCTTAATCGTAGTCATACACCTCCTTTTCCAGCTGTGTATGCCACAAAAAAGGCCTGATTATTGATTGCATTTTTCGAAGAAGTCAATACGTATCAAGTCTTCCATGATCTTTTTTTCCTCTTCCTCTGTAATATTCTGGAACGGAGTACGGTTGATTCCCAAATCCAATCCGATCAATTTCATGATTCGTTTTCCGCAAACGATATTGCCACGGTATCCGGCGATCACATTGATAACGGCCTGTGCATAATTTTGTAATTCACGTGCCTTCTCCATATCACCTGCATTATACGCCTTGATCACTCCGGTCAACACATTTCCGATATAACTGCCGGTGCCGCTGATACCCCCTTGGGCTCCACCCATGACCAACCCCGACAACAAGGTTTCATCCTGCCCGTGAAGCATATCGAATTTTCCGTTTTCATACAACATACACTGATTATACTCATACAGACTTTCAAACGTATATTTGATGCCTGCAAAATTCGGAATCCGTCCGTCTACCGTTTTCAAGAAAGGCAACATCGGCAAAAAGACCCCGTTCAGCGCCGGAATATGATAAAAATAGAACGGCAGTTCGGGAGCGCCACAAGCTATTTCCTCACAATACTGTGCCAGTTCCTCCACTCGAGAGGCTTTCGGGAACGGTGACGCCATGGCCCCGATACCAAATGCTCCGATTGCCTGCGCATGCTGTGCCAATCGGAAGCTGTCTTTGATACAGGTAGCCCCTACATGGACAATGATTTTAAAATTTTTAGGAGCGACCGAAACCCACTTTTCGGCCAATTTCATCCGCTCATTGACGGTCAACATATATCCTTCGCCCGACGATCCGTTGATAAAAACACCGATCAGGCCATTTCGATCAAGCATTTTTGCATACGCATCGATCGGTTCAAGATTGATCTCACCTTTTTTATCAAAAGGAGTAAAAGGAGCGACTAACAGTCCGTTAATTTTCTCGACATTCATATCATTTATAATTAATAGTTTACTTTATTTTTCTTCAGGATAGGTCAGTTTTTTCTGCGGTTTCAAAAAGACGAGCATCAGCACAAGCGCTATCGCAACCACAATAGCAAGCTTACTGAAGTCAGCCCCCAATTGGCCCGCGTCGGTCGAATTTCCGAGAAGCAGTGTAACCGCATATCCGGCAAAAACGCCAGCCATATTCATGATTCCAAAAGCAGAGGCACGATATTTTTGCGGAATAATCTGACAAAGGATCGGCATATTGTTGGTATCGAACATCCCGTATCCGATTCCAAATAAAACAGCAGCCGCAATCAGTCCGATGGCATTATGCCCTAACCCCATTAAAACGAGCGAAGGAATGGTCAATCCTAAACCGATCGCACTGGTATACATCCGGCCTCTTATATTTTTCTGCACCCACCTATCAGACAAAGGCCCTCCGATCAAAACGCCTATAAAGGAGGCGATGGCAATTGAAATCGTAGCCATCGGTCCGGACACGGCCATTTCTATCGATAAGTTTTCGGAGAAAAGAGTCGGTAACCAATTTTTCGTAGCCCACCCCGGAAAACTGGGAGCCATGAAATAAATCAGCATAATCCAAAAAGAAAGAACGGTATAAACCGCCGCAAAAGAGGAGAATATAGATTCTTTTTTCACTCCGGAAGGTATCGTGGCAATTTTTTTGACAGATCCGGCATGCTCCTCTTTATCATATAGGACAAAAATCAGGAACAACGCATACACAACGCCTACAATACCGAAAAAATGAAAAACGGTATGCCAGGAATAATTGGCAGCAATCATCGCCCCAAAGCCACCTAACGCCTGCCCGGTATAAAGCCCGGACATATGGATTCCGATTGCCAGCGAACGGGTTTTCGACGAATGAAAATCGGCGATCATCGCCAACCCTGTAGGTAAATAAAGCGCCTCGCTCACCCCCATAAGGGCACGGAGCCAATATACTTGACCAAAAGTTTGGGCATACCCCATTCCAAACGTTACAGCCGACCATACGAACAGGCTACCTATAATCAGCCATTTCCGGTTCATCCGATCGGCAATAGCTCCGGCTATCGGACTCATCAATCCATAGATCAATAAAAAAATGCCCATGATCCGCCCAAAATTTTCGGCTTTTGCCAATTCGGCAATATCAGCCTGCATAGACGTCTGCATCGTTGAAAGCATCTGGCGGTCCAAATAATTCAACAACGCCACCACCCACAATAATCCGACCAGTATCCACGGATAATATTTACTGTTTTTCATGTATGAAATATTTTATTTGATTTCGATTTCTCCTTTCCATGTTTCCACTGAACGGACACCCGGTTTAAGTTCGCCTTGTATAGCGAAAAAGGTATGTCCGTCAAAAACCAACGTCGCCCCCGCACGCGCCCCATGAAGAGCCCGGTCAATAGTCTGCCAGGTATTCGTCTGCGTATCAAACAATCGGTATTCCCGGTTAAAACGATAATATGCGGGCGGTTGTGTCATATAATGCTTGGAAAATTCAAAATTCAACGCTTTTTTCTGTTCAGCAGAAGTCGAGGGATCGTTTGCAATCCGATATTGTGCCGTGACGGCTTCTAAAAAAACATCATGATTCACTCCGCCCATACAAAGGATGTAGCGATTTTCCACAGGCATTGCAGTCGCCCCTCCCAGCGAAAAAACCGTTCCGGTTTGCGGATCTTCCAACACACCCACTTTTTCCCATTTTTCGTCCGTTACCGAATAACGAAGTATATCGGTAGCCATACAAGGCTCCGCTTCACCGTTTCCCGTAAAAAAGCCACCCAAAAGGTACACCCATTCCTTTCCGTCGGCATACAAAGCCGCCATTACCGGTTGTGTACGAGGAATGCCGGGATAATCGGGTAACTTTCTCCACGCTGTCTCTTTTCGAGGATCGATGGTATAAAAGAAACAACCGGCCTTTCCGTCTTCACTACCGGAAGCAATAAAAATCCGGTCGGCGATCGTACATCCTGCAAAATTATCCATCAGACCGGGCAACGAAGGATAAACCTCCATATGCAAGCTGTCTCCATCGGAAACGGTCACTTTATATACGGCAGCAAGCGATGTCGAATCGGTACATCCTCCGATCCATAAAGCTCCATCAGCAAGCGGAACCGAAACTCCGTAAGCACTTGCCTGTGGCAATTTTCCAATGCTTTTCCACTGTTTTTTTGCCGCATCGAACAGCAGAATTTCATCATAAAACACCTTCTTTCCTCCCTCAAAACCTAATTTATCCGGGAAGTTGGCCCCTCCGGCAACAATCAAGCGCCCTTGAATAAGCGCAGCATAACTGGCCGATACACCTTTTTGCAGATTTCCGGCAATACCAGTCGCCGGCAATTGAGTATGTACTATTTCCATCTGTTTATTTCTTTTCTTACATCCGAAAAAACCTCCCGCCAAAAGGAGCATGCTCATCGTCCAACAAATATATACCGTTCGTTTTTCCATTTTCATCGCATTTGTCTATCCGGATCAAAAATCAAATTATTTATTCGTTGTTTGCCGTCCGGTGTCACAAACATACACGTAAACATCCATTTTTGCAACCGGACTTCAGGTGTCGAAAAAGTACCGATCGGCAACTTAAAAAATACTTTATTCCATCCTTTATGCAACGTTACCCGAAGGGGCGGACGCGCGGTAAAATTTTCATTCCTGAGCATCACTTCATTGCTTCTTAACGTGTGTGTATTTTCCCATACCGGAGGTACTATTTCTTCATCATTCAAGAAGATACGACTTTCTCTGTAATCCCACTTCCCTTTCCGGGGAGCCAAATCCATTTCCGAACGGCTGTAATCCTGCGTGGAAACCCACAAACCAACCGTCTGTTTTTCAGGAGACCACACCCAAGTATATGCATATGCCGTGTGATTTTTCTGCGGATCCTTATAAAATGCCGGCACAATACTTCCCCATACATGCCTTAAATAGACCGAAGCCCCTATCGCATCCCGCGTTTCAAAAACAGCACCCTGATACTGATAACGATCTGCCAAGGCCTGTTCTGGTGGAAAAATCCGGTTTAAATCCCCTTCATTTGGAAACGCATCGGTAATACGCCATTTCATATCCGTTTGCTTCATGTAAGGAAAAGGGACATGTTGGAAAAAACGTGATTTATGCCAAAGCATCCGTTTTTCAAAATCGACAAAAAGCGTGTATTCCGGCATCGTCCGGTCGGTCGGAATGATGGTACCGTATCTATCGAAATACTCCGTTCCTCCCCCCAACCAGGCACGTTCGGCAAGGGCCAGCATAGCCGGGAAAAAATTGTTTTGCAAAACGATCTGTTGTTCATCAGCTAACAACCGGTCGTTCCATACCGCTAAAATGGCACCGGCAATATCTTCATTTCCGGTTTCTACATTTGCTATACGGCTATTATACAGCGCGACAATGTCACCAAAAATATCAAAATGATTGATGTAATGAAATCGGGAATCGATTGCCGGAATTCCTTTCTGCGGTTTTCCGCGATAGCTCCACAACTGGGTCATATCGATCTCTCCCGCTTTATATTTCCAGCCGGGATTCCAAGAGATCACTTTTTTATTCAATCCACGCAGAAAAGCGACCATTTCGTCGACAAAATGCGGATTTGAAAACTTCACCTCATCCGTCCCGATATGTAGATACGGCACATCCGGAAAAACTTCCGTACAAATTTCTTCCAATAAATTCTTCAAAATACGCATGCCTTCATCCGACTGCATATCGACCCCCATGGCCCGGACAAAAGCCGCACTATGGCCCGGCATATCAATTTCAGGTATCAACAGCACATGATGTGCCCGACAAAAATCAGCAATTTCACGTGCCTCCGCTATCGAATAGAACTTGCCGGGATGCCGCTCGAAATACGCACTGTCATTCAATTGAGGGAAGCGGTTACTCTGCAAACGCCAAGCCTGATTTTCAGTCAGATGCCAATGAAAAACATTGATTTTATACGTTGACAGCAAGCGGATATGTTCTTTCAGTGTCTCCACCGATAAATAGCTCCGGCCGGCATCGTGCATAAATCCCCGTATACGAAAGGCCGGATAGTCGATAATATCGCAACAGGGCAACGCTCCATTTTCAGCATTCGCAACCAACTGATTTAACGTCTGTTTACCCCAATAAAGACCGGTCTGTGTCAGCGCCTCTAACCGGATACTGTCCGAAGAAACCGTCAGTTTATAACCCTCCTCCCGATTCTTGACAATACTTGGAATATCCGAAACGATACGTTCTCTGACAAGATCGGCATCTAACACACCGTTCTTCAACAGGTGCACCTCCCCTTTACGGATTACGACCTGTTGTGGTTTGGGTAGCAAATTCAACCCATCGCCCTCCGCATAAAGAGAGAAAACAAATGAACATGCCAAGAGAACCAGTATATATCTTCGAATATTCATCCCTTCAGTTATCTAAAAAAGGCTATTGGTCATCCGGCCACAAAAGCCTTATTTATTCGTAAAGTTAAGCAATTATTTCATTCATCAGCACTTATCAAAAGAAAAGACATTTCCAACACAATCCAAGAGGGTGTCCTGAAATTTTCATTGAGACACCCTCTTCTATTGATAGAATCGTTCCGTAGTTTTTTAATTGTAACCTTCGGTTTGTGTCAATTCGCTGTCGTTAGCCATCATACCTTCAGAAATCGAATCCAAAAGAGACTTTAACCAGAGATGTAGAAGTCTCTTTTGGAGCTTGTATTACCTATGATTTATTTTTTCTTTGCCAACCAAAAACGTTCGATTTCTTCCAACGATTTACCTGCTGTTTCCGGTATCAATTTCCAGACAATATACAGATAAGGGATACACATGAAAGCAAAAAGGAAGAAAGTTCCTGCCGGAGTTACATTCTCCAAAAGCCAAGGTGTAAGTTGGCCAATGATAAACGTTCCGACCCAAAGAGATAATCCTGCAATAGACATTGCTAACCCACGAATACGGGTAGGAAACATCTCTGAAAGAAAAACAAATATAACAGCACTGATAGATCCTGCACAGAAGAAAATATAAAACAAGAAACAAATAAGCAGAAACAGGCTTGTCAATCCCCACAATTCTCCTTTTAGAAAATAAAGACCTATCAACACAAGAGAAACAATCATTCCGAGAACTCCGATATAAACTAATTTTTTTCGTCCAATTTTGTCGATAATTAATAATGCCAAAATAGTTGTTCCCATATTAACCAATCCAATAAGAGACTGATAAAAAAGTGAATTACCATTAGATAGTCCACTTGATTCGAAAATGGAAGGGCCGTAATATAACACGGCATTTACCCCCATAAACTGCCCTAAAATAGCAATAGCAGATCCGATGAGAACAATACGAAAAATTCCCGGTTGAAAGAGTTCTTTCCAATTGGAAGACTCTTTGTTATTCAACATTTGTTTTGTTTCATTCATTTGAAATTCAACCTTTTCTTCTTGAAAGTAAATCAAGGATAGAACTCGGCGTGCACGTTCATCCTGCCCTTTCACAAGCAACCATCTTGGACTTTCCGGGATGAAAAATATCACTAAGAAAAAGATGAATGCAGGTAGTATTTCAGCACCTAACATACCTCTCCACAATTCCGCATAGAACAATAAAGCCATAAATGGACCGGATGATTGGAAATTTTCAGATCCGGCAGCCAATGCGTAGTTCATTAGGTATGCTCCTAAAAAACCGATTGTAATCGCCAACTGATAAAGTGAAACCATTCGCCCACGATGAGTAGCCGGAGCAATTTCAGAGATGTATAGGGGGCATACAATGGAGACAACACCAATACCAACACCTCCTATTATCCGATAAAGTACCAACTGGTCCAGATTGGCAGAGACAGCACATCCAATAGCTGAAACCGAAAAAAGGACCGATGAAAAAATCATCGTCTTCTTCCGTCCCAACCGATCGCTTAACATTCCGGCAAAAACGACACCGATAATTGATCCAACCAATGCACAACCTACATACCAGCCACTCTGAAATGTATCTAAACCAAACTGTTCCGTGACGAGAGATATCGTTCCTGAAATAACGGCTGTATCATACCCGAAAAGGAACCCTCCTAAGGCTGCTACAAATGAAAGAAACAGTACATATCTTATATTTTCCCTGTTTTGCATTGGATTTACATATTAAAATACTCTTTATAACGATTGTAAAGGTTCCCAGCCTGTAAATAGGAGGATTGAGGACTCATGAAATGTGAAAATTCAAATGTGATTGCCTTGTCATATCCGGCTCGTTTCGCTGCTTCCAACTTAAGACGAAGTTTGTCAAATTTGATTGGTAAAAATTTAATTGGCATATCACGGTCAAAAGACTCTGCATTTGTCCAGCATTGCATACCATACTTGTCTGCTAATTTTTTATTTACCTCAAAAAAAGCATCCAATTCATTGTAATCAATCTGCCCATCCTGAAAAGCACAGGCATCTACCACTTCGTGTATGCCATCGAAAATTTCATCCCATTCCTTTTCATGTTGTTCTACCGAGACTACATCTTCTTTTGTGAGTACACTTCCACTTGCTTGCACTGCTTTTTTTCCATCAATCCATGGCGAAATAAAAGTAGGTAATCCTCCGGAAACATCTTTACACTGTTTACCCATCGCATAAAAAGCTCTGATAGCCCCTTTGGTTGCACGACTGATTTCTCCACTGATATACCAACCTTTGAAACTTTTATACTTTTCACCATATTTTTTCCAAACTTCATCAATGACATATTTATTGTCTTCTATTTCTAATGAAAGATCACCTGTATCCCAATAATGTCCAGAATCATACAGGCCAAAATAAAATTTTATATCATATTTCTCTGAAAGTCTCAAAAACAGGTCCAATAGATCAACAGAGGGCATATAACATCCTTTTTTAAGGAGATAATCGGATGGATAAGTAATGAATTTCCTATATCCAGAACGAATCATGATAACCGTGTCAATTCCGATATTTTTCATATATTGAAAATCCAGATCCCATTCAGCTTCCTCCCAATTTTGATGTGGAATATCATGTGATATCTCATCTAAAAATGTTCCAGTAATTTTTAAACCATTATTTTTCGGAATAATCAGTTGACTCTTCAGATTTTCATTTTTTCGGATCACACCATTTGTTGTATTTCCAGCTTCCTGCGTACAAGCAAAACCACCCGTAACGGCAGCAACAGAAGCTCCTGCAAATGCTGCTTTTTTTAAGAAATCTCGACGATTATTTTGTTTAATGTTCATTATATTGAATATTTTAATTTTTAAAATTGCCTTGTATTGTTATTTCTTTCTCAAAAGGATGCAATAGTTGGTCTATTAACAATGCAGCTTCAGATCGAGTTACTATTTCATGAGGGTTAAATGAGAAATTATATCTTTCGAGAACCTTTTGTGCCAAAAATGAATATTCTTCGTTTACAGATATTTTTTCTTTTTCTGCAATTCCTCCTATTAACTCAACAAGTTCTTGAAGTGTAACCGGTTCGGGAGCAATCTTTATTTTAATAAAAGGATATACGTCTTTTAGTCCAGTAAGTTCCGACCATAACAATGAATCCTTGGCTCGAATCCAAGTTTGATTTTCCCATCCTTCTCTTTTTCCAGCACCTTGAAGGATACCGGTAACCCCTATTCTTTGTAGAGGTTTAAATAGAGGATCCTCTTTTTTAACATCCAAAAATGGGAGCAGATATCCTCCTTCTGACAATAGGATCCGTTGTATAGTCCGGATAGAAACGTCTTCTATATTTTTTTTTTCTTTGACAGCAGTTGCAGCCAATAAACCGGAAACCTGACCTATTTGCATAACAACAGGTTGTAAACGGGTCGTTCCATTTACTAAATTAGACACAGATATTGATTTTTCCGCAACAATAAGATTTTTGATTTGTTGCGGAATAATGACTCCCAGAGGTACTCCAAATGAAGGAATTGGATAAAAATTAAGTTTAGGTAGTTTATTGGGAGCAAAATATCTCCCATGATGGTGGTCTACCGGATAATCTCCTACTGCAATACTTGTCCGATAAAGTTTTTCTGCTTGACCATAAGGCTGCGTTATATGATTAAGCGTAAAACGGACAGATCCATGAATACGTAAAGATTCACGATGATACGGAATAAAAGGAAGTCTATCTGCTGTTGGAAATTCATCATCAGCAAGTCCTAAGGTATTCATGCCAAGTTCTTTTTGGATAAAATAGACAAATCTGATCGTACGATCCTTGGCTGCTTTCAATGATTCTTCACGCTCTTTTTCCGACATTTCGATACAATTGAGGTAAAAATCATTTCCGAAGATAGGCCAGTTGATCATATATTTATTATTCGGCAATTTGCCATATTCGATCATTTTTTCTTTACTCCATAAGACCGTTGAAGAATCACACTTTTTATACAGTCCATTTTCACAGGCACATGCAAACTCTTCGGGATTATAATTAGGTGGACAAACAATCGTCACATCTTTACCGTAATCTTTCAGAATCGCAACATAGGTCAAATCCTGTATAACATGATTAGACACTTCCGGAGCAATTGCTTCTCCTGTCTCGTCTCTATTTTCCATTCCAATATCATATGGAACTCCACACTGACGGGCAACATCTCCCAATTCAGTTGCGTCAATTACTATTTGAGGATGTAATACCTTCAACCCATCCGGCGTTTCAATCGTGACAGTCCATTTCTCATTTTCCCTGTGAATTGATTGCATACGGCTTTTAAACAGGATCGTTAATTCTTTTTCTTGAGAAGCGATCGTTTTGAGAATTTTATCTCCGATAGAAGGCTCAAACAAAACATTACTAACCCAACCCGTTTTTAATGAATCTGTATGTCCATAATAATTTATAAGAGAATCCCTAAACTCTCCCCAAAAACCTCCAGGTAGGTTATAATTTCCATCAACAGCACTGACTCCGGCAGCCGTGAGCATTCCTCCTACCCACTCCGTGTTCTCCACGATAACAGTTGAAACTCCTTGACGTGCCGCAGCAATACCGGCACTAATTCCACTCGTTCCACCTCCTATAATCAAAATCGCGGAAGAATCGTCTTTCTCAAATTGACATCCAAACAAAAAAGGAAAGCAGAAAAAAAACGCCCAAAAAGATATCGTCCGAAACAAGTTTGTTTGTAAATCATTCATATGTTTTTCATTTAATTAGGATAAAAGTATAAAGAGGAAAAATCCGACTAAAAAGTAGAAGTACTTATTTTCTTTTATCCCATGTACTTTACACAAACTATATAAGGAAGGAAATGTCCGGGAAAACAGATCCCTCCTTATTTTTTTAGTATAAGAATTTATTTATATCTACCTGTATCCCACCATACACGGACATTTTGTCCATCACCTTTACCTTGGTTTAACGAATTTTCTTTTGAATAGTGGTTCAATTTTAATTCGTCATCTATATAACGCAATTTTTTTATGAATTCGCCGGATTTGATTACGCTGAGATCACTTTGTATCACAGGAGAAAGTTCAGGATAACCAGTACGTCTGAATTCTGTCCATGCTTCAGTTCCGTTTGGATAAATAGCAATCCATTTTTGAGTAATAATCTGTTTCAACTTTGTTTCAAAATCATTACTTTCTTTCCATTGCACTTTTCCGCCATTGATGTAATCATCATCGTTTGATGTGGTGTAAAGAGAAGTAGCTACTCCATCTCTTGCCTCTGCAAAAGATGCTTTGATACCTGCTTCGTAATTTTCTTTTGCATTACCAGCACCGTTCCAACCCCGTAAAGCAGCTTCAGCCTTTAAAAAACAAACTTCTGCATAATTCATGATAATTTGAGGCTTAACGATTGTTCCTTGGGGCACCGATCCTTCACTAACACTCCCTTTCTCTTTTTGATTCCAATCCGGATAGACATATAACCCCCAGACACAAGAATTATTGACCGCAGCATACTCCGGCTTTGATAATTCAGAAGCAGGTAACCCATTTGGAACACCTTGATATTGGACATCTGAATTTCCATAAGCGTAGCCTTGTGTTTGACTAAACCAAAGAGGTAAACGAGGATCGTTGACCGAACTTTCTTTGAGCATTATGTCAATCATGGTTTTACTTACACGGAATTCATTCCAAAAAGAGATGGTCCAAAGCGAATGACCTCCATTTTCCATCGCATTTTTTATTCCGGCATTATCGCTGTTACTTTCCATGAGTTGCTCGTTTAGAGCGGCTTCTCCTTCAGCTTTTGCTTTTTGAGCATCAATAAAAGACAATCTTAAAGCATAACGAAGTCGTAAAGAGTTGGCAAGTTTTATCCACTTATTAAGATCACCTGCAAATAAAATATCCTGATTCCCATATGTATCTTGATTAGCCTTATTTGATTTAAGGATGGAAACGGCCTCTGTCAATTCTTTAAAAATATCGTAATAGATATCTTTCTGTGTATCATATTTCGATTCAATAATACCTTGCCCTGCCTCAAAGTATGGAATATCTCCAAAACAATCTGTGGTGCGCGCTGCACCCATAGCAGAAATAATTCGCATAACTTGATACATATTTTCATATTCAGGATGCTTTTCAAGCATTATTTTTACTTCATTCAGGTTTTTGGAAAGATAGACATAATAGGATCTCCAGAATCCATCTTTAACCCATCCATCTTTCCATTCATATCTGCCAGAAGGAAAATAGGAAGCTGTATTAGCAAAATATTGGGCATAAAGATTCGTATGCAGATTATCACCAACTTGATATTCCCATGAACGGCAATTAAAGCCATAGTCAATCATTTTGGGCAGGATCAAATTAGGGCTAACCTCTTTTGCAGCAAGAGGATTTTCATTCATCTTTTCAAAATCCCCAGTACAACTCAGTACCAAAGAACAAAGTACACTACAAATTATACTGTTTTTTATAAGCTGTTTCATTGTTGTAATCTGATTTAGAATTTAACATTAAGAGAAAAACCGATAGAACGCGTTGGAGGCAAAGAGGTGTATTCAAATGCCTGTGCATAATCTTCACGAGAGAAAGATCCTTCCGGATTAACTGGTGCATTCTTAAACAGATAGAATAAATCTCTTCCAACAACAGACAACTTGACGTGACTTATTGGTATGGATTTTAACCAAGAGGAGGGGAATGAATATCCTAATGATAATTCTCTCAATTTAGCATAAGATGCATCATATAGGAATTCTTCTCCAATACCATATGCTCCTCCTATACTGGCATAATAGTCTTCAGCAGCTACTTGTTTTGTATTTTCTTGTCCCGTAGATGCAAGAACGCCATTAATAACCATTTTTTGTTCTCTCCCTTCTATTGTTTTTGCTGATGTTCCAGAAGTACAAGCATACATATCAGTTGTCGAAATAAAATCACCGCCTATTCTTCCATCCACCAAAAGATTCAGAGACAGGTTCTTAAATTGCAACGATGTCGATACAGATCCTGTCCAATCAGGAGTCATGTTACCAATAATCTTATCTGTTTCTGAAATAGGCATACCATTATCTCCTATTAAAATACGACCGTTTTCATTGCGTTTGTATGCTTTAGAAACAATATCACCAAAACGTCCTCCTTCATCAACAACCACTTTTCCTACGCGAGTTTCTCCTATGACAAAGCGTTTTAAGGTAGGATCTAATTCAATACATTTCGTTCTGTTCAGACCCCAATTTAAAGAAATATCCCATTTCCAGTCTTTTGTTTGAATTGGTGTGCCACTCAACATGATTTCCCATCCATGACTCTCCATTTTTCCGGCATTGATACTTTTACTTTCATATCCAGATGAGCCTGGCATACTTACGCGTAAAATTTGGTTGATTGTATTTGAATTATAATATGTTACATCTACCCCCAATCGGCCATCAAACATACGTAATTCCAAGCCAACTTCTGTCGAATTTGTTTCCTCCGGTTTTAAATTATAAAGAGGAAAGACAGAAGAGGTCGTTGCATTTAAAATATTCCCATTCGTCTTATCTAAAGAATATACATTATAGAGCATATATGGATTCGTGTCATTTCCCACCTTAGCCCATGATCCTCTTACTTTTAAGAATGATATTTGCTCGGGTAATGTCATCATTTGCGAAATGATACCAGATAAACTAACGGAAGGATAAAAATATGACCAATTGTCGCTTGGTAAAGTAGAAGACCAGTCATTACGAGCAGTCACATCAAGGTATAACATGCTCTTATAACCTAATGAAGCATTTCCCAACACTGAATTAACTCTCTTTTTTGAATATCCTTCTGCTACCGTCTGATTTTTGCCATTAGCTAAAGCTACCAAATAAGGAATATTGAACAGTCCAGATGATCCAGAAAGATTATTCCACGTATAATAAGTTGTTGCAGTTCCTATATTGGCAATGACCTCAAAATCATTAAACATTTTAGTAAAATTAAGCATCAAATCTCCATTAAACTCCTGATTCGTAGCCTGCACTGTACTATATTGAGAGTTATTTCCAGTGGTTGAAGATTGGATATGTGTAGAATATGATTTTATTTGATCATTGTACCAGTCAATTCCAACACGCCCCGTTAATTTAAGGAAATCCGTAAATTTTGCAGTCATCTGAATCATTCCAATAAGTCTATTTCTAGTATCTTGATTCCCGTTGGCAGGCAACGTAAGTGCATAAGGATTCAGATATTCATTATTTGGTCCACTCCAGTTTACAATATAGCCATCTTTACCGATAGGATTTTGCAAATCAGACAGCCGGATGCTCCTTGGTAAATTGATCAACGACTTCATTACTCCATATTCACCTTGTCCTGGTCTATTATTCCCCTTTTGGCGCATAAAGTTAACTTTTGCACTTAAATCAATAAATTTACTACTGAATTGGGTATTCATGTCATAATATTGACGATTCAACGAATGGTTTGGAGTAATACCTTGATTCCTCGAATCTGAAAATGAAAATCTGGCTGTAAGATTTTCGCTTCCTCCCGAAGCAGTCAGTGTATTGGTATAATTAACTCCTGTGCGATAAAAATCACTGATAAAATCTTTTTGAGGAACAAGTAAATAGTCTTTATATTCACTATCTCCATACAATTCATTTCTCCAGTTTTTCACCGTGGTACTTCCATCCATTTTCGGTCCCCAACTGCCTTTTGCACTTGAAGAATAAACCCCATTTGACCCTTGTCCATACACATTTTGATACTCATATGGATTGTAGGCCTGGCTAAAGTTTACATTTCCTGAATATTCTAGTTTGAGTTCTCCACTTTGCCCTTTTTTCGTCGTTACAATAATGGCTCCATTTTGAGCGCGAGATCCATAAATAGCGGCCGCATTTGCTCCTTTCAATACAGAAATACTTGCAATATCATCCGGGTTGATTTCGGAAGCTGCACCTGAATAGTCCGTACCCCCCCATTGATTTGCCGTACCTGTTTGATTATCACTAATAGGAATTCCATCAATAACCCAAAGAGGTTGGTTGGCTCCACTTAAAGAGCTAGTACCTCTTAATACAACACGGGTGGATCCTCCCATACCTGTAGAAGATTGATTAATTTGCACTCCGGCAATCTTTCCTTGCAGCATATTGGCAACACTCTCGGAACGAAGTTCAGCCATTCCGTCCGTCTTAATTTCCTGCATGGCATATCCCAGGGCTTTCTTCTCTCTTTTGATACCTAAAGCTGTAACGACTACTTCGTCCAACAGCTCGCTGTTCTCTCTCAGTACGACGTTAATAACCGTCTGGCCATTTACGGCAATTGTCTCTGTCGTCATCCCTACATAACTGACTTCCAGCATGGCATCAGAAGGGACGTCGTTCAACACATAAACGCCATCCAAATCCGTCACCGTACCATTGGTCGTTCCTTGTACCAATACAGCCACACCGATAAGCGGAAGGTTTTGACTGTCAGAAACAATACCTTTTACAGTGATGTTCTGTGCGAACAAGGGAGTAGCCAATAGCAAAAACAAAACCGCTAAAAAAGCGTTTCCCAAAGGTTTGTGCATGTACATTTTCTTCATACGATCTTATATTAAATGTAAAAAAATATCTTACTTCAATAAAAATATCTTTTTCTTATTAATATCCCTGTATATAAACAGTTCTTTTACAATCATATATGTCAGAAAAAATTCGCCTTCAAACCATACATACAGATAGACATCAATAATTTAAATTCCAAAGAACGATTTATTTTTCTTTTTTTATTAAGCAAAGTAAAATATTATTTTTACAAAAAGCAACTTTATTA
>JBHCAZ010000043.1:0-3247 GCA_041798765.1 Parabacteroides sp. | reverse complement strand
TAGAGAAAGGGGTTAAAATTACCATCACAGGCGATGCACAGTATCTGGCATTGGCCCATATCAAGGGAGGGCGTATCAATGACCGCCTTTCAAGCATGAAAAAGGAGGTTGCCCCCTTGTTGAGAGAACAGGCCGACCTGATTCGGCTCTTGAATAAAGAAGAAACTGGGAATAATGAACGGCTGACCGAACGGACAGACGTCTCGCTGCATTTGGCGAATGTGAATCATCAACTGAGTGAATATGCCGAGTCGATGATAAAAAAATATTCGAAAGAGGAAGTCGCGGCGGTATTGATCCATAAATATTTTGCAAACCCTGACGATACCAGACGCATGGACGAACTGCTGGCTGTTTTAAGTCCGGAATTGAAAGATTTTTACCTCGTAAAAAAATTGAACGAATATAGTACCCGTGTCAATCGGACGGCTTTAGGTGCGGAAGCTCCTAATTTCGACGTGAAGAATATTTACGGCAAAGCGGTGAGTTTGGATTCTTTTCCCGACAAATACCTGCTGTTGACATTTACGGCCCCCTGGTGCGATATGTGTCAGACGGAAGATCTGTTTTTAGATGATGTCGCATCCAAATATCCGAAAGAGAAGTTGGACATGCTGCTGATCAGTTTGGATGACAATCAGAAAGAGGTACGTAAAATACTCGCTAAAGACAGTATTGACTGGAATTTGGTAACCGATTCGGCCGGTCAGGCTGCCATGTTGATCGATCTGTACAATGTGAGTGCATTGCCCCGCTGTTTCTTGATTGATGCAACGGGTAAAATTGTGATGAAAACCGATAACGGAATGGAAATAAAACAAACGTTGGAGCATCTTATGAAGTAAATGAGATGATATAAAGGCTTTTGATACAAAATTCTTAACTATGTTGGTCAAATCTTATGCAGCGGCCGTTCAAGGGATCTCTGCAACAATTATTACGATCGAGGTCAATTGCTCGAAAGGCATTCAATTCTTTTTAGTGGGGCTACCCGATGTAGCCGTCCGTGAAAGTCATGAACGGATTATATCGGCTTTACAAGTCAGCGGTTATAAATTTCCGCGTAATCGGATCGTTATCAATATGGCTCCTGCCGACATACGAAAGGAAGGGGCTGCCTATGATTTGCCGTTGGCCATCGGAATCTTGGCTGCTGCCGAAGAACTGGAGGCCTCCCGATTGGATCATTTTCTATTGATGGGGGAGTTATCTCTTGACGGAAATTTAAAACCGGTAAAAGGAGTTTTACCCATCGCAATCAAGGCAAAAGAAGCACATTTTAAAGGTTTTATTTTGCCGAAAGAGAATGCAAGAGAGGCTGCGGTAGTGGATGGACTGGAAGTGTATGGGGCTTCGAATATCAAAGAGGTGATCGAATTTATTGGTGGAAAACGGACCCTCGAACGAACGGTGGTTGATGTTGAAAAAGAATTCTATGCACGTCAATTACAGTTTGATGCCGATTTTTCGGATGTGCGTGGGCAGGAGAATGTTAAACGGGCGATGGAGGTCGCTGCTGCCGGAGGGCATAATCTGATTTTAATCGGTCCGCCCGGAAGCGGAAAATCGATGTTGGCCAAACGACTCGCTTCTATTTTACCCCCTTTTACATTACAAGAATCGTTGGAAACGACAAAGATCCATTCGGTGGCTGGCAAAATCGGGTTAGGAGGGTCTTTAATCGTTCAACGGCCGTTCCGATCGCCTCATCATACGATCTCGAATGTCGCTATGGTAGGGGGAGGCAGTTCGCCCCAACCCGGCGAAATCAGTCTGGCACATCATGGCGTTTTGTTTCTCGACGAACTTCCGGAATTCAATCGGAGTGTACTTGAGGTCATGCGCCAGCCGCTGGAAGATCGGACGATTTCAGTTTCGCGTGCCCGCTTTTCCGTGGATTATCCGGCCAATTTTATGTTGGTAGCCTCCATGAACCCGTGTCCGTGCGGATATTATAACCATCCGGATCGTCCGTGCCTTTGTTCGCCCGGTGCGGTACAGCGATATATGAATAAAATTTCCGGTCCGCTTTTGGATCGGATTGATATACAGGTGGAAGTCGTTCCCGTTCCTTTTGAAAAAATATCCGAACAACAACCCTCCGAATCCAGTGAAGCCGTTCGTAAACGGGTTATGCAGGCGCGTGCTGTTCAAGCAGAACGGTTTGCTTCCCATCCGGGTATTTTCAGCAATGCACAGATGACTTCCCGGCTTTTGCGAATGTATGCCGTCCCGGATGCCGCCGGCCTCTCGCTATTAAAGACAGCGATGGCGCGCCTTAACTTGTCGGCACGGGCATACGACCGTATTTTAAAAGTTTCGCGGACGATTGCCGATTTGGAAGGCACTTCTTCGATAGAAGTCCGCCATTTGGCGGAAGCGATCAACTATCGGAATTTGGATCGGGAAAATTGGGGATTGTAATATTTTTTTTTAATGCATTGAGTTGTAAGTAAAAAATGCGTACTTTTGCTTACAGAGCGAGTTTTGGTTCACTCTTTTATGATATCGAAAAAATGAAAAATAAGTTGGTTTTTTTTGTTTTGCTTTTGGGGTTCTCCTTTTATGCAAAAGCGGTAGAGCCGCTCGACAGAGGGCTTAAACGTACTGTTTTCATCCCGAAGGGGAGTTGGATGGCAGGAGGAACTGTCTCTTACTCGCAACATGAGGAGAATAATTTGAACTATTTGATTTTAAAAGATGTAGAAGGAAAAGGATATAATTTATCGATCAGTCCTTTCGGCGGTTATTTTTTTCGGGATAATGTGGCGGCCGGCCTTCGTTTTTCCTATAAACGTAACTTTTTGGAATTGAACGATCTGAAAATGCGTTTAGGGGATGATTTGAAAATCAATATCAACGACTTGTATAATTTAGAGCACAATTATGCTGCCTCCGGATTTATCCGGACCTATATGTCGATCGGGACGAGCCGGATTTTCGGCTTTTTTAATGATGCCCGGCTGACGTACGGATATGGAAGTGGAAAGAATTCCACCGGATCGGGAACGGATTATGACGGAACGTTTCAAACCATCCACGACTTGCAGATCGGGTTTGCACCCGGTATGTGCGCTTTCATTACAAACAGATCGGCGATAGAGGTCTCTTTCGGTGCGATGGGGTTTAATTTCAAATGGATAGACCAGAAAATCAATCAGATTGAAACTGGTCGGAGAAGGGTCAGTTCCGGCAACTTTAAAGTAAACTTGTTTTCAATCAATATAGGCATGACCTTTTTTATTTA
>JBHCAZ010000042.1:0-30158 GCA_041798765.1 Parabacteroides sp. | reverse complement strand
CAGCTTCTGCGGTTGTTTTTGCCTGTTTTTACGTTCTGAATGAGAAGCCGCTCCTCTTTGTCCGAATTGAAAAGGCCTGAAAATAGAAAATTTACCAAATAACATATCGATTTGATTTAGGGTTATTGTATGGCAAAAATATATCTTTTATGCTTGTTCTTTGTTCCTTTTTTGTTTTTTTAATCATTATGGGAAGCAAAATGAAATACGATGCGAAAAAATCTGTTTTGTAAAAACAGAAGCCTTATCCGTCAATTGATACGTGGCGTTGCGTTTTTTTTTTTTAACGATTCGTGGAATAGCTTATTGGAACGAATCCGGAAAGTATGTATATTTGCTTCCAAAAAAATAAAATATGCGCATAAAAATAGGTTTGCTTTTTGTCGTGTTATGGAGTGGCTTGTTGCTTTCGTGCACTCCTCAAAAACAGTATTTTGAAGAGGTCGGCACCGTTTTTCATACTTCGTTCCAGATAAAATACGAAGCGTCCCGATCATTGAGAGGTGAAATCGATGCCGAGTTGCAAAAGTTCAATTTATCTTTGAATCCCTTCGATCCGAATTCGATCATTGCAAAAGTAAACCGAAACGAACCGGTTGAAACAGACCCCTGGTTTGACGAAGTATTTCAGAAAGCGATGGAAGTATCTGAAAAATCGGATGGAATGTTCGATATTACGTGTGCCCCGTTCATCAACCTGTGGGGATTCGGTTTCAGCCGGATGGACAGTGTCACTCCGGCAATCGTCGACAGTCTGAAAGCCTTTGTCGGGTATCGGAAAGTCCGTTTGGAAAACCGCCGGATCGTCAAAGACGACCCGCGTCTTATGCTGAATTGTTCGGCGATAGCCAAAGGCTACTCCTGCGACATCGTGGCCCGCCTGCTGGAACGGGAAAACGTCGAAAACTACATGATCGTGATCGGGGGAGAGGTAGTGGTAAAAGGGGTGAACCAAGCCGGAAAATGTTGGCGTATCGGTATCAACAAACCGGAAGAGGACCGCTCCGGCACGATCAACGAGATCGAAGTCAAAGTCGATTTATGTAAAAAAGGCGGAATTGCGACGTCCGGTAATTACCGGAACTTTTATGTGAAAGACGGAAAAAAATATGCGCATACCATCGATCCGAAAACGGGTTATCCCAGTGAACAGACCTTGCTGAGCGCCACCATTGTGGCTCCAGACTGCATGACGGCCGATGCGTATGCGACGGCGTGCATGGCGATGGGCGTGGAGAAGGCGACCCGGATGATGGAACAATTGCCGGATCTCGATTATTTCTTTATTTATACGGATAAGGACGGGAAATATCAAAGCACCTGTTCTGAAGGAATGCTCCGTTATCTGATCGATTATCAAACCGGCCGGACTACGGAGCCTGCCTTCTGAATACGCTATAATAAAGAAACGGTCACCTTGTCGGAAGTCCGTTGCTGATGCAATGTTAGGCGCACTTTGTGGTCTCCTCCATATTGCCACTCCGTGATCGGGTGATTGTCGATCAAGACCTGACCGGGTCGTTCCGGCATATCGATTTCCAATTCGTATGTTCTCGACCGGTACATCCCCTCATACGAGCCTTCAACAGGAAAGACGGTAAATTCCGTCCGTCCTTCTTTTTGCTTGCATTCGAATCGGGTGGATGCGATGGCCCCGTTTTGATAGTTGAATGTCAGCCCATCGTCTTCATATAAGGTATAGGTAGTCGTTTCTTTCGGATATACCCGTACAATAAGCGTATCAAGCGCTTTTTCACCGATATATTGCATCTCTTTCTGATAAGGGATGATGGATCCTTCGCGTACAAAAAGTAGTCCGGCACGGTTTTCGGGTATCCGATGCTTGATTTCTCTGCCCCCGGAGAGTTTTTCGCCAGTCCAGTAGTCGATCCAGTTGCCTTTCGGCAGGTAAATCGAATCGCTGAAAATACCGACCAGCAAGTTTTCTCCGAACATGTATTGATAGACCATATCATCGGTTTTACGGTCGTCGGGGAACATCATCGGCATGGAACGGACGATCGGCATGCCGGTTTGCGCCCCCTCTAAAGCAGCCGAGTATATATAGGGCATTAACGAGTAACGCAATTGGACGTAGTCTCGATAAATATTTTTTCGATGTTCCGGAAAGTAAAACGGCTGATGCAATGAATACCAACTGTTTATCTGTACCCAAGGCAGAAATAACCCGAAATGCAGACTCTGCAACTCCTGCTCTTTAGCGACATTCATCACATCGCAAGAGGTGTTTAGGAAACCGCTCATTCCTAAGTTGATCTGGTCGAACAGTGCCGTACGGCCTCCTCCGTTATCGCCGCTGGTCGATGCCGACCAATGTTGCGTGCCTGCCCATCCGGCCGTGTAGTGTTGAAAAGGGCGGATCCCCTTATGCTGGTGGAAGGTGGTGTACAGCTGTTTCGGCATTAAAATCTGGTTAAGGTTGTGCATCTCTTTATCGCTTCTTCCATTATAATAGGCAAAATCGGGATGCTCGTCGATGGTGCGTGCCGGATCGAGTTTGAAACCGTCTACCCCGTTATCGACAAAGTGCATCAAGTGGTCCATCCAGTGCTCTTGCCCGGATTGGGGCTTTCCTGCCTTAGCAGCCAGCTCATCTTCAGCCACTAAGCTCTGATCGTATTCTATACATAACCAGAGGCACACATGGAATCCCATGCCGTGTAGACGGCCGATAAAGAGCCGGTGAGACTCCTGTTTCGGATAGGTGTTGGCCAGCCAATAGGGCTCGGCCGAGAATTTCTGGTAATTCCATTTCTTCTTTGTCGAAAAATCATATCTTTTTTCCATCCATTGCGGTTCGAGCCAAAACATGTCGCAAGGTACGCGCGATTCTCTGAAACGGATGGCATCGTTCAGGATATCGAATTGATCTTCAAGCATATTTGGGCCGAAATTTAATCCGTACGCCCATTTCGGCAACAAAAAAGGTTTTCCGGTAACCGTGGTATAGGCATGGATGATATCCGGCATCGAATTTCCGAACATCAAATAAAAATCGGCTTCATCGACCGTATTATAAATGGAAAAGGTATTCGGATCGTAACTTCCGATATCGAAAAAGTGTTTCCGGGTCGTATTGTTGAAAATTCCCCAGTTTTCGGAACTTAACAGGAACGGTTGCGGAATTTCGGTATGCTGATAGGTTGTCCACATACGCAACAATTCTCCACGATGCTGTATGTGGTCCCGGCTGGTACTTCCACCTCCGTAGAAACGTTCGTCTTTTTTCAATGCAATCGAAATGATGCTGTTGTCGCGATAATCGCCGGTTTCAATCCGGTCGCGTTCTGTTTTCGGATTTTTATCATCTCCGATGATACCGCTGCTGTTGCTGTAAACTTTCAGGTCGAGGTATTTCTTGTTGATGACCTTTCCTAAATCGGTACAGAGCGGATCCGATCCCGGCCGGAACCAGACCTTTTCGAGGATGGTTTTTCCTTTTGTGTCGGAAACAGACAGTACGCCCTCTTTTTTGTCGACGGAGAGTTTATACTGATCGGTCGCCAGTTCGAAGCGGGATGCATTCTCTTTTTTGGAAACTGTTACCGGATCCCATTCGGTTTTTAAAATGCCATACCTTTGCAGTAATGATTCTGCATAGACAGGGTGGGGGGTGATGCGGATCCGGAAAATACCGGCTTCGCAGACTTCGATTTTCATTTTCCGGCCGTTTTGAAGCCGGATTTCAAATTGTTGTTTCTCATTTGCTGCAAAAAGTAGCTGACTCATGTACAGGCAACAAAGAATATACAAAAACGTTCTCATGATATTAAAAACTTAATGATACAAAAATAGCCATTTACCGGGAAGAGGAACTTCGATAAATCGTTTCAATTATTAGATTTTTGTCAAAATCTCTCCTTTTATATGTGAATCTGTACTTTTTCGATTTTTATTGTTAACTTTACACTCGATTTCAAAACCGATTGTTTTTCTTATTAAAATACAATCGTGTTATTATAAACCGTTAAAAAACAAAGAGAATGAAAAAAATGTTGGTTTGTGCAGTTTTGTTTACTGCAACCCTTGGTGCAGGTACTGCTCTTGCGCAAGCTCCCCAGGATGTCAATTACAGAACGATCGATGGTGTACAGTTGGAAGAAAAATTACAACTTGTAACATCTAAAAACGATAGTGACAAACAGAAAGTCAAAGAGATGAAAAGTGTCGTAAAAGACTATGAAAAAGAGGTCAAGAGGGCACAGGCGGAGCTCAAAAAGCAGCAGGAACAATTGAAAGCTTTGCAACAAGTGGAAAAAACGAGCCGGAACGAGATGAAAGAAATCCAGAAGGCCATTAAATTAAGAAAAAAATTGAGTCAACTTTCCAACTAAACAGCGCTGTCGAAGGGTATTCGAATTTCTTTCGACTGACAAAATGGCAGCTTTTTTGAATGAACGATCCGGAAGCATTCTTTTTCTTTGATTGTTTCAGACCGATTTCATGTCCATTTCGATCTCCTGTTTTTGAAGGCCTGAGTCAAAATGTTAACAATCAGGATAATATGTATTCTGAAGCCGGTCTCGAAACAAGATGTATGTGTCATGTAAAAAAGGATTTTCGAGGATTGTTTTTGACAGGGCCGTTTGTCACAACTGTGACAAAGGCCTGTCACAACTGTGCCAATACGCTGTCACAACTGTGACAAAGGCTTGTCACAGTTGTGACGTCGGGAGTGTTTTTTTTGAATCGGCCCGACTGACATTTTGTCAGGTTTTTTCAGCAACGAAAACAAGGTATTTTCGATGCAAGAATCGAAGGGGTGTTCGAGGGTAGCCGAAGTGGGAGGATAGAGCGATTTTTTAACATAACGGAAAGGGGATGTGCCGGAAATAAATTCCGGCACATCCCCTTTCGAAATCCCTGATGGAAAATCTGTTTTATAGGGTTATCTGATAGTTTTCCAATGCGGTTTTATCGAACTTTTGGATAAAATTGCTGTGTTTTTCCACTTCAGCCTCTGCATAATTCAAATACACATGGGCCGATTTGGCAAACAGTTCGGGTGCACGGGAGGCATCCCTTATCAGCAGGTGCGCCATGATGCAGCCGGCTGCCATTTCAACCAATCTGCGAGCTGTGAAATCGAGCATTTCCTGATCTTGCAACTCTTTCACGGCATTTGTGCATGCTTCGAACTTGTCGGCCATCACTTTCAGGCGCGTTTTCAGGCCTTCCATTTCCGGAGAACAGGACAGGGCTTCGAATTCGCGTATGGTAGCGATATACGAACTGTTGGTGACATATCTGATGGCTGCAACGGTCTGCAACTGGGTCGTTCCTTCATAAATGGAGGTGATGCGTGCGTCGCGGTAAATACGTTGGCAGGCATATTCCATCATGAATCCCGAACCGCCGTGTATCTGGATACAGTCGTACGCATTTTGATTGGCATATTCGGAGTTCATCCCCTTGGCCAACGGCGTGAAGCTATCGGCTGCTTTCGCATATTTTTTCTGCTCCTGCCGCTCTTCCGGCGTCAATTTCCGTTCGCGAGCGATGTCGTCCAAGGCTTTATAGACATCTACATAACGGGCTGTTTCATACAGCAAGGCACGTCCGGCATCCAATTTGGCTTTCATCAATGCCAGCATATCGTATACGGCCGGGAATTCGATGATCGCTTTACCGAATTGCTTACGGTCTTTGGCATAGGCTAATCCCTCGTTGTAAGCGGCTTGACAGAGCCCTACCGATTGGGCGGCGATACCTAATCGGGCGCCGTTCATCAATGCCATGACATATTTTATCAAGCCTAATTTACGATCTCCGCACAATTCGGCTTTTGCATTTTTGTAAACCAGCTCGCAGGTAGGAGAGCCGTGTATGCCTAATTTGTTTTCAATACGCCGGACATCCACGCCTCCGTTGCGTTTGTCGTAAATGAACATCGACAATCCGCGTCCGTCGCGCGTACCCTCTTCCGAGCGGGCAAGCACCAAGTGCAGATCTGCATCCCCGTTGGTAATGAACCGTTTCACGCCGTTCAGGCGCCAGCAGTTCTCTTTTTCGTCGAAAGAGGCTTTGAGCATGACCGACTGCAGGTCCGACCCGGCATCCGGTTCGGTCAGGTCCATCGACATCGTTTCTCCCGAACAGATACGCGGAATGAACCGTTGATGCTGTTCTTCGTTTCCGAATTCATACAGCGTTTCAATACAATCTTGCAGCGACCAGATGTTTCCGAATCCGGCATCGGCAGCAGCAACGATTTCGGCACACATGGTATAGGGGGTGATCGGGAAGTTCAACCCTCCGAAGCGGCGCGGCATGGTCATTCCGTTGAGGCCGGCTTTTACCATGGCATCCAAATTCTGTTGGGTACCCGAAGCATACGTTACCCGTCCGTTTGCACAATGAGGTCCTTCCTGATCGACTCCTTCGGCATTGGGTGCAATGATTTCTCCGGTGATTTCTCCGGTGATTTCCAAAACCTTGTCAAACGAGTCCATCGCGTCTGCATAGTCTCGCGGTGCATAGTCGAATGCGTCTTTATCTTGATAATTGCGTTCTTTCAGTTCGCAAATATGTTCCATCATCGGATTATTCAAGTGAAACTTGAGTTCCGGAACGTCTGTATAATAGTTTGCCATCTCTTTATTTGCTATTCTGTTTGTAATACTTGATCATCTTCGGAATAACCTCTTCGACCGTACCGTTGATTACATAATCGGCAACGGTGTTGATCGGTGCATTTTCGTCGTTATTGATGGAGATGATGATACCTGCATCCTGCATACCGGCAATGTGTTGGATCTGTCCGGAGATTCCGCAGGCGATATAGAGTTTCGGACGGACGGTTACGCCGGTCTGTCCGATCTGGCGGTCATGGTCGCAGAATCCGGCATCGACGGCAGCGCGGCTGGCGCCTACTTCGGCGTGCAACTCTTTGGCCAGTTCGAAAAGCATATCGAAGTTTTCTTTCGACCCCATCCCATATCCTCCGGCCACAACGATCGGAGCGCCTTTGAGGTTGTGTTTCGCCTTTTCTACATGGCGGTCGATGATCTTGACGACATAGTCGGTATCGGCCACAAACCGGGAAACATCGTGCCGGATGACCTCTCCTTTATAATTCGGATCCAAAATCTCTTTTTTCATTACCCCTTCGCGGACTGTCGCCATCTGCGGGCGATGTTCCGGATTGATAATCGTGGCCACGATATTGCCTCCGAAAGCCGGACGGATCTGGTAAAGCAGGTTCTCGTAGGTGATACCTGTCTTTTTTTCTTCATGCGAACCGATTTCGAGGGAGGTACAGTCGGCGGTCAGTCCACTGGTCAATGCCGACGACACGCGTGGCCCCAAATCGCGTCCGATAACGGTTGCCCCCATCAGGCAGACTTGCGGTTTTTCCGTTTTGAACAGGTTGATCATCACAGCAGCATGAGGGAGCGAGGTGTAGGGGAATAATCCCGGCGCATCGAAAACATGCAGTTTATCCACTCCGTAGGGAAGAATCTGTTTTTCGATGCCTTCCAGCCCCGATCCGGCGGCAATTGCTTCGAGTTGGCAATTCAGTTGATTGGCTAACTTCCGGCCTTTTGTCAGAAGTTCGAGGCTTACATCGGCAACGGTAGTGCCTTCAAGCTCGCAATATACAAATACGTTATTCATAAGTTTATCCGATGGTATGGTTGGCAAGCAGTTCGACAATCATGTCTTCAATATCTTTATCCGAGCTTGTCAGTGTTTTACTTTCCTTTGCCTGAAATACGATGTTCTGGATCGTCTTGACTTTCGTCGGTGAACCGGAAAGTCCGCATTGGGCTATATCACCGTTTACATCGGCTACGCTCCATTCCGGAATATTCAAATACGGATATTTTTCGTACAACTCCGGATAAGCGGTAGCGGCGGTATCGGAACCTCTTTCCTGCAATCCGGATGCCCGCTTGTATTTCAGCAGCAACTTGGCATTCCGGGGGCGGCAGGGGGCTGCCGATCCGTTGACCGTGATAACGACCGGATAAGGCGCTTCAACCGTTTCTACACCACCGTCTATATGGCGTTTTACCGTGATTCGTTTGGTGGACTGATCGACTTGTAGAATTTCTTCTGCGTATGTAATCTGTGTGAGTCCTAATTTTTCGGCTACTTGGGGGCCTACCTGTGCCGTGTCGCCGTCGATGGCCTGACGTCCTCCGATAATGATATCATAGTCGCCGATTTTGCGGATGGCCATCGAGAGAGCATACGAAGTAGCCAACGTGTCGGCTCCTGCGAAAGCACGGTCGGTCAATAGATAACCTCTGTCCGCACCGCGATACAACCCTTCGCGAATGATTTCGGCAGCTCGTCCGGGCCCCATTGTCAAGAGTGTCACGGTTGTTCCCGGATGTGCGTCTTTCAGGCGCAAAGCCTGTTCCAAGGCGTTCAAATCTTCCGGATTGAAGATGGCGGGAAGAGCAGCGCGGTTGATTGTTCCATCTGCTTTCATGGCATCTTTTCCGACATTGCGTGTGTCTGGAACTTGTTTTGCTAAAACAATAATTTTCAAACTCATATTTTATGGTATATTAGATTGCTATACTCGGCAGATCTCTTTGTAGAGATTCTTATACCGAGCTGCAAATGTAATCAAACATTCCTTAAATCAAAGAATTTTTTGATAGAATACGCACACTTTCTGCTTTTTTGAGCAGGTTTACTCTTTGAAAACAGCACGCTGTATCGAGACCAAACGGCTTCAATCTACTTATTTTTTTGCTCCTGCATGATTGTTGTCTCGAATCATTTTTTTTTCTTTGTAAAAGATAAGTGGTGTTTTCAACATCACGGGGACTTTGATGTATTAGGCGCTTGAACGTCCTTTCTTCAAAAGGATGAAAAAATTGGAGTATAACACGATTCGTGATCATACACGGATAGACAAATAAATAAAAACGATTTTTATCGGTAACGGAGCCGGCAAAAAGAACTACATGGATTGGACATTTGGATATCCGGATCTTTTATGAATACAAGAACTTTCAAAATACATGTATGCGTGATGAAAAGGTTTTATTTTTTTATTTTGTGTGTAGTGGCAGGCTTTTTTTCCTGTAACAACGAGAGTAATTTGTTTCCGACATTGGATAATGATCAGTATGCTTTTTTTGTGGCGGATGCTTTGGATGCGATGAACATGCCGCGTCCGGAGGGATCTTACAACTATCCTTGTCTGCCGGGCATGTTATCGTGGAAAGCGTTGAAAACTGCTGATGAGATGAAGCAGGTATGTAGAGTTCCCAAAAGTGTTTTGGAAAAACAATCGACACAAGCGGTTATCCAAGCTATATGGGAACATCCGGACTTCAGTATGTTCATTTCTTGGCGTAGTGATTCCCGTATGCAACCAAGTTTAGACCGCTATTTGTCTGATTGGGATGCTTATCTTGAATTAACGAAAAGGCCGGACGCTGCATCTTGTCTGTTGCAACGGTATGTAAGGATGAATGTGACAAAAACAACACATGTTTTTTTTAATAATTCTTTGCAATTGCTTTTGTCTCAGTATGTTTTTATAGACCAATTGTCTTTGAAAGAAAAAGTACAATTAGCAACCGAAATGCTCGATCGCATAGAGCAGCTAAAAAAACAATTAGATGTCGAAGAAACATCGAATCTTTATTCAATCGAATCTTCCTGTTTTTGTTTAGTTCGTCTGATGGTTAGTTGTAAGTATATCCCAATGGTCGATGCCATAAAAGCAGATGAGAAAATACGGGAATTTGAGCAGACCGGTGATTGTTCTTTTCTCATAGATGCCGGTTTTCGTAAAAATATTTTGGATTTGGCTGCTAATTTTATAAAAGAGAATTGAAAACGAGGCTTGTAAATGTGTGCTTCTTTCATCGTGTTTGAGGGAATCGCAAAATCATAAAAAGGGCTGTCCGATTTTTGAGGACAGCCCTTTTATGATCAGCCTTTTTGAGCTATAAAAGGTATTCAATTGATTTCGCAAGCACAGAGGGTCGGGATCAGATTCCGGTCTCCGTATGCATTGTCGACACGGGCGACATTGATCCAGAATTTGCTGTCATGCAGCCATTCTAACGGGAAGGCGGCTTTGCTGCGCGGGTAACTGTGCGCCCAGTTGTCGGCCGTTACCTCATATTCCGGATGCGGTGCATTTTTCAATACGTTGTCCGTTTTGTCGGCATTGCCCTCTTCTACCTCCTTGATCTCTTTCCAGATGCATTCCAGCACTTCGATGAAGCGATCCAGTTCGGCTTTGCTTTCGCTTTCGGTCGGCTCTACCATCAGTGTGCCGTGAACAGGGAATGAAAGCGTCGGCGCATGGTATCCGAAGTCCATCAGGCGTTTGGCGATGTCTCCTTCGTCGATACCCGAACGCTCTTTGACGGTGCGGCATTCCAAAATCAGTTCATGCCCTACAAATCCGGTTGTGCCGGTATAGACAATGCCATACGTGTCTTTTAATTTGGATGCCATGTAGTTGGCATTCAGAATAGCTGTTTGGGTAGCAGCCTGCAACCCTTCGGTACCCAACATGCGGATGTAGCCGTAAGTGATCGGCAGAATACCTGCACTTCCGTAAGGGGCTGCCGATACCGTATTCAGTTCGTCTCCCCAGATAACCGGATGCGAAGGCAAGAACGGGATCAAATGTTCGGCTACGCAGATCGGGCCTACACCGGGACCACCACCGCCATGCGGAGAAGAGAAGGTCTTGTGCAAGTTCAAGTGGCAGACATCGGCTCCGATGGTTCCCGGATTCGTGAATCCTACCTGCGCGTTCATGTTGGCACCGTCCATATATAATTGTCCGCCGCAAGCATGTACGATCTCGCACATTTCTTTGATATCGGCTTCGAAAATTCCGTGGGTAGAAGGATAGGTGATCATGCTTGCAGCCAGAGATTCTTTGTTTTCTTCCGCTTTCTTCCGGAAGTCGTCGAGGTCGATATTTCCGTTTTCATCGCATTTCACTGTGACGGTAGAAAATCCGCACTGGATTGCACTTGCCGGATTGGTTCCGTGGGCAGAAGCGGGAAGTAACACGATGTTACGGTGTCCTTGTCCGATGCTTTCTAAATAAGAACGGATCACACGCAGTCCGGTATATTCGCCGGCGGCTCCCGAGTTCGGTTGGAGGGTCACCCCTTTCAGGCCGGTGATCTCAGCCAGATACAGGCTCAGGTTTTCGATCAGTTCGGTGTATCCTTCTACCTGTTCTTCAGGAGCATACGGGTGGATGTTCATGAATTCCGGGCGGCTGAGCGGAAGCATTGTCGAGGCCGGATTCAATTTCATGGTACAAGACCCTAACGAAATCATCGACTGCGCCAAAGAGACATCTTTACGTCCTAAACGGGTGATGTAGCGCATCAGTTCGGTTTCCGTGTGGTATTTTTTGAAAACATCCTCCTGCAGGAAGTCGGACGAACGTTTGAACTTCGGGTCGAAATAGCTCTTATCCGGAACGGAGGCTTCCAACATATAGTCTTTACCGGCCGCTCCGGCAAAAATGTAGAGCAATACGCCCAGATCGGTAGCCTGCGTGGTCTCATCCAAGCTGATTCCGATTTGTCCGCCTTCGAAATAACGAAGATTTACCTTGCATTCCAACGCAATCTCGCGGAGGCCATCGATCGATACATTGGCGGGTAATTCGATTTTCAACGTATCGAAATAATGGGCATTCAACTGTCTGTATCCTAATTTTTCCAATTCTCCGGCCAAGAATCCGGCAGAAGCGTGGATCCGTCCGGCAATGTTGCGCAATCCGTCGGCACCGTGGTAGACGGCATAAAATCCGGCCATGGTAGCCAACAGGGCTTGTGCCGTACAGATGTTGGAGGTTGCTTTTTCCCGTTTGATATGCTGTTCGCGTGTTTGCAGGGCCAGCCGGTAGGCGGCGTGCCCGTAGGCATCTTTGGAAATACCGATGATGCGTCCCGGAATAGACCGTTTGTATTCCTCTTTGGTTGCAAAGAATGCGGCAGAGGGACCTCCGTAAAACATCGGAATACCAAAACGCTGGCTACTTCCGAATACGACATCCGCTCCCCATTCTCCCGGAGGAGTCAATAGCACCAAACTCATCAGGTCGGCAGCCACAGCTACGCGGACATTGTTTGCATGGGCTTTTTCGACAAAATCCCGGTAATCTTCTACCGATCCGTCTGCATTGGGGTATTGCACGATGGCTCCAAACAGGTCGGAGGTAAATTCGAATGTTTTGTAATCGCCTGTTACTACGTTGATTCCCTGAGGTTTCATGCGTGTATGAATAACGGCAAGCGTAGAAGCGAAGATTTTTTCATCGACAAACAGGGTATTGGCTCCGCCTTTTACCTGTTCGCGGCTCCGGGTACCGTGAAACATGGAGGCTGCTTCGGCTGCCGCAGTCGCTTCGTCCAATAAAGAACAGTTGGATAACGGAAGGGCTGTCAATTCGCAAACCACCGTCTGGAAGTTCAGCAATGCCTCTAACCGGCCTTGCGATACTTCGGCCTGGTAAGGCGTGTAAGAGGTGTACCATACCGGGTTTTCAAAAACATTGCGCTGGATAGGAGCGGGGCAGATGGTGTCATACCATCCCATACCGATGTAACTGGTGAAAACTTCGTTTTTACTGGCCAGTTCAGCGATATGTTCGGCGTATTCCCGTTCGGTCATCGCCTCCGGCAGATTTAATGGTTTTTTCAAACGGATGTTGGAAGGTATCACCTTGTCTATCAGTTCGCCGATAGATCCTACACCGATTGTTTGAAGCATTTCCGGCATATCTGTTGCCGAAATGCCTACATGGCGGTTTACAAATTTACTCGTGTCCATATTCTTTCGTTCTGTATATTATTATAAATAGGGATTATTCAGTTTTTCATCAATGACATGGGTTTCCGGACCATGTCCCGGATAGATGATGGTTTCATCAGGTAATGAAAGGATTTTGTTCCGGATCGCAGCAATCAGGATTTCCTGATTCCCGCCCCATAAGTCGGTACGTCCGATACTGCCGGCAAACAGGGCATCCCCCACCACGACAAAACCGTCTTTTTTACTGTAAAATGCGACACTGCCGGGAGAATGGCCGGGAACGGTCAGCACTTGTAATTCCGAGTTTCCGAACCGGATGATTTCGTTTCCGATGATATGTTTTTCAACGGGAACCTCTTCAAAGGTACGGGGTAATCCGAATAATTGTGCCTGTTCAGCGGCAGAAGGCAGCATTTCTATATCTGCTTTATGTGCTTCCGGTTTCAGTCCGTATGTACGGAACACATATTCATTGCCGAATATATGGTCCAGATGCAGGTGGGTACAGAGCAGGTGTTTGAGGGTCAATCGATTGCTTTCGATAAACCGCCTCAACCGTTCCTCCTCTTGCCTGTTGCAGCATCCGCAGTCGATCAAGACCGCTTCGCGTGTTTCGTCGTATAACAGGAATGTATTTTCCTGAAAATAATTGAATTCAAATGTCTGAACGGTAATCATAGCGGTATGTATACGACTTTTTTGGTTTGAAAAAATACTTCTTTGAAGTAGGTGCTGAGGTCGAGTGTGATCACTTGCTTGCGGAACGGCAGTATTTCATGCTGCAACTCGCCTCCTTTCAGACAGATCAAACCGTTCGGAAGTGCGTTCTGCTGTTCTTTCCGAATGTTTTTTCTGCATATTTTCACCAACTCGGAGAGGGGCATGACCGCCCGGCTGACGACGAAGTCGAAAAGCGCCTTCTCCTCTTCTGCCCGGCAATGCCGAAAAGAGACGTTTTTCAAACCGATGGATTCGGCAACCGCTTGTCCGACTTTGATTTTTTTACCGATACTGTCTATCAGGTGAAACTGCACTTCTGGCATAAGAATGGCTAACGGGATACCGGGAAATCCGCCGCCGGTTCCAAGGTCCATTACGGATGAACCCGGACTGAAACGCAACATCTTGGAGACGCCCAATGAATGGAGGATATGATGTTCGTACAGATTTTCGATATCTTTACGGGAAATCACATTGATTTTGGCATTCCAGTCGGAATACAATGCATACAGTGCATCAAACTGCCGGTACTGCTCTTCAGCCAGTCCCGGAAAATATTTTTTCAGCGCCGATAATTGATCGTTTACGGTCTGATTGTCCATTTGTTCATTTTTATCTGTCATACTCATTCTTGTATCATACATGGGAAACCGGTTATTCATGATACTGTTTCGTAGGAGAGTGGTCCTTCTTTTTTCAGCAAATGACGTATTTCGTCATACGGAATATACACTTGTATGATTCCTACGGCATAAGCCGCAATTTCATACTCGTTAAACGTATAGACAATCCCCTCTTCGCGAATCAGAAAATTATTGTTCGGAGCAATTTCTTCGACACTGAAATAACCGAGATTTTCGAGATCGGCCGGTTTCTCCACCTGATTTTCTTTAAGGATGTGGTCGATCAGTATCTCCGACAGTTCTTTCTGATAATCATTGATAAACAGATCTTGTTCCGTCACTGTTTCTCCGGTCTTGAAATTCAGCACATAGTGCATCTGTTCGGATGATCCGTGCGCCCCTCCTCTGTACCGGTCGGCCTGCACTGTGTAGCTGATCAGTCCGTTTTTATTGTATTCAATGCGGTTGCTGATGGTTTCGCTAAAAGAAAATGTCGAAGGAACCGCTTCGCCCAACTCTTTCTCATAGTCGTTTTTCAGCCCTTTATACATATCGATATAGTCGGCGGTGAATTTTTCGACAGCCTCTTCGGGAGGAAGGTTTTCATAGTTTTCTCCTAAAAAAGCGCGGACGAACTGTTCCCGCATTTTTTTCAACACTTCCCGGTCGGCCGTCTTGTCGGGATATGTAAGGTGCAGGCTGACGGAACAAACGGGGGCTTCTTGCTGTTCGTTTGGAAGATACGTTTGTTCGACCTGAAGCGAATCGAATGTTATTTTATTTTCTTTATTCTGATGAGCCGGCGTATGGCATCCGATGGCCATCACACTCCACAGAAGGAATAGATATATGCTTTTTTTCGTTTGTGTCCTGATCATGTCTTATTAAGATTAATTGAAAATGATATCGCTACAAATGTAAGGGATAATCTTTGAATAAATGATATGAAAGCAGAAGAAAACATTCGTTTGTTTGTTCTTCTGCTTTCTTTTTGTCAACTTGTCTTTTCCGGCGTTTCGGCCCTGTTTCCAATCCGTTTTACATTTCCTTCATGTTTTCGGCGTCCCAGCGGATGGAATTGCCTCGTTCATAGCTTTCAAAGCTCAATAAAGCCGGAATGGCCGAACGTACGGCAAACAGTACATCGGCCGTCAGAGGCGTATGGTTACGTATGCCGGAAAAGAAATTGTTGAAATGGTCGTAATGTCCTCCTTTATAGGCCTCGCCGACGGAAAAGAGCGCCTCTCTGTCTGTTATTTTTTGGGGGGCATCGATGCCTTCTCCTATCGGTGATAACGCCTCCAATCGGTTGAAGTCGATCGGATCGACGCTTTTTAACCGGATTTCATTCCATCCTACATCCAAAGCCCCCTTCGATCCTACGATGCGGAAATCCATGCTTCCCCATTTATTGGAGACACCGTCGGCGTAGTTGGCGCCTAATTGTACGGTAAAAGCGCCGATCTGATTGCGGTCGGGGTAATCGAAATAACCCAGCATGATATCAGGGGTATCTCGAAAGCCATCGGTGTAGTGGTGGATACCTCCTGTCGTGTAGACCTTTTCCGGGCCTATTGCACCGGTAATGTAGTGCAGGCTGGCTAACACATGTACATACAAATCGCCGGCGATGCCGGTTCCATAATCTTTCCAATTCCGCCAATAAAAGAACCGTTGTGCATCGAAAGCATGGCGCGGGGCATTCCCCAAGAAGCGTTCCCACCAGATCGTTTTTTCGGAAGCATTGTCCGGAACGGGATAATGGCCTATGTTTTTAGGGGCACTGGTGAATTGCCCGTCGATGAAATTCACTTTTCCGATGATACCCGATTGTACCAACTGGCGTGCTTTCCGGTTGCCTGCCGATGCCATGCCCTGGCTGCCGGGTTGGAAGCAGACGCCGCTTCTTTTTTGTGCATCTATCAGGGCACGAGCCTCGTTGATGCGATGAATGACGGGTTTTTCGCAGTATACATGTTTACCGGCCTGCATGGCGGCAATGGCTATAGGCTGGTGCCAATGGTCGGGGGTGGCTATGATCACGGCATCCACATCTTTACGTTTCAAGATCTCCCGGTAGTCTTTGGTGGTGAAGAGGGAGGAGCCCCATTCTTTTCGGGCCTCTTCAAGCCGGTCGTCGTACAGGTCGCAGACCGCGACCAATTTGACCCCTTCGACCGATAAGGCTGTCCGTGTATCGGATGTTCCCATGCCTCCCTTTCCGATCAGTGCAATCCGTATTTCAGCGTTTTCGGCAGGCGTTACAGAAGCCGGTCGGTAGGTGTCGGCTGTTCTTCCGGATAGCTGCTGCGAGGCCATCGGGAATAAAAGGCTGCCGGCAAGCAGCTGCTTAATGAAATCTCTTCTCTGTGTCATACGTTTTCCTATATCATTAGATTTATTTGTTTACAAGAATCGTTCGTCTTATCGGTTTTTCTTGTACTTGACAAATATACAATGGAATGCTTGAATACAGAAGGATTACAGAAAAAAAGGATGTACCGGTTGTTTTTCCGACACATCCTTTTGGGTTTTTCTTCCGGATGAAATCCGATCTTTATTTGTATCTTACAAACGGACGAACATATACTGTTCTGTTGTCTCCGTCTTTATTCAGCGAAAGGAAATCGAATAGGATTGCGTTGAAGAATATTTTTCCAGCTCTTTGTGCATCGATTTCGGTACTGACCCAATAATTTTTACCGTATATGCCAGTTCCTTTAACCCGGTCGATACCGCTGTTTACGACACTGCCGTATGTTTGTTGTGCTTCGTGGTTCGTTTTCGTCAACAGCGCCGAGTTTCCATATCCGATTTTGAAGACTTCAGTCCATTCTCCAAGGCTTGGCAGATACCATTTTCCGATGTTGCTGCCGGTTACCGCTACACCGGGAACATACGTTGCAGCCGCTTTGAAAGCGGGGTAGTCGTCGCTATTCGCTTTGATTGTTACTCCGTCATGACTTCCGTCTGCATTCCATGTCCATTGGTAGCCGTTCATATCCTGATAGGCTGTTGCTGCCGTGAACGTCGTACTGTTCATCTGTTTGATATAATCGGTATTATTATACCACTTCACATTCGTCGGTATATCATTCAGTGCCATGGCGATTCCTAAATCGTCGTTGATCACTATTGCGATCGGGTCTTTCGTACCTCCGCCTCTTTTTGTCTGGTTATAGTAGCCGGTTGTACCGTCGCTGAAAAGATACAGATGCTTGTAATAAAGCAAGATCTCGATGCGGTATGACCCATTGGGTTTCAATGTCCCGACTCGTGTCGATAGGGTGATCGGTACATTGGGAATACTTTTCTGATAGAGTGTTCCTCCGGTGAATGTTGCTTGCAGCTTAGGGCCGGATGCTCCATTTAAAAAGTATTTGTATTCGGTACTGAAACTTTTGTAGTAAGTCGTGTGTTCAGGAGTGCTTCCTCCAAGCTGAGAAGCCGGGAACGTGAAGTTGTCCGATACCGAAGTTTCCGAATTGATCACCCATTTTGCCTGATCGGCCTGATATGTTACACTGGAGGGAATGTTTCCGGCGAGTGTCGCTTTGATTTGGTTGTCGAAAGGCATGAATGCCGAAACCTGCATGCGTACCCGTGAGCCGGCATGTTTGACCGGCAAGGTGATCGTTTGTTCGTTGATGGCGAGAACAGCCTCATTAACGACACCTACACGTGCAAATTCCGCATTCTCCCGGCTGACCGTTAAATTATTGCCGGAAACAGTTACATATTGGTTGCAGAAAACAAACGAATAGGTTCCGGGTTCCAAATAAATAGCGGGGTTGGAACTTGTCGGGGTGAACACGCCACCGCTTACACTACCTGTTACTGAACCTTTGAATACTTTGTTCTGATAAGCAAGCAAAGTATAGGTCGTTCCATCGGAAACGGCACGTGTTGCCATTCTTTTTACAGGTTCTTCCTTGTCTCTTGAAATGACTACATCCGCCATCATATTGTTGCCGAGATCGATTGTTTCCGTATAAGTATCCTCGGTTTCGGATTGCATACCCGATTTGGTTTCAGACACCTCTTCTTCTGTCGTTTCAAACGGCTCTTCTTCTAATTTGAACAGGATGCCGGAGAGGTTTACCTTGCCTTTTGTTTCGTCTAAGGGATTCTCTTCTTTGCTGCATGAAGAAACTACTATGCTACTGAACACCAAGCATAGTGCCAAAGCTAATAATTTAAATGGATTCGTTCTCATATCCTTCTTTTTTCTTTTTTTTGTTTGGTTTCGCAACCTTCTGTTGATAATGTGTTAAAACGTTAAATGTTAGATGATTGTAATTCTCATTTTTGCCTCTTTCTTTTCTTCTCTTTTTGTTTTGTTTCTTTTTTTAAGCGTAAATAGAGTGAATTGAAAAAGCGTACTCTGAAAACGGTACAAAAGTACACTTATTTTTGGTTGCAAACTAATTTTTCCGGCTTTTTTTGTCGTGTTTTTTCATAAAAAATCAAAATCGATTTTTACCGATGGATATGATAAAATAGGAGGGATACAATTGCTTTTTCCTGATGTTTTTACTATCTTCGCTACATCAATAAAATAAATGTTTGTTTTACCTTATAAAAAGAAATCTTTTATGTGGAAATATCGGACACTTGTGTTTGTTTTTTTCTTGCTGGCGGCTTGTCGGGAACATCGCCCTGAAGAACCGATCGAGGAAGTTCCTTTTACATCGATCCGTCTTACGGATCATTTCTGGTTGCCTCGCATAGAGGTAAATCGTACGGTTTCTATTCCCTCTGCATTTAAACAATGTGAAATCAATGGCCGTTTTGACAATTTTGCATTGGCGGGCGGGCTGATAAAAGGAGAGCACCAAGGGGATTTTCCGTTTGATGATACCGATCCGTACAAGATTATAGAGGGGGCCTCTTATTCGCTTGCCATCCGATACGATCGGCAGTTGGATGTTTATTTGGACAGTGTAATCTCCCTGATTGGGGCGGCTCAGGAACCGGACGGTTACTTGACGACCTGCGTGACCAACCGCTGCGAGCGTCTGAACCGCTGGTGGGGGACAAAACGCTGGGAAAAACTGAACAGTCATGAGCTTTATAATAGCGGTCATTTATATGAGGCGGCTGTGGCGCATTACCAGGCTACCGGAAAACGAAATCTGCTCGACATCGCTATCCGGAATGCCGATCTGATTTGTAAAGATTTCGGACCGAACGAGGGGCAGAAGCATGTGCCATCCGGACATCCGATTATCGAAATGGGACTTGTGAAAATGTATCGGGCAACAGGAGATCGGAAATACTTGGATATGGCGAAGTATTTTGTGGAGGAGACGGGAAGAGGTACCGATGGTCATCGCTTAAGCGCATACAGCCAGGATCATATGCCGATCTTGCAACAAGACGAGATCGTCGGGCATGCTGTACGGGCAGGCTATCTCTATTCCGGCGTGGCGGATGTGGCAGCTTTGACAAATGATACTGCTTATTTTCAGGCGATTTCACGTATCTGGAAAAATATGGCGACAAAGAAACTGTATATTACCGGAGGTATCGGCTCAAGAGCGCAAGGAGAAGGGTTTGGCCCGGCGTATGAACTTCCGAATCAGAATGCTTATTGCGAAACTTGTGCTTCGATTGCGAATGTGTATTGGAACCAACGGATGTTTTTGGCAACCGGCAATGCCGTATACGTAGATGTACTGGAACGGGCGCTTTATAATGGCGTCCTTTCCGGCGTGTCGTTGAGCGGCGATTTGTTCTTTTATGATAACCCGTTGGAATCGATGGGGCAACACGAACGGGCGCCTTGGTTCGGATGTGCCTGTTGTCCGGGAAACGTAACCCGCTTTATGGCTTCTGTTCCTAAATATATGTATGCCACACAGGGACATTCTGTGTATACGAATTTGTATATCGGCAGTCGGAGCGAAGTGGTGTTGGGAGCGGATACGCTCACTTTGGTACAAGAGACTGCATATCCTTGGGAGGGCCATGTGACGTTGACGGTCGAAGTAGAGCGGCCGGTCGATTTCAAATTGAAACTGCGTCTTCCGGGATGGACGGGAGAAACGCCGATTCCGGGAAGTGATTTGTATATTTATACGAAAACGCCGGAACAGCAATATGTTGTTTCCGTGAATAATGAACACATGAACCCGTCTCTTGATCGAGGCTATTTGACTCTCGAACGGAAATGGCAATCCGGAGACCGGGTAGAACTGAAGATGCCGATGGAGGTACGCCGGGTAAAAGCACATGAAAAAGTACGGGCCGATAAAGGACTGTTGGCCGTCGAACGGGGGCCTGTCGTGTATTGTCTGGAAGGAGCCGATCTGCCTGACCGGCATGTTTTCAACAAATATTTGCCGGAAGAGGCCCTTTTTACGTGCCGGTATGAACCGGAAAAACTGAATGGCATTATGGAATTGAGTACAACCGTGAAAGAACTGGAGCGCGATAAAGGAAACGGCATGGTCGTTGAAAAGGACGTTGCGGTAAAAATGATTCCTTATTCAACTTGGAACAACCGAGGAAAAAACGAAATGGCAGTCTGGATTGCTGCATCGGCCGATTATGTCCGTCCGACACCGGAACCAACCATCGCCTCTAAAGCCCGCTCGTATACGGTGGTAAGCGCACCGATTCAAAAGGATGGAATAGCTTCCGAACGACGGGAGGACTGTTACGGGGTCAACGATCAATGGGACCCGGCCGGTTCGGACGACCTGTCGAAACCGTATTGGTATTTCTGGTTAAAAGAAGGCTCGCAGGAGGCGATCGAATATGTTTTCGAAAAAAGTGAAACGGTACACAATGTGCAGGTATATTGGTTGGATTTCGATCATTACGACGGAAATTATCGGGTGCCGGCCCGTTGGAAAATACAATATAAATCGGGGAATAACTGGACGGATGTACAAACGTCCGGAGAATACGGCTGTAAGAAAGACTGTTATAATTCGGTCGATTTTGTTCCGGTCCAGACTACCGCATTGAGATTGTTGGTCCAGTTGCAGGAAGGCGAGTCGGGCGGAGTACTTGAATGGAAAGTGAACGAATCGGATAAAACGAATCGCAAATGAGACGGTGGAAATATTTTTGGATGGTCTTGTCTTTGATTGAATGTGTGGCAGCATGTACTGTGTATGGGCAACAGACCGAATTGACAACCGTTTTCCAGAAAGGAGAAAACGGATATGCCTGTTTTCGTATTCCGTCCATTATCAAGACTAAAGCGGGGACATTGCTCGCTTTTGCGGAAGCCCGGAAAAACAGTTGTTCGGATACGGGGAATATAGACTTGGTTTTGAAACGATCGGAAGATGGCGGAAAAACATGGGGAGCATCGATTGTCGTATGGGATGATGGCGATCGCGCCTGTTCGAATCCCACGCCGGTGGTGGAAGAGGTCACGGGGAAAATCCTCTTGCTTGCATGTGGCAATCTGGGAGAAGACCACGAGTCGCAGATTATTGCAGGAACCAGTCGGGATACCCGCAGAGTCTATCTCCTCTCTTCGGTCGATGACGGGAAAAACTGGTCGGCTCCGGTTGAACTTACGACTTCGGTGAAAAAAAAGGATTGGACATGGTATGCTACCGGGCCCTGTCATGCCATTCAGTTGCAGAGGCAAAAACATAAAGGTCGGATTGTCGTTCCAGCCAATCACATGGTAGCCGGAACGAAGACTTTCCATTCGCATCTGATTTATTCGGATGATGCAGGCGAAAGTTGGCAGATCGGAGGCGTTTTGCGCAGGCATGGAGGTAACGAGAGCACTGTGGTCGAATTGCCCAACGGGGATTTGATGTTGAATATGCGGAATTATAATCGGGAGGAGAGCCGATCGCGGTCGGCCGTGATCAGTACGGATGGAGGAGCCACCGTCTCCGACCTCTTCTATTTGCCGGAATTGATCGAGCCTGTTTGTCAGGGGAGTACATTGAATTATATGGCAGACGGGCAAATAGATGCGCGTATCTTATTTTCAAACCCGGCATCGGTGGATAAGCGTGAAAAAATGACGGTCCGCTTGAGTGAGGATTGCGGGCAGACATGGCCCTATGCTTACGAAGTGTATGCCGGTCCGAGCGCATATTCCGATTTGGTCCGATTATCAGGCGAACGGATCGGACTGCTATTCGAATACGGCGAAAAAGATCCGTATGAAAAAATCGTTTTTGCCGATATTCCTTTCCGACTGTTGAAAAAATAAAGAAATCAATTCCGTTTTTTTTAGATCGTTGTTTGAATTACAGCCGAATAAGCGCTATTTTTGTCTTTGAATGTAATGAAATGTGAAAAATGAAAACGAAATTAACTATTTTCTTATTGCTTTTCTTTTTATTGAGCAACGTGCAGGGAGCGGTTGTCGATACGGTTTGGGTCTATAGCGAAACGATGAACGTAAAAGTGCAGACAATCGTCATCTCTCCGGATGACAAAAAGACATCGCCGAAACCGGTTATTTACCTGTTGCACGGTTATAGCGGAAATGCCGGATCCTGGTTGGGAATGAAGCCGGAGCTGAAAGATATAGCCGATCGGGATCAGTTGATTTTCGTCTGTCCGGACGGTAAAAACAGTTGGTATTGGGATAGTCCGAAAAACTCCTCTTATCGTTATGAAACCTTTGTGTCAGACGAGTTGATCCGATATATAGACAGTCATTATCCTACAGTAAAAGACCGGAAAGGACGTGCCATTTCCGGGTTGAGCATGGGTGGTCATGGAGCCATGTTTTTGGCTTTCCGACATAAAGAGGTGTTTGGCGCTGCCGGCAGTACCAGTGGAGGGCTCGATATCCGTCCTTTCCCGAACAATTGGGAGATGAGTCTGCAATTGGGTAAAGAACACGAAAATAGGGAGATTTGGGAAAAACATACGGCGATAAACCAGATCGACCGGTTGAAAAATGGAGAGTTGGCGCTGATCATCGACTGTGGATACAGCGATTTCTTTTTTGAAGTAAACAACGATTTCCATAAGAAATTGCTGAAATATAATATCGACCACGAATTTCAAGTTCGTCCTGGTGTGCATAATGCCGCCTATTGGAAAAATTCGATCGAGTATCATATTCTCTTTTTCAAGCAGCATTTCATGCGGGTGGCAGCGGAATAAAGATACGCTTATACTATATATCAGGCAATTATATATTTCACTTTACAAGTGGAAAGGCGTTTTTAAATGCTTGCCGGAAGCTAACAAAACAACGCCTGTCTTTTTAAGGACAGGCGTTGTTTTATTATTCGGACAGGCTGTTTGCCTGTGTTTTTCCTTGAATATCCGGCTACTTAGCTTAAACCTTCGATCAGGCCGTCGACAATATCAATCCGTTTTGCCTGCGGATCTTTCGGTAACCCGGGCATACGCATGATTTCGCCCATGACGACCACAATCATTTCTGCGCCGTTATTGATGATCACATCGCGCACTTTCAGTTCGAAATCTTTGGCTACGCCATACGCTTTCGGATCGGATGAGAACGAATATTGTGTCTTGGCAATACAGATCGGGTAGTGGGATATACCTAACGTTTCGATTTGCTTCAATTTCTTATCCGCCAGTGTGGTATAGACAACCGAAGCCGCTCCGTAAATATTTTGCGCTACTTTATTGATTTTTGTTTTGATCGGATCTTCCTGCTCGTAGATGTATTTCAGCGGAACGGCTGGTTTCTTTTCGATCGTGTCGACCACTAATTTTGCCAGTTCGATACCTCCTTCACCTCCTTCGGCAAACACATTATTCACAGCAAACCCGACGCCGATACTCCGGCAATGTTGGGCTAAAAGTTCGATCTCTTCCTCCGTGTCTGTCGTGTACCGGTTGAAAGTGACAATGACCTCTTGTCCGAACTTTTTCATGTTTTCGATGTGTTTATCCAAGTTTTCAAAACCTTTCTGCAATCCTTCTTTGTTCGGCTCTTTGATCTTGTCTTCTGCAACCCCTCCGTGTAGTTTGAGGCTTTGCGAGGTAGCCACAATCACCGTCAGCTTCGGGGTCAACCCTGCTTTTCTGCATTTGATATCGAAAAATTTTTCCGCTCCCAGATCTGCCCCGAATCCGGCCTCCGTAATCGCATAGTCGCCGAAAGTCAAAGCCATTTTCGTAGCTAATACCGAGTTGCATCCGTGGGCGATGTTGGCAAACGGGCCACCATGTACAAAAGCCGGTGTGTGTTCGGTCGTTTGCACGATATTCGGCAGCAGTGCATCTTTTAATAAAACGGTGATGGCACCGGCAATTCCTAAATCGTTTACCGTGAAAGGCTGGTCGCTGTATGTGTATCCGAGCAGGATATTCCCGATCCGGCGCTTCAAGTCGTCGAGGTCGGTCGCGAGGCAAAGAATCGCCATGATTTCGGATGCCGGGGTAATGTCGAATCCCGTTTCTGCAGGTATTCCGTTGGCAGTCCCCCCTAATCCGGAGACGATATTGCGTAAACTGCGGTCGTTGACATCAAGTACCCGTTTCCATTTGATTTCCTTCAGCCCTTCGCATGAATGGCGGTTTTGGTAGATATAGTTGTCTAACAAAGCCGTGATCATGTTGTGGGCCGATGTGATGGCATGAAAATCGCCCGTGAAATGCAAATTGATGTTTTCCATCGGCAGTACCTGCGAATAACCTCCTCCGGCAGCACCTCCTTTCATGCCGAAACAAGGTCCTAACGAGGGTTCCCGCAGGGCAACGATTGCCTTTTTCCCTATTTTGTTCAATGCGAGAGACAAACCAATGGATACCGTTGTTTTTCCGATTCCGGCTTTTGTCGGGGTGATGGCTGTCACCAAAATCAAATGATGTTGTTTGATTTTTTCTTCATCGATCAGGTGAATCGGTAACTTGGCGATGTACCGACCGTAATTCTGCACCTCTTCACGGGGTATACCTAACGAACCGGCTATTTCCTTTATTTTTTTCAAAGGTACCTCTCTTGCTATTTCAATGTCTGACTTCATAATGTTACTTATCTGATTGTATTTTACAAATATAACAAGCCATTGGAGGAGAAATGCCGACCAATTCGCATGTTTTAGTAAAGATTAACGAATGAGCCGGATTTTTCCGCTTGAAAAAACAATGTTGTTTTTTATTCGGCCGACAGGTCTTTTTTAACAGTATATCGTTTTGAATATGGTCGAATAATATATATATTTGTTGTCGATCATAATGATAGATTTCAAATGAAAATTAAACGCCTCATTTGTCTGATCCTGCTTTGCTTGCTGATGTTCAGTTGCCGGAAAGATGAAAAACATCCGATTGATTTTTATTATTGGAAAACGGATGTATCTTTCGGAGAGACCGAACAGCGTTATTTTTCTGCGTTATCTTGCCGGAGGTTGTTTATCCGTCTTTTCGATGTCGACATGCAAGGAGGAGAGCCAGTGCCTTTAGCTAAGATAAAACGTTTTGATCCGGGTGGGTTACCAGCCGAATACGTGCCTGCCGTATTTATTACAAACCGTACCTTTTTATATGTGTCCGACGATCAAATAGCCGACTTGGTCGAGCGGATCGATAAACTGATTCAAGAAATAGCAACAGTCAACCGCTTGCCGGAAATTCGCGAAATCAATATCGATTGCGACTGGACTCCGAAAACCAAAGAGAAATATTTTCATTTTCTTCGAATCTTACATGAAAAAACGGATAAGAAAATATCCTGTACGTTGCGTCTGCATCAGATTAAAGACAAGGCTATAACCGGGGTTCCACCTGTCGACAAAGGATACTTGATGTGTTATGCCACTTCCGATCCGACCGGCGAATCTACCGCCAATTCGATATTGGATATTCCGATGTTGAAAGCCTATACGAAAACGATTAACGCATATCCGTTGACTTTTGACGTCTCTTTGCCGCTTTATTCATGGGGCATTGTAACCAATCATCTCGGTCATAAAAAATTAATCAACGGATTGACAGCCTTTGACTTGCGAGAACCCGCTTTCCGTCAAACGGCGGAGAACAGATTTGAAGTGATGCAAGACTGTTTTTTACACGGATTGTATATCAATAAAGGATTCACGATTAAAATAGAGGAAATAACCCCCGAGTTGCTGGCAGAAGCCAAACGTTATCTGCATCAGAAAATAGATCGCGATTACGGAGTCGTCTATTTTCATTTGAGTGAAGGATTTTTAAAACGCTATTCTATAAATGATTTAAACTAAGATGAAAACACGAATGATTTTTATGTTCCTCCTGTTTTGGACGGGTATTGTATATACCATGCAGCCTTGTACATGGTATGAAGCTGATTTTGAATATTGCAACGTCTTTTCGCAGGAATTGATAAAAGATCCGCGTTATGCCTCGTTCCTGCTGAGTTATGACAACGCATTTTATCGTAGCCAGCATCCGCAATGGGTGGCACGTAATGCCAATATCGAGGAGTGGCAGGCGTATCTTGGTCTCGACTATGAAAAGACCTACTATTTGGTTATAAAATCCGGTCGGAAGGATATACAGGCACTGGTGAAAGGCGGTAAGGCAGGCGATGAACAGTTGTCGTTTGTTACACCCGATTTCGTGAAACGGCATAAACAGGCACTCCTTTATTTGGCTTATGCCAAGTACCTTGAACCCTACATGCTTATAACCAAAGAGAGTGAATGGTATTATGAGCCGGAAGAGAGCGGACTGAAAGAAGTGTCGGAGCTGGATTATACGAAAGCGGTCAATGTCCTTTCGCGCAGTTGGAATGCTGAAAAGGATGTGGAATTAAAATTGCGCTACGGTTACCAACTGGTACGGTTAGCCCATTACAACCGTCAATATCAGGAAGCCGTTTCATTCTTTGATACATATGTCGAACCACTCGACTACAGGCCGGAGATGTATTACTATGCCCTTAGCCAGAAAGCAGGCGCTCTTTACGGTTTGGGAAACGTTCAACAGGCTTCGGCCGATTTTGTGAAGGTTTTTTCGTATGCCAATGACCTGAAAGAGACGTCGTATGCTTCCTTATTCTTGATTCACAACAATGAACGTCTGGGAAATGAATCGAAAGAGCCTTTGAATACGGCAGAATTGTTGTCGACTTTGCGGACGGATGAGGAACGCAGGTCGCTTTTGTTTATGTTGGCATTTAAAAACTTCAATAATCCGTTGAATGGATTGGAAGAAATAGCAGCAGAGGCTCCCGATGCTATCGAAGCTAAAGTTTTGATGGTACGTGCCATCAATTCGATTGAAAGGGAGGTGTTGTTTAATACATATTCGTATCTGTTACAAGGCACGGATAAACGCTATCCGATTGTAACGGATAAGCATTCCAAAGACTTCTTAAACGCCTCCTTTACGTTGTCGGCTAAGATCACCCGAACGGCCCATGAAAAGGATTTCTGGAACTTAACGACGGCCTACCTTGCTTTTCTGCGAAAAGATTTTGTGCAAGCCCGGCAATATATGGAGCAGATTACCGCTTCCGATCCAACCTATGTACGGCAAAAAGAAATTATAGAAGCGCATCTCTATTTGGCTGAGTTGTCAAAAATTACACCGGAGGCAGAACGCGTTATCAGTGCGAAATACGGAGATAAATTGGACCGGACGAACCGGAATAACCAAACGTTTCTCCATATATTGGCAAATCGCTACTTCTTGCAAGGGGACTATGCCAAAGCATTTTTGGTACATAATACCCTTTCGGATATGGAGCATTATTTGCAGAAAGAACTGCTCGACAATCTGAAAACTTTTTATAATAAGAAAAATAAAAATGAAACGGAAAATTGGTTGTCCGAAAGTTTGAATGATCATTCGTTCAATATGCTTTATGGAACGCATTATCTGACAAAAGGGAATTTCGCGGCGGCCTATGCTTGTTTTAAAACCGAACAACCGCGCATAACTGTGTCGGAGCGTATTTTTGGAAATAATATACGTGTGTGGTATAGCGGTCTGGAAACGGAAATCATGCGTGATGATTACCTTGCCGAATTTCCGTTTATCAAAAAACAGATGCAAGAAAAAGAGGTAACGGAAGCTTTGCTTCAATTGCAAAAGATAGCGAAAGAAAAGTCGGATCTGGCAGCCAAAGCAAATTACCTGATCGGAAACTTTTTCTACAACGTTTCTACAACCGGATATTTTCGCCATTATCTGCGCTTTGGCATGAATAATCGTTTTCATTCGGAAATGTTCTGTTGCTATGACGAAGAAGAGACGTACGATGGATATGCCAATAATTCCGATGGGCTTTTCTTTGTCTACATACCTGCATCTTTCCACAATACGACTGATGTGGCCGGTATCTATTTAGAAGCAGCACTCCGACAAGCCACCGACGATGAGTTGAAAGCACGGATCCTGTTTGCTCTTGCCAAAAATGAATTGGAACGCTCCTATAAAAAGGAGTATTCTCTTGAAAAGATTTTATTGCCGGAAAAAACGCGAGCCTATTTTAATACGCTTGCGCAATATAAGGAGACGGCTTTCTATCGGGATGCCATTACCAAATGCTTGTATTTCGATGCATATGTAAACAGGTAGATGGTTATTGGATGATCAGCAACGAAAAATAGGGGAATGATCTCGTGGCAATTTTTGACCGGTCGGAGGTATAAAATTCCTGTTCCGTACCTATATTTTCAAAATAGTGAAAAGTCTTTTCCGGATGCGCGTCGATACAGTTTCGTATAGCATCGGAACATTGAGACAATTTCATGATCACAATGATTTTTCCCTCTTCCAATTTTTCGGAAAGATAAGTTGGCGTGGCTGTACCTGGAATAACCAACAGTTGTTCCTCTTGTTTGACAATATGCAGCCCGGCAACGCTTCCGGCTGCAATAAAGGCTGGGATACCCGCAATGCGTTCGACCGGTATGTTCCTTCGGAGCAGCCGGTCGTAAACATATTGGATGGACGAATAGAAACCGGCATCTCCTTCGGCTACAATCACAATTTTTTTTCGTTCTTCGAAGCTGGTGATCGTTTGTAGGAGCAGTTGATCGTATGCTTGCTGGGCACCGTTTCGCTCTTTGTGCATCGGAAGTATAAAGAGATTGATTTTAGCCTCTTCAATGCCGGATTCGTGTAGAATACGGGCTGCCCGTGATGCAGTTTTTCCATTGGGAAGGAGCGTGGAAGGGCAATAGATGATATCGGCCGCTTGCAGCCTTTTCAACCCTTTTACGGTGATCAGTTCCGGATCTCCCGGACCAAGAGAAACAAAACTGACGGGATGTTCTACCATATCGCTTTTTTTGAAAAAAGATGAAAATACAAGAAAAAGCTGCCCGAAACGTTTTTGTTTGTCCGGAACTCTTTTTCTGATGTTTGTATAACTTAAAAGGCTGTGCCAATTGTTTTTGACACAGCCCCTTTGATATTCAATTTTTCCGAAGCGGAAGCGACGAGATTCGAACTCGTGGTACGGTTACCCGTACGACAGTTTAGCAAACTGTTGGTTTCAGCCACTCACCCACACTTCCTCAGATCGCATGTATTCTCTTGAATAGCGCTGCAAAGATATGTTTATATTTTGGATTCCCCAAAGCATTTTGTTTATATTTTTCAGAAAAGATGTTACTTTTGCTGTCGAATTCTGATATTCAGATTTTTGGAAATGGTATGAAACAAAAAAATAGAAAACGATCTATTTGGGCAGGTGCGATTGGAACACTTGTGTTGTTGCTTGCGGGAATCGGACTATATGCCTATCGGCAGGTATGGGCTCCGGCCTATTTCCCGAAAGAGACTGCATATGTATATATTGATCGGGAAACGGATTTTGATCAACTATGCCGTCAATTGACGGATTCGGCAGCCGGAAAACGTATGGATGGTTTCCGCTATATCGCCGAGTGGGTTGGTTATCCCGACCATCTACTTACCGGTCGTTATGCCATTTCTCCGAATACGACCAATTGGGAATTATTGAACCGGTTACGCCGGGGGCATCAGACAGCCGTTAAGCTGACATTCAATAATCTCCGATTGAAAAATGAGTTGGCGGAACGTATTTCCCGGCAATTGATGCTCGAAGAAGGAGAGTTGCTTACTTGGTTGAACGATCCGGAAAAATGTGAT
>JBHCAZ010000041.1:0-2673 GCA_041798765.1 Parabacteroides sp. | reverse complement strand
ATATGATATAAAAAGGATGTTTACGCTAAACACTTCGCTTCGTTGGGCATCCTCCAACGAAAAATGGCAGGTAGTAGTAACTGGGCAAAACCTGACCAACCGTCATTTCAATACCCGTTCCACACAAGGAAATCAAAATTTCATAATGGATGTGTGTCAGGATTGGACGAATGCCTCCTTGTCTGTCATTTACAAGTTTGGAAACTATAAGCAGAAAAAAAACAAAGAAGTAGACACTTCCAGAATGGGGCATTAATTGCCTTCTTTTAGACCTATTTTTTCTTTAACATACAGTTCTTGAAAGAAAATGATCGTTTTTAGCAAAATAATTTTGTTTATAAAATAAACTTATCTATATTTGCATCGTGCAGGAAAGAAAAGGCGCACTTCTACCTGCTTTTTTTATTCACTTATTGTTTATTTTATAAACTTATTTGCTAACAAGTAAAAAAAATTAAAGAAAGGAACGTTTTATGGAAGACAAGAAAATTTCTGAGAGAGAGAGTTTGGAACTCATCACCCGTATGATTCAAGAAACGAAAGAGCGGAACAATAAATTAGCAGCCTACCCCATGTTAATTTGGGGATATGCCACCGTATGTGTCACCCTGTTAATATGGTATTTATCTGTTTTTGCCTATGCCCCTCACATACAATATCTATGGTTTTTGCTTCCGCTCACCGCCGGCCCCATCACCTTCCTCGTCAACAGGAAACAGGAGCAGACCGGCGTAAAAAATTACATCGACCGTATTATCGGATACATTTGGATGGTTATCGGATCAATCGGTTTGCTTGTATCCGTCATAGCCTTTGCACTCCCCATCCAAATTCTATTTATCATCTCCTTATTGATGAGTACAGGAGCCACACTAACCGGTTTGGTAGCCAAATTCAAACCATTGGTCATTTGTGCCTCCATCGGCATCGTTCTTTCGTTCATTTTCCCGTTCATCGACGGGCGAATCGAACAACTTCCTCTATTTACCATTATCTTCGTATTGATAATGATTATACCCGGACACATTATGCACCAATACATGAAAAAGGCATGAGAGAGTTAGATCCATTATTACATTCACAGTTACGGCTTGCCATCATGTCGATACTCATTTCGGGAGAAGAAGCGGATTTCGTCTATTTGAAAGAAAAGACAGAGGCTACTTCCGGAAATTTAAGTATACAGATTGATAAGCTGCAAGAAGCCGGTTATATCAAGGTAGAAAAAAGTTTTGTCGGAAAGAAGCCACGTACGACCTGCCATTTGACCCCTGTCGGACGCCAGGCATTCGAATCTTACGTCGATGCCTTGAAAGAGTATATTTTAAAATAAAACGATAGCGAAGCGTAACGGACAATGTTACTTCCGTTGATTCGTTACGCTTCTTTTCCGTGCGTGTGTTTTACGGATTGAGTAACGATGCCGCCGACAGCCTTTGCTTTTCCAGAGATACTTTCGATGTTCATTCGTAATATTTCAGTGCGATGAAAAGATTTTGCAGCATATTTCAGTCCGATTTCTTTATCGTGTGGGGCATACTTGTCTAAAATCAGCGACAACGCATACATACGTTCTTCTTCAGACAGCCCTCTGACAATTTTACCTCGCACCACAATACTTGAATAGTTTGTAGTGAACTTGTCGGGTATTACCTGCGTGTTGCCTACCACCGTGAGCGTTGTTGCGGGATAGAGGGCAAGGCATTTGAGTTTGTGTCCGTCGGGGGCACAATGAAAATAGACTGCATCTTTACCGTCCCATACATAGCTGATGGGTATCCCGTATCCGGCCGGAGTTTCCTCTCTATCCTCAACCATCGAAAGGATCGCATATTCTCCTTTCTGCAATAAATCGGATGCCGCCTTTTCATCAAGCAATCGGTCTTGTCGCCTAATAAAACGATTGTCATATTTATCGGAAATTGAAAACATCTTTCAGTTCTTTTATTTGTTTGTGTGCGAAAATAACATATTTTTTCGAACATATAATCAGCCACCTGTGGTTGATTAATCGTGAGACATCCCTTACAAATTGAACCAATAGTTCAATTTGACCATAAACGTATTGACAGCAGGTTGTCCGAACATCTGTTCTAAATTATCTCCCCATCCGGATACATAGCGGTCCTGCCTGTCGCTCATCCGGTGTTCCCATACAAAATAAAGGGTTGATCCCGGCATATACTCCCAACGTGCTACAAAATTAGACCGGAATTCATTGAAACTGAAATCGGGATTCTCCAGCCATTTTCCGGCCTCCGAAGCCGGAATCATTTGAAACCGATTCGCATAATCGTCGGCGGAAGCATCCGTCATTCTTTTAAATTCGCTGAAACGCGCTGTAGAAGTAAAAGGAGCACCGTATAATTGCAAAGAAATATCAGGCGTCACATTTACTTGTACATCCAGTGTCATCCCATATGTTTTCTGGTCCATCCGCCCGATCAAAAAAGGTCGGGAATTAAGATAAGATAAACGAGGGACATACTGCATGTCATCCATATTCCAGGCATAATTCAGCATACCCGACAAAAAGACATGATTTCCGATCCGAAAAGAGAGGGCGGGCATCAATGCATTCATGCTGAGATGTCCCGCCGTATTATGCGTTCCTTCGTATTGCAGTGTCCACATTACCCAGCGTGCCTTATCGGTATTGAATTTCACCGATGT
>JBHCAZ010000040.1:0-4349 GCA_041798765.1 Parabacteroides sp. | reverse complement strand
TGAATAAAAATTGTTTCTAAACGGAAAGTGTTTTTTATGGATATTGAAACAGGTCCTGAGTACTGTCAGATGGTATTTTTTATAACGAATTCAATAACTTATTCAGTTCGTGGATCATTTCATCAGCCGATAAGTGATCATCCGAAATGATTCTTTCAGATGTATAAGAATAGGTTTTTTCTATTTAGATGATCTACATTATATTGTATGATCTTCTTAATATATTCACATGATTTTTAGACTGGTCCTTAATAAATGGTACATAAAACGGCTACCAGTCACAAAAAAAGAAGGCATCCTTTTTAGATACCTTCTTTTCACTGAATTTTTGTTGCGGAGGCAAGACTCGAACTTACGACCTTTGGGTTATGAGCCCAACGAGCTACCACTGCTCCACTCCGCGATATAAATCAACCATTTGTTTGATTTCGAGTGCAAAGATATACAACCTTTTTGAATAAAGCAAATATTTATGAGTGTTTTTTATAATAGCATGCCATTTTGTGAGATAATGACACGCTATTATAGGTCGTTTCAATACTGCTATGTGCGTCAGATATATCGGTTTAGCGCTTTAAATTGAACCTTAGTTTTTTTGCCTCTTCTGGTATCTTAAAGACTCCGTTTTCGATCTCGTGGATGCTTGGATCTTCCGGTACCGCGTGGAAATAGTCCGGAATGCGTATTCTTGAAGGGAACATATTATCAGTAGACAGTGTAAGTAAACAACGGTTAGCATCCATTTTTTCTATGCGCATAGAAATTTTACCCGTTAATGTATACAGATTTTGCATGGAAGAATGTACATTTCGGGAAAGAAACTCGAAAGGTACAGCTCCGAGTACGATGGCTTCATCTTGCATTTCAAAATAAAGCGCATTCAAAATCATATCGATCACACTGCCGTTTCCACTTCCGTTAGGTTGCCAGGGAGCAAAAGCCGGATCTCTTTTTGAGAAACGTTCTTGTGTCTGATGCGTATCCGGCGTCATTCCATACTTTAAACAAGTTTGCAATGTCATAAATGCTTTTTTCCATTCGCCTAACCTTAAATAAATGGGTTGCCAATAATGTTCACATTGTATGATGTAAAAAATGTCCCGGTCCATTTGTCCCATGAAATAATCGGAAGCAACATGGTTTTCATAATAAGAGATATATTTCCGGAAAAGATCACTTTGAGGTTCGATAATGCCAATCGTTGCAATGGGCGCCATAATGTCTGTATTGATAAATTTAGTAGCCTCTCGTATATCTTGGTCTTCCAATGCGATTTTCCGGTCAATATATCCATTAGGTTGCGCCAAGTGCCGGATAGCGACTAACAGGTCGTTCCGGTATTTTTCCAATTCAATCCGCATCCTTTTTGCTTCGGTATGTTTCAGACTTTCCAAGAGCAGAACTGCCTTTTCAAAACCCCAAAAAGTAAAAATATCTGTAGCACTGACAAAATAGCCTTGATCTCCGTCGGAAGCGACAGCAAAGGGCATGAGTCCATAGGTTAAAGGGCGTGAACCGTCGAGATTCAGTTTTCGGGTGGCGCTTACCTCTCCGGAAATCCAGTGCAAGGCTTTCAGAATTTTAGATAAATACTGTTGTATGAATGGCATATCTTTTGCGTATAAATAATAATCGCAAGCAAGCGCCAATGCCATTCCGGTCGTATTAGCCCATCTTGGTCCCGTAGTCCCGATAGCCCCTTCTGTTGTGGTAAAACGACCGATTGGTGGATAGCCGGCATCTTGTAATGCAAAAATATAATCCAATCCTTTTTTAACAGCCTCGAATTGTCCGGTTCTTAATAGAGGATGTAACATCTGTACCGCTTCGAATACCCACACGTAGAATCGTTCCGAACTGCCTCCTTGAGCCGGTTGATACATCGTTTTGCCCGGATATTTTATGAGAAGCTGCAACGTGTTTAATTGTAATTCTGTCAATATATCGCTCCATTGGCCGCTTTTGAAATCTACGGAGGTTATTTTCGAAGGATTCATTTGCTTTTGAAAATCGGCTTTAGCTTTCTGTTTGATTTCTTTTTCAGACAAACGGACTAACAAATCTTCGTGAGAAGCAGTTATCTTTTGGTCATTGACTAACAATTTGAATGAAAAGGAGGTCGATTCTCCCGGTAGAAGTTCCTGAAAGGCATGAATTACATCCTGCATTTCTTTGATCCGATATTCAGATAGAGCATAACCGGATCCGTACCATACTTGCGGGTATAATAGATTTTCATATTGTCGATCGGTATATTGTTTTAAAGAATCCCATTCAAGATGCATTTTATCGGAACCAACTTCGCCAATGATCTGACTTCCTTTGTATAACCTATTATGATCCATGGAAAGACCTTTATAGGGAAGCCAGTTTTTCGCTGTCCAGTTATAAGGAATATAATGGTAGGCAAAGAGCTTGTTTTCGGGGTAATAACCTACTTTTGTCCATACATGAGCGGTCTTTGTCTGCTCACTTTCGTTGGTTACAGCAACGTGTACGTTTAAAATCGTTTGCACTGAATCTAAAGTTGTAGAAACGTATTCGATTTGATAATACAGGTCATTTGCAAAAAAGTCGGCTGTTGCTATCGGATATTTATTTTCTTCCAGTTTGAAATTTGTCAACCTGAAATCCGGAATGAATGCCGGCTCATCAAAGGCGAATAAGACGGTTAGATCTTCCTGTCCAATCGCTTCTCTCACCTTTTTTTCATCTGTAGTAGACACGTTTTCTGTTACGCGACGGCGCGATACGAGCAGCGACGGATTTACGTAAATCCAATCAGGTGAATGAACCGGATGTATGAGTAAATTGATGGTGTAGGGCGGATGCCATTTATAGGTGCTTTCTTCCAGTATCTGGTTCCAACTTTTTTGATTCAAGAGCGGATAGCATGCCGTTTCTTGTGCTGTTGCGATTTGCAACATTGCCCACAGGAGAAAGAACATAAAAGATAAAAAAGATTTGTAAACTATTTTTTTCATGAAGCTATATATTATAAATTACAAAAACCAATTGTTTTCTTGTCGTTTATTATATCATATCCTTGTATATATTATTTTACGATAATTTCATCACAAAGGATATTTCCCCATGTAATTGGTTTGGTCGCATGGAAACGGATATATCTCGTTTTATCCTGACCGGTCCATCCATAAGGATAAATATGATATTTGATCGTATAATCGGACTGTATTTCTTGTGCGTATGCCGGACGATAGTTTTTCCCGTCATCGGAAAATGAAACCTCTACGTTATCCGGAAGATATTCGCCGGCAGTCGGTACAAAAAGAAAAGAGGCTATTACTGCTTGAATATCAGTTATTCGTTCTAAATCAATAACCACATCCATATTTCCACCGAAACCTTGCCATCGATTGCCGTTTGCATTCCAATTCCCTAACCATCCGTCGGTTAATATCGCCTCTTTTGATCCGACAAATTCTTGATAAGGAGATAGATAGGTCACTTTTTTTCCTTTGGCCAGACTTTTTACTGGGATTAATGATTCCGGGCGTGGCCCCATTTCTGTCCGTATATTAAACGATCGAATCCCTTTTTGATTTTTCAAATAATCGGATGCCGACAAAACGCGTTCTTTAAATTCCGGATACGATTTCAATTCCGGATATGTCCAACCGACTTCGGCAAGTGCCAGTATACGAGGGAAAATCATGTATTCTGCATGCTCTATGGAAGCGATATACTCTGTCCAAAGATTTGCTTGGACACCCAGTAACAGAGCCGGGTCATACTCCTCTGCGGGTACCGGGTCATACTTATAAATTTGTTCCAACGGTGTATATCCCATGATCCCTCTCGGCTCAAAAAAAGGATTGTCTTGATAATAATCCAAATAGCAGTGGCTGGTAGGCGACATAATGGTGGCATGTCCTCTTCGGAGCGCTTCTTTACCTCCATCTGTTTCTTCTCTCCACGACATCACAACGGCACGTTTGGAAATATCTCCATCTAAGATCTCATCCCAACCGATCAGGGTTTTTCCATGCTTATGGAGGAACTGTTCGATGCGGTTTGCAAAATAATTCTGTAACCCGGAGAGCGTTCCCAAATGATTGTCGTGCATACGTTTTTGGCATAAAGAGCACTTTTCCCAAATATCCCTGTTGGCCTCGTCTCCTCCTACGTGGATGTATTTACCGGGAAAAAGAGCTATCACCTCTTTCAATATATTCTCGCAAAACGTAAATGTTTCTTCTTTTCCGATACATAATTCATTGCTATTTAAATAGGTTAGCGAATCGCATGCTAACTCAGGATAGGCGCAAAGTATCGCCCGGCTATGCCCTGGCATGTCTATTTCGGGAATAACGGTGATATGACGTACC
>JBHCAZ010000039.1:0-14901 GCA_041798765.1 Parabacteroides sp. | reverse complement strand
GAGGTACTTCCATACACGGACAGGATACATTGCGGCTTTCGTTGAATCAAGCCATTGATCTGGCGCAGAAACAATCGGTGGATGCGGCTGTAGCATTGAACGAATTGAAGACAGCTTATTGGGAATATCGGACTCATATTGCCGAACAATTGCCGGAGGTTAATTTCAGCGGGACATTACCCTCTTATATGAAACGCTATATCAAATACCAGCAATCGGATGGCTCCTATACGTTTGTACAGGATAATGTACTTGGATTGAACGGCGTTTTTTCGATTGAGCAGAATGTTGCATTGACCGGTGGAAAACTCTCGTTAAAAACTTCACTTGATTTTAATAGGCAATTGGGAAGTAGAATCTATAACGAATATATGAGTGTCCCGATCAGCCTGACTTTTGTACAGCCCGTATTCGGTGTGAATCGCTTGAAATGGCACCGCCGTATCGAACCGGTTCGTTATCAAGAAGTGAAAGCACGCTACATAGAACAGGTCGAACAGGTTACAATAGGGGTGATCGCGCGTTTTTTCAGTTTATTGTTGGCTCGTGAAAATATGACGATTGCGATGCAGAATTTGCATAATGCTGAAAAATTATATGAAGTAGCTGTCGCCAAGCGACAGATAGGACATATTTCGGAAAGTGAATTGATGCAATTACGTCTGTCGGCTTTGCAGATGAAAGCGTTGTTGACTGAAGCCCAGTCTGATTTGAATGCGAACCGGTTCCGACTTTCCGCTTTTTTAGGATTGGAGGGGCAAGAAGTGATCGAACCGGAAATTCCCGATTCGGCACCCGGCTTTAGGATGATGTATGAGGAGGTGCTCGCAAAGGCGCAGGAAAACAATGCTTTTTCCCGGAATATTCGTCGTCGTAAATTGGAAGCTGATTATGAAGTTGCGGTAGCAAAAGGTAATAGACGTACAGTCGATTTATTTGCCTCCATTGGGTATACAGGGAAAGACCAGGTACTCCGATCGGCATACAGTCATTTGAATGGCAATCAGATGGTCGAAGTTGGCGTGAAAATCCCAATTCTTGATTGGGGGAAAAGAAGAGGAAAGGTAAAAGTGGCCGAATCGAATCGGGAAGTCATCCACTCGCGTATCCAGCGAGAACAAATGGAATTTGTCCAAGATCTATTTCTTTTAGTGGAAAATTTCAATAATCAGGCCGGACAACTTGAAATAGCCAAAGAAGCCGACTGGATTGCTGAAAGGCGATATCGCACTTCTATTGAGACCTTTATGATCGGAAAGATCAGCGTGCTTGACTTGAATGACGCCAGACGGTCGAAAGATGAAGCCAAACAAAAACATATTCAGGAATTATATCGTTATTGGGATTTCTATTATAAAATAAGGAGTGTTGCCCTGTATGATTTTGTGGAGAACAGAACATTGGATGCCGATTTTGAACGGATTATCCGATGATATTTATTATTTTTGTAAAAAGACAGACTGTAGGTTATGATATTGATAATAGATGATGACGCGGGTGTCCGTTCTTCCCTTTCTTTTGTATTGAAAAGGGCAGGTTTTGAATCGGAGGCTGTAACCGGTCCGGAGGAAGCCATGGATATTGTTCGTCAAACAATGCCGGAATTGATTTTGATGGATATGAATTTTTCCTTGACTACAACAGGCGAAGAAGGATTGCAATTGCTGCGGAGGGTGAAAATTTTTTGTCCGGATGTTCCGGTTATTTTAATGACAGCATGGGGATCGATTTCGTTAGCCGTTCAGGGAATGCAGGCGGGCGCATTTGATTTTATTACAAAACCTTGGAATAATCTGGTCTTATTGAAATCCATACGTACAGCTATCGATTTGACACAAGATAAGAGACAAAAAGTTTCTTTTGATCGTAAAAATAGGATCAGGAGCGATGGCTTTGACAAGATTATCGGACAAAGTGCCGCCTTGATGGAGGTGTTGGGGACGGTCTCGCGCATAGCCTCTACAAATGCTTCCGTACTAATTACCGGGGAGAGTGGAACCGGCAAAGAGTTGATTGCCGAAGCGATTCACGCCAATAGTTCGAGGGCGAAAGAGGCTTTCGTGAAAGTCAATCTTGGAGGACTTTCGCAGAGTTTGTTCGAAAGCGAAATGTTCGGACATAAACGAGGGGCTTTTACCGATGCCTATGCCGATCGGACCGGACGTTTTGAAATGGCGAATAAAGGAACGATTTTTTTAGATGAAATCGGGGATCTGGAACTTGCTTGCCAAGTAAAATTATTGCGTGTTTTGCAGGATCAGACGTTTGAAATGTTGGGAGACAGCCGGCCACACAAGGTGGATGTGAGGGTAGTCAGTGCCACGAATCGAAATTTGCGCAATATGGTGGCCGACCATTCTTTCAGAGAAGATCTTTTTTACCGGATCAATTTGATAACCATTCATTTGCCGGCCTTAAGAGAACGGAAGGAGGACATTCCGTTATTGGTCCGCTATTTTGTACGTATGCAGGCGGAGACGAACCATCTTTCTCTTAGCGAAGTCTCGTCGGAAGCACTTGTCTTTTTACAGCATTTGCCTTATCCGGGGAATATCCGTGAGTTGAAAAATCTGGTGGAACGAACCGTTTTAATTTCCGGGAAACCGGTATTGGATGCTGCCGATTTTGAAAAACAATACCGGTATAGCCGACCTGCTCAAGTAGAAGCACCTTCGTTTAAGAACATGACTTTGGACGAGATAGAACGACATACAATCATGCAGGCTCTTGAAACATACGGAGGAAATCTCTCGCATGTCGCTACTGCATTAGGTATCAGCCGGGCAGCTTTATATCGTCGGTTGGAAAAATTTGATCTTTCAACGGATAAATAACCGTATCTGCCATGAAGATCAAAGGCTTGTTTGGAATTTTCGCTTTTTTGTTGTTGATTATATTGGCAATCCTCTCTTTTCATGCCTTTTATATCGATTCGTTCTTGTATTTCCTTATGGTAGAAGGTATTGTGTTGATAACACTCGCTTTTCTTTTTGTTTTTTATAACCGGATCATTAAACCGTTGCATATCATCGGGAATGGGATGGATTTATTGAAAGAACAGGATTTCAATTCCCGACTAAGCAGAGTGGGACAACTGGAAGCCGATCGTATTGTCGATCTTTTTAATCGGATGATGGAACAACTGAAGGAAGAGCGGCTGCATGTACGTGAACAAAACCATTTTTTGGATTTATTGATCGAAGCTTCTCCGATGGGTGTTATTACATTGGACCTGGATCGCGGAATTCGGAGTATGAATCCCGCAGCTGCACAGATTCTTGGCGTATCCTACCCGGGAACATGGAGCGGGAAGAAAATAGAGGATTGGGATGCACCACTTCCTGCCGAGTTGGCAAAAATCCCATTGTATGAGTCGCAAACGGTACGGCTGAATGACGCAAATATTTATAAATGTACGCATTCTTCGTTTATTGACAGTGGATTTCGCCATTCTTTCTTTTTAATAGAAGTGTTGACCCAGGAAGTTTTCAAAGCTGAAAAGAAAGCATACGAGAAAGTTATCCGAATGATTGCGCATGAAGTCAATAATACCATTGCGGGAGTTACATCGACATTGGAGACTTTACAAGATGCTTTTTCTGAGGAGGAAGATACGGCTGATCTACGCGAAGTATTACAAGTGGCGATCGAACGGAGCTACAGTATGAGCCGTTTTATCACTAATTTTGCCAATGTGGTCCGCATCCCTGAACCGCAAAAACAAGCTGGATCGTTGAATGAAATTGTAACAGCCTGCAAGCGTTTTATGGAAACAATCTGTTTGAACAGGAATATCCAGATCCAAATGCATTTAACCCCGCATGCTCCGGTTGTACAGATTGATTCGGCACTGTTTGAACAGGTATTGGTCAACATTATCAAAAATGCGGCCGAATCTATCGGTTCGGATGGGGCTATTTACATCTGTACACAATCCGATCCTCCCCGCATAGAGATTGCTGATACGGGGAAGGGGATCGATAAAGTGACAGAAGCTAAACTTTTCAGTCCATTTTTTTCAACCAAACCTCACGGACAGGGGGTGGGGCTGATTTTTGTCAGAGAGGTATTGCAAAAACACAATTGCTCGTTTTCGCTTCGAACAGATGCGGACGGGCTGACCCGTTTCCGCATGCTTTTCAATGTATGATCACAGGGTTTCAAGCATCTTTTTCAATACCGTTTGGGCCGAAATTTCCCGATTAGCAGCTTCGGCAATCACAATGCTTTGAGGGCTTTCTATGACTTCATCGCTGACAATCATATTCCGTCGGACGGGTAAACAGTGCATAAAATAGGCTTGATTGGTCAAGGCCATTTTTTCTGCATCTACCGTCCAACTCCGGTCTTTACAGAGCACCTTGCCATAATTCGGATCGGTGTAGGCAGCCCAATTCTTTGCGTATATGAAATCCGCCCCTTCGAAAGCCTTTTTTTGGTCATATTCAATGCGTGCATTCCCGGTAAACTTCGGATCCAATTCGTATCCTTCCGGATGGGTGATGACAAACTCATACTCGGTTGCATTTATCCATTCCGCAAAACTGTTAGGGACAGCCTGGGGTAACGCATTGGGATGCGGTGCCCAGGTCATCACAATCTTCGGACGAGCGGTCTTTTTATACGCTTCGATGGTGATCAGGTCGGCAAAACTTTGTAACGGATGCCGGGTGGCTGCTTCCATACTGAAAACCGGCCGGTTGGAATACCGGATGAACTGGTTCAGTATTTTTTCGTTATAATCGTCGGCTTTGCTCTCAAAACGGGCGAAAGAACGAACCCCGATAATATCGCAATAACATCCCATGACAGGTATTGCTTCCAGCAGATGTTCGGGTTTATCTCCGTCCATAATGACTCCTCGTTCAGTCTCCAACTTCCATGCGCCTTGATTCACATCCAGTACGATGGTATGCATCCCGAGATTCATGGCTGCTTTTTGGGTCGAGAGGCGGGTACGCAGGCTGGAGTTGAAGAAAATCATCAGTAACGTTTTGTTTTTCCCAAATTCGGCAAATTGGAACCGGTCTCTTTTTATCTCAAACGCTTCGTTGAGCGCTTGTTGCAGATTTCCTAAATCTTGTACACATGTAAAATGTTTCATCCTTTTATCTTTTATCCGTACAGTTTATGATTCTTTTTTATGGTCTTTGTCACGTATTTCCACCCGACGGATTTTTCCGCTGATCGTTTTGGGCAATTCTTCTACGAATTCGATCACCCGGGGATATTTATACGGGGCTGTTATACGTTTGACATGATCTTGCAATTCCTTGATCAGTTCTTCACTTTCCGATCCTTTGTATGTTTGAGACAACACGATGGTAGCCTTTACGATTTGTCCGCGTATTTCATCGGGAACGCCTGTGATGGCACATTCCACTACGGCCGGATGGGTCATCAGTGCACTTTCTACCTCAAACGGACCGATCCGGTATCCCGAGCTTTTAATGACGTCATCGGCACGGCCTACAAACCAATAATAGCCGTCTTCATCCCGCCAGGCAACATCTCCGGTATAATAGAGTCCGTCATGCCATGCTTCCCGGGTACGTTCCGGATTTCTGTAATATTCTTTAAACAAGCCGATCGGCTTACCTTTGTCCGTGTGGATCACGATTTGTCCTTGTTCCCCGTCTTCAGCTTTTGTACCGTCCGGCCGGAGCAGATCCACTTCATATTGCGGGTTCGGCACACCCATAGAGCCGGGTTTGGGTTCTATCCACGGAAAAGTGGCCACTGTCAAAGTCGTTTCCGTCTGCCCGAATCCTTCCATCAATTTGATTCCCGTTTGCTGATAAAAAAGATCATATACTGCCGGATTCAGCGCTTCTCCTGCGATCGTACAATATTGCAGGGAAGAAAGGTCGTATTGGGCTAAGTCTTCCCGAATCAGAAAACGGAAGATGGTAGGAGGGGCGCAGAGCGATGTGATGCGGTATTTTTGAATCATCTGAAGGATGTTTGTGGGAGTAAACTTCTCATGGTCGTAGACAAAGACCGTTGCTCCTGCGATCCATTGTCCGTACAGTTTACCCCATACGGCCTTACCCCAGCCGGTGTCGGCAATGGTCAGATGTAAACTGTCGCTGTGCAGGTTATGCCAGAAACATCCGGTGGCGATGTGCCCTAACGGATAGGTAAAGTCATGCGCTACCATTTTCGGATTTCCGGTGGTTCCTGACGTGAAATACATCAATGAGATGTCTTCATTACAATTCGGATGTTCAGGGCGTACAAAAGGTGCTGCTTGTTTGATTCCCGCATGAAAATGCTCGAATCCGTCCGGAACGAAAGGACCTACTGAAACGACCTTCTTGACGGATGGCGATGCCGGTAATGCTTCCGTGATATGGTGAGTTATGTTTTCTTCGCCGGCACAGACGATCATTTTGATATCCGCAGCATTGGCACGGTAGACGATGTCTTTCTTTGTCAACAAATGCGTTGCCGGAATGACCGTTGCTCCGAGTTTATGCAAGGCAATGATTGAAAACCAAAATTCATACCGCCGTTTTAAAATCAGCATGACCATATCACCGTGTCCGATTCCCAGCGACTGAAAATAAGCAGCCGTCCGATCGCTTTCCCTCTTTATGTCGCTGAATGTAAAATCAATATGTTCTCCCAGATCGTTTGTCCAGCATAAGGCGATCTTATCCGGCTCTTCTTTTGCCCAGGCATCTACCACATCGTATCCGAAATTGAAATTTTCAGGTACCTTGATCTTGAAATTCCGGATGAAATCCTCTTGAGAAGTAAAGGCCGTTTGTTCTATAAAGCGTTCTAACATACTTGTATCCATTATAATATGATCGCGAGAAAACAAACTTCTTTATTATCGAGTGCTTTCATCCCGTGCAATTGTTCCGAATTAAAATAAATACTGTCTCCCTCTTCCAGAATCAGCTCTTTCTTATTTATTTTCAGCAGCATACGTCCGCTAATTACCAGATTGTATTCTTGGCCTGGATGGGAATTGAGATAAATAGGTTTGTCATCGGGAGAGGGATGTACAGTGACCATGAAAGGGTCGGCCTTTCGTCCTGCAAATCCGGCTGCGAGCGATTGATATTTGTAAGCCTTGGTCCGCTCTACAGCAACACCTTTTCCTTTTCGGGTAATAAAATAACTGCTCATTTTGGGTTCGTCTCCGAACATCAATGTGGTCAATTCCACGCCGTATGTCTGCGAAATCTGGTGCAGTATACTGACTGAAATATCTGTAGTTCCACTTTCTATTTTCAGATATTCTTCGGGCGTCAATTTACATACCTTGGCCATCTCTTCCGGAGTAATTTCCAAGGCATCCCGAAGGCCGGCCAATCGTTCTGCGATTTGTCTGATTTGTTCGTTCATTCTTCCTATTGGTTATATTATGATTTTTCAAAGATAGAAATAAAAAGCAAAATGTTTGACTAAGAACGGCAATAATATGAAAAAAGAAAGTATAAAAAGATTCCGTGTGGAAGGAGGTGGAGAGTGATTTGCTGTCACAACTGTGACGTCGGGAGCATTTTTAAAAAAGATGCCCGACTGACAATTTTGTCGGTTTTGGGGGAGGATAAAAAAGGGAGAATAAGGCAAAAAGAGCGTAAACGGTCGTTGTCGGGGGCATATCTCAGGTAAATGCAAAGGGCTGCGCCAAAAGGATTCTTTTGACACAGCCCTAAATGCTATTTTCGATTCGCGATGTTGTGTACTTATACTAATTCGTGTATCACAAGTCCCGAACGTAATTTAGGTTCAAACCAAGTGGTTTTCGGCGGCATGATGTTACCGGTGTCGGCAATATTCATCAATTGTCCCATCGTAACAGGATAAAGCGCCAGCGCCACTTTCATTTCTCCGCTGTCTACACGTTTTTTCAATTCTCCCAATCCGCGTATACCGCCTACAAAATCGATCCGTTTATCCGAACGAAGGTCTTTGATTCCTAAAATTTCATCCAAAATCAAATTGGAAGAGATGGTTACATCCAATACACCAATCGGATCCTGATCGTCGTAAGTTCCCGGTTTGGCTGTTAACGAATACCACTTCCCATCCAAATAGAGGGCAAAGTTGTGTAAAGCTGCCGGTTTGTATATTTCTGGACCCTTTTCTTCTACCATGAAATTCTTTGCCAGCTTTTGGAGAAATTCCTCTTTGCCGAGACCGTTCAAATCTTTGACAACACGATTGTAATCAATGATTGTCAGTTGATTAGCAGGGAAACATACAGCCATGAAGTAGTTGTATTCCTCATCACCCCGATGGTTCGGATTTTGCCGGGCCTTTTCTGCTCCAACCAATGCTGCTGCTGCCGAACGGTGATGGCCATCTGCTATATACAAAGCCGGCATTTTTTCAAATAATTCTGTAATACGCTGAATATCTGTATCTTCATCGATAATCCAGAAGGTGTGCCCAAATCCGTCGTCGGGAGCGACAAAATCATATTCAGGTTGCCGGGCTGTGTATTTGGCTACGATCCGGTCTAACTCGTCATTATCGGGATAGGCAAAAAATACCGGTTCGATATTGGCATTGTTTACTCGCACATGTTTCATCCGGTCTTCTTCCTTATCGCGACGTGTCAATTCATGCTTTTTGATAACGCCATTCATATAATCGGGAACATAGGCGCCTACGACAAGCCCAAACTGAGTTTTCCCGTTCATGGTCTGTGCATAAACATAATAACATGCTTTTTGATCTTGTACCAACCAGCCTTTTTCACGGAACATCCGGAAGTTGGCAGCCGCTTTTTCATACACTGCCGGGTCGTGTTCATCTGTCCCGACGGGGAAATCTATCTCAGGCTTGATAATGTGATATAATGATTTCTCATTTCCTTTGGCTTCTTCGCGTGCCTCTTCCGAATTCAATACATCGTAGGGACGGGAAGCCACCTGTTCAATCCATTCTTTCGGCGGACGAATTCCTCTGAAAGGTTTAATTGTTGCCATAGTGATTATTTATTAACGCGGAATTTTTCGATACCTTCTTTCAGGAAACCTTCAATCTGGCTTGCTGCTGCAAGACCTGCATTGATATTGGCTTCGGCTGTTTGTGCACCCATTTTTTTCGGAGTAGTGAAATAACGTCCGGCAAATTTTTCTGCAAATTCGGCATGAGCTGCCGGCATAATGTCGGTTACATACTTCAGATCGGCACGTTCTTCCATCAATTTGATCAATCCGGCTTCATCGATAACCTCTTTGCGGGCTGTATTTACCAATAAACCGCCTTTTGGCATTTTTCCCACCAAGTTATATCCGATTGAATTTTTTGTTTCGGCAGTAGCCGGAATGTGTAAGGAAATCACCTGGCAGGTTTCGTATAATGCTTCGGCCGATGCAACGGCTTTTACACCATCTGCTTCGATAACGGTTGCCGGACAAAAAGCATCGTATGCGTATACATCCATACCAAATCCTTTTGCTATACGGGCTACGTTGCGTCCTACATTTCCGTAAGCGTGGATTCCCAATTTTTTTCCGTATAATTCTGTTCCGGAAGTTCCGTTATAGAAATTACGGACTGCCATGACCATCATTCCGAATGCCAATTCAGCTACAGCGTTCGAATTCTGTCCGGGAGTGTTCATCACGCATACATTGTGAGCCGTGGCTGCTGCCAAGTCTACGTTGTCGAATCCAGCACCGGCGCGTACAACAATTTTCAGTTGTTCGGCGGCTTCAAAAACAGGCGCATCGATGATGTCGCTCCGGATGATGATTGCATCGACATTTTTTACAGCTTCCAGCAATTGGGCTTTTTCCGTGTATTTTTCTAAAAGGACCAATTCGTCTCCGTTTTTTTCGACAATCTCACGGATGCCTTTTACTGCGACTGAAGCAAAAGGCTTTTCTGTTGCTACTAATATTTTTGCCATATCAATGTTTTTTTTCAAATTCTTTCATACAAGCAACAAATGCTTCGACACTGCTTTTGGGCATCGCATTGTATAGAGAAGCACGGAATCCGCCTACCGAACGATGGCCTTTAATTCCGACCATACCGGCAGCTGCAGCAAATTTGCCGAATTCTTCTTCTAATTCTTTGTATTCGTCGTTCATGACAAAACAAACGTTCATGATGGAACGGTCTTCAGTGGCTACTGTACCTCTAAACAATTTATTGCGATCGATTTCATCATACAGAATGGCAGCATTTTCTTTGTCTTTCTTTTCCATAGCAGCCACACCGCCTTGTTCTTTATACCATTTCAAGGTTTGTAATGCTGAATAGATAGGCAATACCGGAGGAGTGTTGAACATGGAATCTTTCTTGATGTGTGTCTGATAATTCAACATGGTAGGAATCGGACGGTCTACATGCCCCAATGCGTCAACTTTTACAATTGCCAGTGTAACGCCGGCCGGAGCTAAATTTTTCTGGGCTCCTGCATAAATGATGTCGTATTTCGATACATCGATCGGACGGGAGAAGATGTCGGACGACATATCGGCAACCATGCGTTGTTTAACGTCCGGATCTTTGTGTAATTCAGTTCCGTAGATGGTATTGTTCGTTGTAATATGGAAGTAGTCTGCATCGTCGGCTATTGTGTAGTCTTTAGGAATATAGGTGTAGTTTTTGTCTTTGGAAGAAGCTACAACTTCCACTTCACCGAACAACTTGGCTTCTTTGATGGCATTGGACGACCATGTACCGGTATCCAAATAAGAAGCTTTTTTATTCAAAAGGTTATAGGGTACCATGCAGAATTGCATACTAGCGCCGCCACCTACGAATACAACTTCGTATCCGGCAGGGACATCCAGCAATTCTTTGATCAATGCACGTGCTTCGTCATTGACTGCTACAAATTCTTTACTTCTGTGTGAGATTTCCAACAGAGATAATCCCATTCCTGCAAAGTTTTCTACTGCAGCGATTGTGTTTTTAATAGTGTACTCGCTCAGAATAGAGGGACCTGCATAAAAATTGTGCTTCTTCATACCTTTTCTTTTTAAGTTGATATAATTGTTAAATAGTGAAATTCCTTATGTCGTTTTTGCCGGTTCATAAAATCAGCCTGTTGTTCAGTATCGATCTCCCCATAGCTTTTTCAGGTGCTCAGCAAGTTTCTGTTCCGAAGGATTGGGTTGATTTTCCCAAAAACGCTCCTCCTGTAGCTCTGGCGGGAGATAACTCTGTTTAACAAAATGATTTTCATAATCGTGGGCATATTTATATTCTTTTCCGTAATTCAATTCGGCCATCAACTGCGTCGGCGCATTGCGTAAATGTAACGGTACCGGCAGATTGCCTGTGCGTTCAACCAGTTCCAAGGCTTTGTTTATCGCCATGTATGATGAATTGCTTTTAGGGCTGCATGCTAAATAAACGATTGTTTCAGCTAAAATAATGCGCCCTTCAGGCCATCCGATTTTTTTGAGGGTATCAAAACAGGCATTTGCCAACAACAGGGCATTGGGGTTTGCCAGACCGATATCTTCTGATGCGGATATGACTAAACGGCGTGCGATGAATTCGGGATCTTCTCCGCCTGCGACCATGCGTGCCAGCCAGTAGATAGCAGCATCCGGATCGCTTCCGCGAATCGATTTGATAAATGCCGAAATGATGTCGTAGTGCATTTCTCCCCCTTTATCGTAAGCGGCCGGATTTTCCTGCAATCGGTCGACAACTTTTTGATCTGTGATCTCGACAATTGTTTTATCGGTTTCCGAGGCGATGACTAATTCTAAAATATTGAGCAGTTTGCGGGCATCTCCTCCGGAATAACGGAACAAGGCATCTGTTTCCACCGGTTTTATTTCCTTTTCTTTTAAAACGACATCTTCGGTCAATGCCCGATGCAGCAATTGTTCCAAATCAGCTTTCTCCAACGATTTCAACACATAAACCTGACAGCGTGAAAGGAGCGGGCGAATGACTTCGAAAGAAGGATTCTCGGTTGTTGCCCCGATCAAAGTAACAATTCCGGTTTCTACGGCATTTAACAGCGAATCTTGTTGGGTTTTGCTGAAGCGATGAATTTCATCAATGAACAAAATCGGGGAGACGGTATTGAAGAAACGATTGTTTTTTGCCTTTTCAATAACGTCGCGTACGTCTTTAACCCCGGAATTGATCGCACTCAATGTATAGAATGGTGTTTCCAGCTTATGGGAGATGATCTGGGCCAATGTGGTTTTCCCAACTCCCGGAGGTCCCCATAATATAAAGGAGGGAATTCTGCCGGAATCGATCATCTTTCTTAAGACTGCACCTTGTCCTACCAGGTGTTTTTGCCCGATATATTCGTCAAGGGTTTTCGGACGAAGCCTTTCTGCTAATGGTTGATTCATCATGTGGGCAAAATTCGTATTTTTTATTTACTTTTCAAAGAATAAAAAGCAATAAAAAAAAGGTGTATTTGATGTTTGAAAGCAGAAAAAACGACAAAAAGATATTTTTTAGCCGGTTTTAGGGCGAATGTTTGGGGGTGTTGTGTCAAAATGTTATTAAAAGAGGGTGGGAGTGAGCCTTGATCGTGTGTATGGGAATAACCGGTATGATTCTTGATATTGTTTATATAATGAAAAGGGGATATACCAAAAAGACGCATTTGGATATCCCCTCTTAGGTTGTTTTTGAAGCGTTCGTTTACATGATACCGCGTTCACGTAGTTTCTGTTGCCACTTCCATGCCGAAATCAAAGTGTCGGCTAATGTTTCCTGTGCTTTCCATCCCAATACGTTATTGGCATGTGCAGGGTTTGCCCAGACTTTTTCAATATCACCTTCCCGGCGGCCTACAATTGTATGGGGAACTTTAACTCCTGTAGATGCTTCGAATGTACGAATCAGTTCCAATACAGATACGCCGTTTCCGGTTCCTAAGTTGAACGTTTCGACGTCCTCGGCCGATTTGCCGCTTAACATCCGGTTCATGGCTGTAACGTGGGCTTTTGCCAGATCTACAATATTAATATAGTCACGTATGCATGAACCGTCCGGCGTATTGTAGTCATCCCCGAATACGCTCAATTCCTTGCGGATTCCCATGGCAGCCTGTGTCAGATAAGGGACCAGATTCTGAGGTACTCCGTTGGGCAATTCGCCGATTTCCGCACTGGGATGAGCCCCGATCGGATTGAAGTAACGGAGGATAATGCTTTTGAAAGGTGCTCCGGAATGAATGGTATCCCGAATGATTTCTTCGTTGATCTGTTTGGTATTGCCGTAAGGAGACATGGCCGGTTTGATAGGCGCTTGTTCGGTTACCGGCAGGTTTTCGGCATCGGGCTGTCCATAGACGGTACAAGAAGACGAAAAAACAATTCCTTTTATTCCGAATTCGGGCATCAGTTCCAAGAGATTGATCAGGGTGACGATGTTATTCCGATAATATTTCAGCGGTTGTTGTACCGATTCACCTACCGCTTTGCTGGCGGCAAACAGAATGATACCATCGATTCCGGGGTGGGCTTTTAAAACCTCGCGGGTTTTTTCCTGATTTTTCAAGTCCAACTCTATAAATTCGGGGCGGATACCTGTAATCCGTTCGATACCGTCTAAGACCTCTATGTTGGAATTGGACAGGTCATCGATAATCACTACGTCGTAACCGGCTTGTTGCAGTTCGACAGTGGTATGCGAACCAATATAACCAGTCCCGCCTGCTACTAAGATTTTCTGTTTCATGTATGTTCTTTTTATATGTATTATACAATGCCTGAGAATCCCATAAAGGCCATGGCCAAAAGACCTGCGGTAATGAGTGCGATCGGCGTTCCTTTGATACTGTCGGGGACACGGGTTATCGACAGTTGTTCTCTGATACCGGCAAAGATAATCAATGCGAGAGCGAATCCGATGGCCGTAGAGATGGCATATACGACCGATTCCAATAAATTATACTCTTTTTGTATAACCAAAATAGCGACTCCCAGAATACAGCAGTTGGTTGTGATCAACGGCAGAAATACGCCAAGTGCCTGATATAAGGCCGGCGAAACTTTCTTTAGGATGATTTCGACCATTTGTACCAATGCTGCAATGATCAGGATAAAACTGATGGTTTGCATGAATCCTAAATCAAACGGATCCAAAACGTATTTCTGCACTAAAAAGGTCACAATCGTGGCAATCGTCAATACGAAAGTCACGGCTGCTCCCATTCCCGCTGCTGTTTCAACTTTTTTAGATACGCCCAAAAAAGGACAGATACCCAAAAATTGTGCCAGTACGACATTGTTTACAAATACGGCGGCGATAAAGATTAATATATATTCCATATCTTTCGTTTTTAAGCTTTACGTAATTTATTAACAATAGCCACTAAATATCCCAACGCGATGAACGCTCCCGGAGCCAATACGAAAATCAACGACCCGTACTGTTCAGGCATCAGCGTAAAGTTGAAGAGCTTTCCTGTTCCCAACAATTCTCTTATCGCACCCAATAAGGTAAGTGCCAACGTGAAACCTAATCCGATTCCGATACCGTCGAAAGCCGATGCTATGACACCGTTTTTAGCAGCAAAAGCTTCGGCTCGTCCCAACACGATGCAATTGACGACAATCAGTGGGATAAACAACCCTAAACTGGCATACAGATCAGGCACAAAGGCAGCCATAGACATTTGTACAACCGTAACAAATGTTGCAATTACAACGATATAGGCCGGAATACGCACCATGTCTGGAATCAGATTTTTTATGGCGGAAATAACCATGTTTGAGCAGATCAATACAAACATGGTGGCCAATCCCATACTCATTCCGTTAATTGCCGAAGAGGTGGTTCCCAAAGTGGGGCACATGCCCAACAACAATACGAATGTCGGGTTCTCGGTGACAATTCCGTTCATCAATATTTTCAGATTACTCATGGTCTCCTCCTTCTTTATTTGTTGTGTTATCGGATTTTGTTGTTGCCCCTGTCGTTCCGTCTCCGGTT
>JBHCAZ010000038.1:0-37253 GCA_041798765.1 Parabacteroides sp. | reverse complement strand
TTGGCTGACTGTTCGGGAAAGGAGTTTTTTCGGATATCAATCTTATATTCTTTCTCCGCTATGTCTATCATCATATCGAAGAAGTCTGCTTTCATATCCTTCTGCTCCAGCTCCTTCTCCAGACGAGCATTCTTACGCTCTTCTTTTTCCATTTCGTTACGTTTTTAGGTGTAACGCTATTTTAGGACTAGACATTAGGTTATTAAAAGAAGGTATCCGAAAATGATGCCTTCTTTTTTATTTTCTGTTTTTTTGTGCCTCCCGACGGGCTTTCTCCCTCGCTTTCAGTTTTTCTTTATACATCCGCTCTTTTTCTTTGCGCTTTTTCTCCTTGGCTTTCAGGCGTAATTTATATTCCCGTTCTTTTTGTTTGCGAAGCTCTCTTCTTGCTTTTTCTTTCGCCTTTTGTTCGATGGCACGCTGTTTCAAACGGGCTTTTTTATCCTTTTGAAGCTGTTTCTCCCGATCGGCTTTTGCTTTTAAAACGGCTTCCTCTGTCTCTTTCTGCTGTTTTTGAAGCGTTTCATCCACGATTACCGTGTGTTGGTCTGTAATCTCTTTTCCGGTCTGTTGGCGGCTTTCAAGTTCTTTCGCTTTCAACTGCTCTTTTTCGGCAGCTTCTTGCCGGCGGATCGCCTCGATATCCTCTAAGGTGAGTTTCTTGGGTTCTTCGATCGGGCGGGTGGATATGCTGACTTCGCTCTGTTCGTTCTTCGGTTGTTCGACAGTCGTCTCTTGCATTACCGGAAGGACGGTTGAGGCGGGCTCTTCCGGAACCTCTTCTGCTTCGGTATCTGCTTGTTTCAGCATTTCACCATCTATACGGGCTTGCCAGCGGAGCGCAAGTTCGGGAGCGCGATCTCCGAATGTATCATGGAAAAAAGCGACATATTCATCAAGCGTTTTTCCACGCATCAAGGTCTCGTAATTGGCATCCGAAATAGGAATGATTGCAATTTCTTTATGTAAAGCCGTAGCATACCCCTCTTTTTCGTAAATCATTTTATAGTAATGGAGGACTTCGTCGAAATTGAAAAATCCCCGGATAGCCAGCAGGCTCATCGGACCAACCTCTTCGAATGCCATGTCGAACGTTTTTACCATAAAATTCGAAAAGTTATAGGCTGCTACAGCAAACAGCAGCTGATTTCGGTCGACAGCCCCGGTCGGAAACAGCAGTAAGACTTGATGGGGCATATTTTCTTCGGGGATAAATATGCGGGCCGAATCGGCTGCCGAAAGGAGACCGTCTTCCCCTAATCCGAAACGCAGATTCCAATTCATCCCTCTCACACCTCCTTGTACCAATACACGTCCCCGGAGCACACCTTTCAACATTTCGCCGGCCAATTCGGATACATCGGCTTTCGGATATTTGTCGAGTAAGACTTTGAGAGCCTGTTTAAAACCTTCAGCATCTCCGGCTTGTACATAAGTCAATGCATTTAAAAACATAAACTTAGGAATCAAAGCGGCTAACGGATAAGTTTCGTTCATATACCGGAAATTACGGCGGACGGCCACTGTGTCTTCTGCAATGTAGCTGTTGTAGGTGGCTTGATAGATCGAATCCTGTACCCGATCCATCATCCTGATGTTGTATTCATAATTCGGGTCGGAGATGGCAACGGCATAGTCCGATTGCGGATATGCTCGGATCAGTTTGTTTTTATAGTTGGTGGCCAATTCGCCGTTTTTATAGCGTAATCCCATCAGGTAAAGCTGATAATAGCTTTCCAAACGTTTTCGATGATTTGGAAAACGGCGTTCTAATTCTTCGAAAGCATCGGTGGCCAAGCGCATGTCTTCCAATTTATCTTTATAGATCATGGCCATATTGTAGAGGCCGTCTTCAATAATTAAATCGGACGCTTCTTTGTCTTCGCGAGTCAGAGGAAGCTGTTGCAGGTAATATTCGCGTGTTTTCGGGTCTGTTGCCGCAATGGCCTCCTCCGGTTCGATTCCGGTTGTATCCGTGGGGGTAGTACCTCCGGGGGAAATCTGTCCGATAGATGTACCATTGCTTTCCGGATCATTGAAGGTGGTAGTTTCCTTTTTTCGTCTACGCCAGTTATCCTCTAAGGTACGTCGTCCCCATCTGCGTTGGAATGCCGTTTTTCCTTGTGCGACGGCTTGCGGATTATAAAAATAGAATCCGCTTCCTCCGGCCGTAGGCAAAATGATTCCTCCTGCTTCCGTACCGGGGCGATTGATACCGGTACCCCGTGCCTCCTGCTCGGCTAGATACGCCTCTTTGGCTGCTTCTTCCTTTGCCTTTTCTTCATCTTTTTTTACCTGCTCGATTATTTTATCGATGACTGCAAGACGTTCAGCTTCGGGCATTTTTGCCAACGTCTGCAAACTGTCCTGTAGATGGACCGCCTGCACATGTACGACTAATTCGTCCAAGACTTTCGAAAGTCTGGCAACCCGTTCGTATGATTTGTAGGTTTTCTGGATGCCGGCTAACGCTCCGCTAAAACAGGGCTGTGCTTTAACATAGTTGCGCATATGAAAATAGAGATCACCTAATTTGATCTGGCAAACTGCTTTTTCCAATCCGTTTTGCGTACTCTTTTCTATACCGCTCTCATAGCTGTTTATAGCTTTTACGGTATCTTCCCGACTTAAATAAACATTTCCCAGCGCATAATAGATTTGATCCAGCATGTTTTTATTTTTGTCGTTTTTAGCCATGCTGTTCAGCATCCGGACGACTTTATGGTAATTTTCGCCTGTAAACACCTCCGTTTGCCGTATGCGGGCTGCAAATTCCAACTCGTACGGCGGATTGGAGCGTATTACCTCTCCGAATGTTTTGTAGGCCAACGCTTCTTGCCCTATTTCTGTATATAGTTGTCCGAGCAGATATTTCATACGAGCCCGTTGCCGTCTGTTTTTCTCTGCTTTAATCGCCGTTTTCAGATAAGGTATGGCCTCTTCGAACGTTCTGTTCTTGATTAAATAATCGGCATATACCGTGGCATATTGATTCAGATTCTTTTTAGGGATGCCGTGCGTGTCCAACTTGTCCAAAATATCGCCCGATTCGTAGATCCATCCCATTTCGGCATAGCTGCGTGCTTGCCAGAGTTTCGCTTCGGCAACGACTTCCGCTTCGTGGGCATAGTGGCGGGCTATGTAAGAAAAGGTGGCTGAGGCTTGTAAAAAATCGGCATTGTAAAATTGTGCCTGTCCCATCATTAGCCAACATTTTTTTAAGAAGGGATTATATTCTTCCTGTTCCTGCCAGGCACGCTGTTTGGGATCGTTTCGCCATCCCGGCTTTTTGAGAGGTTTCGCCTTGATTGAGTGAAGTTTGATGGCCTTATTACTCTTTTCGATCGCCCGGTCGAAAGGTCCGCCTTCGTGTTGTTTTTCTTTGGGTAACGAGCTGACCGGATGTATGAAGATCATTTCCGAATAACTCTCTTTATAACCGTTTTGTAACGAAAGTAGAGCTTCGTCGAAAGAGGTTTTTCCGTTATAGTAAATATTATAACGAGAATTGAACGCATGATAAAAACGGCTCGCTTTGGTATTTTTTTTCGTGCTGCATGACCCAAGCAAGAGTACTGCCAATAATCCCGTTATAAAGTAAAAAACGTTCTTCATTCTTTTTTTGTATCGGCATAGCCAATAGTTTATAAACGTTTCCGATATGTTTTTATTGTTTTTATGGTTAAAAAGAAAAGGACCAGCACTAAAATGATGAAAGCCCCGGAAGGAACGTTCAAGAAATAGGAGCAGACTAGGCCGGCAACACACCCTGCAAAACCGATCAGGATGCTGCCGACAACGATTTTTCGAAAGTCGGAAGTCAGCAGGTTGACGGTGATTTGAGGCAGGGTCAGCAGGCTCATCAGCAACATGATGCCGATCAACCTGATGGATAAAACAATGGTTGCTGCAATGAAAAACATCATCACATACTCGATTGTCCGGACAGGTAAACCTTGTGTACGGGCGAAATCGCGGTCGAAAGCCACATAAACGATCTCCCGTGAGAAGAGTAAAAAGAAGACCGTTAGCAATATCGAAAGCAAGGCAATCCAAAAGATATCCCACATCGAAATCGTTAGGATATTGCCGAAAAGATAGGCGGATAAATTGGGAGCATAACCTGGCGTAAGAAAGGTGAAAATGACTCCTAATGCCATGCCGAGTGCCCATACGCCGGCAATGGCCGAATCTTCTCGTATATCCTGTTTTTTACTGGCCCATTCTACACCGAAGGCTGAAAGGACAGAGAAGATAAAAGCCGTCAGGATCGGATTGATCCCTAAAAAAAATCCCAATCCCAATCCGCCGAAAGAGGCATGTGTGATGCCTCCGCTGATAAAAACCAACCGCCGGGAGACGATATAAGTCCCGACGATCCCGCAGGCGATAGCGGTCAGAAAACTGCCGAACAGTGCATGTTGAAAAAAACGATATAGAAACAGTTCCATTTTAGTGTCTATTGATGAAAGATGACGAAAATCAAGAGATTCTACGTTCTCCAACGATTAAAAAGGCTTCGTCTTTTAGCGCATCGGGGAGGTTGATCGCACGCAGTTGCAGGCTTCGTAACCATCCGGCTACTTCTATCTCTTGTAGGGTATAAAGTACTTCTCTGAATTCTTCGACCGCCTCTTCGTTATAGGCATCCGCCTCTATTCCGGCAAATCGATCTAATTCTTCGTCTTCGTAATATTCTATTTTTTTACTGACGGCGGCCAGTAGACTGTCGCGTTCGCATGTCTCATGTTGGCCACAACAGCCAGCCTCTACCAATTCTTTCGCTTCGGGAATTTCGGCTATCTCGCCACGTTCCAGCATTTGTTGCAGTTTACGGTTTCGAAAATAGCCGGCAATGGCAGCTACAATTCCCAGTCCGATCAGCCCGATAATGATATACCACATATGTTCGAATGATATTAATGGTTAATAAGAAATCCTGCATGTTCTAAATCGTGCCAGAAATGAGGATAACTTTTACTTACAACTTCCGGATCGGCGATCATGATACCTTCCGGGCGCATCAATGCAGCAGGTGCAAATGCCATTGCCATCCGGTGATCGTCGTAAGTCCGGATGACCGGATTTTTTTCCGGCTCACAACGTTCGCCGTTCCATGCCAAAATGCGATTGTCGCTGTCTTTTAGAACATATCCCAATTTCCGCATTTCTGTTTTTAGTGCTTCGATCCGGTCGGTTTCCTTTATTTTCAGACTTTGTAAGCCGGTAAAACGAAATGGAATTTGCAACAATGCGCAGGTTACGACAAACGTTTGTGCCAAATCCGGTTCGTCTGCAAAACTGTAGTTCATTTTTCGCGTGATATATCCGGTATGCTTCAGCTTAACGCCTCGGTCTGTAAAAAGGGTCTGAACCCCCAATCGGGTAAAAAGTTCGGCACACGCGGCATCGCCCTGTGCACTGTTTTTCTGTAATCCCTTCAATTCGATTTCGGCATGCCGCGATAATGCCATCATTGCGTACCAATAAGAAGCGGCAGACCAATCGGCTTCGACCCGGAAGGGGATCGGCCGGTAAGTTTGAGGGTTTATTCGGATAACGGAATTATCCCATTCGGCTTTTACCCCATATTGTTCCATCAATTGCAACGTCAGCCGGATATAGGGGCGGGAGATCATATCGCCTGCTATACGCAAGGTCAATCCTTCCTCTGTGAGCGGAGCAATCATTAATAATGCCGAAATATATTGCGAACTTACACCTCCGGGCAAGGTAATATCACCTCCTTTCAGAGCACTTCCGAAGATACGAAGCGGTGGATATCCTTCTTTTTCAATGTATTCGATTCGTGCCCCGATCGTATTGAGTGCATCTACCAAAATCTTGATCGGACGGTTTTTCATGCGTTCAGTACCGGTAATGGTCCATTCTCCGACAATTTTTGAGAGAAAAGCGGTCAGGAAACGCATGGCGGTGCCTGCGGCTTTTATGTCGAAATGGCGTTCGTTTGAATGAAGTGCCTGAAACAGGACTGCCGTATCATCGCAATCCGACAGATTCTCTATTTCATACGGACTGTAACTCAACGCATTCAATATCAATGCCCGGTTACAAATGCTTTTGGATGCCGGTAATGTAATGGAAGTTTTTAAAACGTCCGGTTGTAGTATGCTGTAATTCATCTTTTACGCTCTTGATAAACGCATACAAAAATAGTTCTTTTTCTCGAATATTGATGTGTGTATGATATCGAAAAAAGAATGTATATGGTTTACCGTTGTCAGATGACTGATCTTTTTACCGCTTGCTACTTTATGATGTTGATATTGTTATTTTTCCGGCTATCCGGTCTACGACTACTGCGATGGCACCGTCGCCGGTAACGTTACAGGCAGTTCCGAAACTATCCATTGCAATATACAGGGCGATCATCAAGGCCTGCAATGTCTCATTGAAACCTAACATGCTCTGCAAAATACCGAGAGCAGCCATAATGGCCCCACCTGGTACACCTGGAGCGGCTACCATCGTAATCCCCAACATCATGATGAAACCGGCCAGGTCGGGAAAGGTGACAGGCGTGCCTGACATATACATGATGGCCATGGCACAGGCAGTGATCTTCATGGTACTTCCTGATAAATGAATGGTTGCACAGAGCGGAATCACGAATATGGCGATTGTTTCCCGTACACCGTTTTTTATACTTTGAGCGAGTGTCACGGGGATTGTGGCGGCAGATGATTGCGTGCCTAATGCAGTTGCATAAGCGGGGAGCATATTTCTTAAAAGACGCAGCGGATTTTGCCGACTGATCCCTCCGGCAATCGTGAACTGTATGAGCAAAAGCAGCACGTGCAGGATAAAAATGACGACGATGACTTTTAAGAACATGGAAATGATACTCATTACCTGGCCGCTGACGGTCATATTGAGGAATATACCGAAAATATGAAGCGGCAACAGTGGAATAATGACCGTTTCTATGAGTTTGACAATAATTTGCTGGAAATCGTCGAATGCCTTTTTCAAGGTCGTTCCGGCGATATAAGAAAGCCCTAATCCGATAGTGAAAGAGAGCAACAAGGCGGTCATGACATCCATCAGGGGGGGCATAGAAACGGTGAAATAGGCCGTCAGCATGAAATCTTCCGGATTCTCCATGGCGGTCAATTCGGCATTAACCGGTAAAAGTTGCGGAAAAATAGCCGCACTACTGAAATAGGTGAAAAAACCCGAAAAAATGGTCGACCCATAAGCTATTAACGCAGTTAAAGCCAATAATTTACCGGCTCCTTTCCCTAAATCGCCGATGGCCGGAGTGACCAAACCCAATATAATCAACGGGATGGAAAATGATAAAAAGTTGCCGAAAAGGGCATTGAACGTAACAAAAATACGGGCAAATCCGTTCGGAAGGAACTGTCCGAAAACAATTCCGGCGACAATCGCTATTACAACTTTACCCAACAGAGAGATCTTCGGTGCTTTCATTGTATTCTTTTCTGCAATCGTTCTGTTAATTCAGTTACCCCTTCCGAAGCCCCTTTCCGTATAAAACAGATGTCGTTCCGATAGGTTTGTACCTCATTCGGATCGATCAGGAAAATCGGCTGTCCGCGACGGACGTAATTTAACAATCCGGCAGCCGGGTATACATTCAGCGAAGTCCCGATAACGACAAAAATATCGCATGCCTCTACCAATTGTATGGCTGGCTCGATCATGGGAACGGCCTCTCCGAACCATACGATAAAGGGGCGCAATTGTATGCCATGAGGATCTTTATCGCCGATGTGGATATCGGGGTTTTCAGGAGAAAGGTCATAGGTCGTCTCTTTGTCGTGGATAGAGCAGGCTTTCATCAGTTCGCCATGCAGATGAATAACCCGGCTACTCCCGGCGCGTTCATGCAGATTATCAATATTTTGTGTGATTATTTGTACGTCAAAGTCGTTCTCCAGCCGGGCAAGGCCGATGTGTCCTGCATTCGGTTTCGCCCGCAACAGCTCCCGTCTCCGTTGATTATAAAAATCCAGTACCAAAGCCGGATTGGCGGCAAAACCTTCCGGAGAAGCCACCTCTTCTACCCGGAAGTTTTCCCAAAGACCGTTTGAGTCTCGGAAAGTCGAAATGCCGCTCTCCGCACTCATTCCAGCTCCTGTCAGTATGGTTAATTTCGGTTTCATAAAGTAATCGTTTGTATGGTTTTTACAAAGATACGACAATTCTCCTTATGAAAAACCGCTTCTTGCATGTGTTTTTATTCCGGAAGGTTGATTCTGCCGGCAAACAGGATCGCTCCGGTACTTTTTTCTTGTAAAATGTATCCGAATGGATGATTGAACCGGACTTCTGGTATACTTGGCTTCTCGGACGAACTGGTGTAATTGATACCGGCAACCGTAACAGCTGCCGCTTCTGTCCCGGCTTCGTTCAGTTCGAGGAATGTTTTCTGCTTCAAAAGGCTGATATAAAGATTCGTGTCCGACATCTTTTTGAAATTAGCATTTGTATAGAATGCATCGTGAATACCTAATTGTTGCATGTTCGGGATGAGATCGAATTCGCTTTTGATCAAAAAACGAGGGAGGTAAAGTATGATTCCTCTGGGTGTCATCTGTTTGTTCCATTTTGTCCAGGTTTTTTCGTCCAATTGTTGGATAATGGCGTCGATCGTCTGTTTTTGAGGGTCTGTCGCTTTGAAAACAACCATGCTGAACGCTTCATTTCCGTAAGGTAGCTCGACTACAACGACCTGTTCATCAGTATAGGAACGTAGTGTCTGCTCCTGTTTCATGGTCGGCACGTCTACCGTACGGCCGTTTGAGCAGTAAAACGGTTCGTCGCGAGTATCCGACTTGTTGAATTCGTTTTTCCACATTCCTTTGAAATAAAGTGCATTTATTAAAAAAGAAACGGTTTCGGGCATAATATTGTTAATGATTTCAGGAATTAACCCATTCGTTTTTGTGTTGCACCAATCGTTTATTTTTCGAAGTGTTCCGCCATCAAAAGGTTCGTTGTATACTTCAGCATCGTAGTATGTTTTGGTCTGTTTAACAAAGGAGGGGAAAATAGGGAAGTGGTCTTTGATCCAAAGACTGTTGGCATTGGTAAAAATGACCCTTCCATCTAATTTCGGCAATTCGGTCTGCATCATTTGCATATATTCGTTGATCTGTTGATAGTCAAAGCCTACAAATCCGAGGGTCTGTTGCATTTCCGTATAGGTTTTTCCGTCTGTTCCATTCATGACCATACCCAGACAGCAACTGAGGCTGAAAGGAGAGGTACAGAAGTTATTGTCTTTTTTTTCCGAACGGGCAATTTCCCGGTAAAAATCGAAAGAAAATTGTTGAACTTGTGCGTTTATTTTTGCCGATTGGAGCGACAAGGGGATGTCATAACGTGGTGTATCTTTCCCGAAATGACTGTCCTTTTCCTCCTGATTGCTATTACAGGATATAAAAACTGAAAAAACAACCGTAACAGCGCGTAATAGTGTTCTCATATCAACATGATTTTATAGTTTCTATAGATAAGATGCAGATCGTATCCAAGATGTTACACAGGCAGACATGAAAAAAGAGCAGCTTTCCTCCGTTTATTTCATCCTATAAAAACGATAAACGGAGGAAACCTGCTCTTGAACGGCGTCTGGCGTATTTTAATCGTAACCAGGGGTTTGGGTCAAGTTCGGATTTTTGTCTAATTCAGACTGTGGAATCGGCAAATACCGTTGATAGTCGGCAAATTTACGTGGTTCGATCAAGCGGTCTGCTTTATTTGCATCGGAAGGTAGTGTTTGGACAAAACGCTTCGTCGGATCTTGTTGCGTGTAATCGATTGTTCCGATCATACGATATAGATCTTTCATGACATCATTTGCTACCAACTGCCCTTTTTCATTTTTCCAACGGATGATGTCCTGACGTCGGAATCCCTCGCCGGCCAATTCGATCGTACGCTCACGTCGCACTAATGTGCGGATTTTTTCTTGGGTATCATATTTTGTCCGGTCTACTTTGATATGGCCTCCCCGTATACGTAACCGGTCAATCAAATCGAGCGCCTCATCCAAATGCTGATTTAACTCGACATTACATTCGGCGATGGTCAACAGGACTTCTGCATAACGGAAGAAAATCGGACAGAGATTGTCATTGTTTAATGCCGCAGAGTATTGAGAGATAGGGGCTGCATATTTGGCAAAAATGAGGCCGGTCTTGGAGGCATTGTCGGCTGCTAAATAGTAGTCGTAGTTCTTTTCGCCATTTATGGTGTTGTCTACGGTGTTGATGATCCGCTGTTCTCCATTCGAACCGACCCAGTCCATACCCGGATAGATCACTTCGAGTGCCAACCGGGGATCTCGATTTGCAAAAGGATGTACAGGATCGTATCCCGAACCGCTTTCTTCCGGCATCAAACCGTTATCCATTTCGAACATATCGACCAAATTCATCGTAGGAACCCACGAAGCCCAGCCTCCATCTTCATTGTTGAACATACGGATTACATTCGAAAAAGCGTATGTATCTTTTGTGTGCTGATAGGCATAAATAATTTCCCTTGAATTTTGTCCGGCTAAATTGAACATACCCAAGAAGTCGGAATCCAAATCATATTGTCCTAAAGCAACAATTTGCCGGGCGGTAGCCAAGGCTTCGGCATAATGCCCCCAATACAGATGGGCTCTCATTTTTATGGCCAATGCCGTGCCTTTGGCAATGCGTCCTTTTTGCGTAGGCCTGTCGTTGATGTCGGCAATCGCTTTATCCAATTCGTCGAAAACGAACCCTTGTACTTCTGTTTCCGAAGCTCTGGGCACTTGCGCCTCCGCTGCTGTTTGAGGAGTTGTCGTGATTAAGGGCACGCCACCGTACCAGAAACAAAGACGGAAATAATTCCAGGCGCGGATCGTACGGATTTGCGCAATCAAATCTTTTTTTACGTTTTCGTTTGTGAACGAAACCTGGTCGATGTTCTCCAAAAAGAGATTGCAGCGGTTAATGGTGATATATTTGTAATATTGTACGGCATTTGCAGCTGTCGGACTGCCGTTCCCTACATACGCATAATTTTTTGTACGAGTGTAATTATAGGCGATATCCGACATGATGTCTTCAAAAAAGATGATGGAAGAGCCTTGGGCATTATCCACCCATTCGTTGTAACAGGCGGTTGCAGCCTGTTCGGCATCGGCTTCCGTTTTCCAAAAAGTGGCCGGGGTCAGCTGATCCTTTGGCGTTGTATCGAAAAAATCGTTACAAGAACAGAGAAGAGTTGCTATTGTCCAAAAAGCGGTAGCACTCAGGATTTTATTTGATTTCATTATTCAATTCGTTTTTAGAAGGTTAAATTAATCCCAAATGAATTTGTTTTTAAATTCGGATAGACATACCCGTCTCCGTCCGGTGTTTCCGGGTCAATGTTTAATTCCAAATTGTCGAACGTCAGAATGTTTTCTCCTGAATAAAAGATTCTTGCACGGCTTATTCCCAATTTATTGATCCAATTTTTAGGAAGATTGTAACCGATTTGTAAATTTTTTACCCGGATGTAGTTGGTTGATACGCACCAGAAACTGGAACGGATATCCGGATGACTGACGGAGGTTTTTCCTTCGGCGGCACGTGGCCATTTCCCATCGGGATTACTCTCCGACCAAGCATCAAGCCAGGCAGTAGATGGATGAGAGGTGTCACCGGTGAAATCGCCGGTTATCGACTGGGTGAAATATCGGCTTGCATGGCTGACACCCTGGAGGAGAACAGACATGTCGATGTCTTTCCAACTCGCAGAAAGTTTTCCGCCAAAGGTGAATTTCGGAAAACGAGAACCGATGATTTCACGGTCGGTTGCCGTGAGTTTGCCATCTTCGTTCGTGTCTTTGAAGCGGAAATCACCTGCCCTGAACTTACGTCCGACCGGGTTTCCGTATTGTGCAGTATATGCATCAGCCTCTTGTTGATTTTGAAATAATCCGTCCACTACATAGCCGTAATAAGAATGATAAGGCTCTCCGATACGGTTGATGAAGTAACTGTCAATTTGCTCCTTCACGCCTCCTAAATCCAGAATTTCGTTTTTATTGTATGCAAAATTGGCATCAATGCCGAAAGTCCAGTCTTTGAAATTCTGATGCCAACCTGCTGTCAATTCGATACCGCTGTTGCGTACTTTTCCGACATTGTCTTTATAGGGATCTACTCCAAAAGTACCCGGAACAGGCACATCCATAATAATGTCTCTGGTGGTACGCACATAGTATTCGCCCGAAAAAGTAAAATGATCTAAGAAAGAGAGATCAAAACCGGCCCCGATATTGGTTGTTGTTTCCCAACTGATGGATGCTAACTTATGAGCAGTACGTGTTACTCCCGTATTTAAAACGCCGTCGAATGGATAATTCTTCCCGATGGCGTAGGTTACCAGCCAGGGGTAATAATCGTCTAATGCGTCTTGATTTCCCAATTGCCCCCACGAAGCCCTGATCTTGAACGATTGTAACCAGTTTTTGGTTGGTTCCATGAATGATTCTTCAGAAAGTCTCCAACCGGCTGAAAAGGATGGGAAATAGCCCCAACGATTTTCTTTACTGAAACGAGAAGAGGCGTCTGCCCGGAAATTGGCCTCAAAAAGATATTTTCCTTTGTAGTCATAGTTCAAACGGCCGAAATAAGACATCAGAGCGAGTTCCCGCCCATATCCGCTGTTGGTCTGAGAAGAGGCAGACCCGGCATTGAGATCGGTCAGTTCGTTATTCGGGAATGTGTTTCTTGCGCCACTCAGGCGGTCGAATGTATATTTTTCGGCTTTATACCCCAGTAATGCTTTGAAGTGATGATCGTCGACCGACTTTTCGTAATTTGCTAATCCATCGAAAGCGGTTCTATTCCATAATTCTTTGTATTCATACAAGGCATTTGGACCGTGCATACCTACTTTGTAATGGATCTCTTTCATGAAACGTTTTACATTCTTTACGTTGGAAACATAAGATACTTGGGCAGTCAGTTTCAATCCGGGTAATACCTGCCAATCGGCTGCCATGAGGCCGTTGAAATTTTGCGTTTTATAACGAATGCGTTCATCGATATCCAACCAGGAAACCGGATTGCCATCGCCGATCGAACCGTAAGATCCATCTTCGTATTTATAGGGAATCCAGGGAGAAATCCGACTTAACTGATGAAAGATACCACCCGACAGATCTCCAACTCCATACGATGGGATCGGCTCGGAGTAATTGTTTTGAATGTAGGCCATGCTTGTACGCAGACTTATTTTATCCGACAATTTGATATCCGTATTCGAGCGCATATTAAATTGTTCGCGGTCGCTGTTGCGCATAATTCCTTTCTGATTTAAGTATCCCGAAGAAACCATGTATTTGACGTGTTCAGCTCCTCCAGAAACACTGGCATTGTATTTTTCAAGTAAACCCGTCTGAAAAGCCAGATCATACCAGTCGGTGTTCGGATAGTTGTACGGATCGCTGCCGGAACGGAATTTTTGAATTTCTTCTTCGCTAAAACGAGCCGTCTTTCCGGCATTTAGCAATGCTTGATTGTATATTGTTGCATAATCGGCAGAACCCATTTTGTCGACGAGGGCTGTAGGGTTCTGAATACCGATAGAAGCATTGAATGAAACAATTGGTTTTCCTTCTTTTCCTCTTTTCGTCGTAATCAGGATAACGCCATTAGCGGCTTTTGAACCATATATGGCTGCTGATGCGGCGTCTTTAAGTACGGAAATCGATTCGATATCGTTCGGGTCTATCTGGTCGATGGTTCCTGTTTCGAATCCGTCGATTAAGATATAGGGGTCTGAATTGTTCAAGGTACCTTTTCCCCGAATCTGAAAAGAGGCCCCGTCTGCTCCCGGTTTTCCGGAGGCGTTTAAGGCGGTCACACCCGGAGCGAGCCCTTGTATGCCGGCGGAAACAGAAGTAAGCGGCCGGGTACTTAATTCTTTTTCGGAAATAGAGGCGACCGAACCGGTCAGGTTTACTTTGGCCTGCGTTCCGTACCCTACAACGACAATTTCATTCAATGATTGGGTGTCGTCTTTTAACGAGATGTTGATCGATCTCTTTCCGTTAACAGCGATCTCTTGAGACAAATAGCCGATGTAGGAAATCTGAAGTACAGTATTGCTGTTGACCTGAATCGTGAAATTTCCGTCTAAATCGGAAACGGTTCCATCCGTTGTTCCTTTTATCAGAATATTTGCTCCGATGATCGGCTCTCCGGAGGCATCTGAGACATTGCCCGTAAACATATAAGAGCCTTGTTGCTGGACTGTCGAAAGTCCAGTGTTTGTTACAGCTTGACTTGTGGTCGAGACTACAAGGGGGATAGCTGTTGCGAAAGCGATCTTCATTAAAAAAATCAAATTCTTTTTTTTCATAACGTGTTTGTTTTTAATATTTCCTGTAATCTGATCAATAAAAAAAGGAAATGTCTCAAATTTATTTTTTTTGGCGCATTTCCTTTTTTTGTGTTTTATCGAACGAATCTATAAGTTGTTTAAAATGTCGGTTTTTCCTTCGTTCACCAATCGGAAGATCATCTCCCCGAAGAGGGTATTGACCCATGCAAACCAAGATCGGGTAAATTTTGTCGGATCATCTTTATGGAACGATTCGTGCATGAAGCCGGTCTCGGCATCTGTGTCCCTGAGCATCCGGACACATTTGCGAATCTCTTCTTTGTCGTGGGTCGTGTTACACCGCATGATGATACTCATCGGCCAAATGTAATTGAAACCGATGTGTGGACCACCGATTCCTTCGCCGGCTTTTCCTTTGAAGAAGTAAGGGTTGTATTCGCTCAGCACCAGTTTGCGAGTGTTCTGGTAAATCGGATCATCTATCTGAACACACCCTAAGTAGGGTAATGCCAGCAAACTGGGAACATTGGCATCGTCCATACAGACGTGATTGTGGAATCCGTCGGCTTCAAAAGCGTATACCTTCCCGAAAACCGGATGTTCTACGATTCCGTATTTTTCGATTGCCTTTTCTACTTCGTCAGCCAGCTCTTCACATTGCCGGGCAAAAGAATCGTTTTGCTTGATGGTGTGCATCATTTCGGCTAATTGACGCAAGGAGGTTACAGCAAACAGATTGGAGGGGATGAGGAAACCGAAAAGAGTAGCATCGTCAGAAGGACGGAAAGAGGAAACGATCAGGCCTACAGGACGTACCGGACTTCCATATCCATCGTTCAGCAGCGTATCGCCTTGACGGTCTGTCTTGCGGGAGAATGTGTACGGCCCGAGATCTTCTTTGCGTTGTTGTTCTCTGAATGTTCGGTAAACACTCTTCATCGCTTTATCCCATTCAGCATCAAAGGGGGAGGTATCGCCTGTCTTTTTCCAGAAATGATATGCCAGACGGATGGGATAACATAACGAATCAATTTCCCATTTCCGTTCATGCAATTCTTTTTTCATGTCGGTGTTATCACTTTCCCATTCGCTGCCGGTTGGTCCTTCATTGAATCCGTTGGCATACGGATCGATATTGATACACCATGTCTGTCGGTTGATAACTCCTGCCAACATTGTTTTTACCTTCGGATCTTCGTTTGCAAACTGAATGTGCGGAAAAACCTGTGCCGAAGAATCACGCAGCCACATGGCATGTATATCGCCGGTCAGCACAAATGTATCCGGTTTTCCGTTGATTACTTTATGTTCGCAAGTGGTATCGAGCGTATTGGGGAAGCAATTTTCGAACATCCATGCCAATTTCGGATCTTTTAGTTTGGCTTTTGTTGTCTGTATCGCTTTTTCAACCGCCTGTGAGGTGAATTGTCTTTTTTCTACCGGAGGTCGTTTACATACATACACCGGAACAGAGGTCAGTCCGGTAGTACGGGAACCGGTCGTTTCTGCCAAATGGGCAAACGTCTGTTGGCCTACCATCAAGCTGGCTAAAGAGAGGCCTCCCTGTTTTAAAAAAATTCTACGTGTTGTCATGTTTGTCATTATGTATTGATGATTCTTTTTTGTAAAATCCGTTTTTATTCCGAAAAACGATCGGTTTCTACGAATAGTTCGACCATGCAAGCATTGTCCAACAGCCATTTATAGGGCTTCGTTTTTATACCGCTCCAATCATTGTCGAGAAATCCGTTTTTATCTCGGGTATGTGTCCAGGCATATCGTGCATTCTTTTTCATTGTTCGGATATATAATGGGTTACGATCTATTTCGTAAAGCGCCGTAAGTCCTCTCAGAAAAATGACATTAAACCAGGGATCGGAGTTAAAAAAACGATCTTCAGTTCCATCAATACCTTGTTGCATCCGAGTGAAATGCTGAAAAGCATTTGCGGCAGTCACCTGTGCCTCTTTTAAATATACGGAATCGTTAGATTGCTGGAAGAGGAGAACCGCTGCTTGAATCATTTGTCCACTGTTATAACTGTATTTCGCCTTGTCGACTTTGCCGTTCAGACGTATATTGTCCCAATAGACAAAATCCTCCGGATCTCGGAGATTTTCTTTTGTCCACGCATAGATCTTTTTAGCTTGTTCGAGATAATTTTCCTTTTTCGTCAATTGGTACAGTTTCATACAAAGTACGGCTGTCGGTGCATTGGAGCAGGTGTTTTTAGAGGTCTTTTTCTGTTCGCACCAATAAATCCCTCCGCCGAGCAGATCATCCCATCCGCTGAAAATATAGGCGTGGAGCTTTTCTGCCTTTTCCAAAAAATAGCGATCCGCAGTGAGTGTGTATAAGTCGCAAAAATCGATTGCGATCCAATCATTGTCATCGTAGAAACGGTCACTTTCACCGTTAAATCCCGGATAGCTCTGATAACAGGCCGGCGTACGGGAGTCGTCCCAGTATTTTTCCAATCCCGGCAGTATTTTTTCTTTTAAGATGGTCAGATAACGTGGGTCGGCAGTCTTTTTGTATAATGCGATTCCTCCCGATAACATACCGGAGTAAGGCCACAGAAAGGAAACCTCCTGGCTTCGTTGTTGAGCTGTTCCCTCTGCTAAATAAGTTACCTTGTTTTCCGGATTGACAGGATAGGTTTCCGACAATAAACCGTGTTTTTTTACTTCATATTTTTCTAATATATGCGAAAACAGAGTGTCGGCTATTGCTAAGTTGCTTCCCGGCTGAATGGATACAGTTGTGGCAGACGTCTGTCCGTATACCTTTGAACGCGCCGATACGAGGTTTACCGACAGAAAACCCATTAAAAAGAGGATAGAAAAAAGTTTTGTTATAAATTTCATGTTGTTTCTCTGATAAATATTACTCTAAATAGATAAATCGTTCCTTTTGCATCAAATGCTTTCTGTTTCCCGATTGTTATCAAGGATGGCTGTCCGTCATGAAAAACTCGAGTTTGCCTCCGTGAACGATCTCGGAGTGGCGGATAAAAGGCGAATCCAAAAGCGTTCCGTTCCATTTGATCTCCTTTACATATTTGTTTGCGGCACTATTATGGTGCGCTATGATTTCGAACAAGCCGCCTTTGACCGGGATCACAGCCCGATCGATCATCGGTCTGCCGAGCGTATAGACCGGCAGACCCGGACAAACTTGATACAAACCTAAGGCACTCATTACATACCAGGCCGACATCTGTCCGCAGTCTTCATTCCCGATAATACCATCCGGACGGCAGGTATAGAAATTCCGCATGATTTGGTCTAATCGTTCCTGCCCTTTCCAAGGGGCATCCGTCCAATTATAGAGATAACTCATGTGATGGCTTGGTTCGTTGCCATGGGCATATTGACCAATCAATCCGGTGATATCGCCCGAAGCCTCTTCTCCATCGACTTGCGAAGAGGTTGTGAAAAGCGTATCCAACCGTGTTTCCAACTCCTTTTTTCCGCCGATGATTTCGATAAATTCGTCCATTGCATGCGGAACGAAAAAACTCCACTGAAAAGCATTGCCTTCCGTGTAGTCGCTTTTCATGTGCGATGAATAACGCGGGTTGAAAGGGGTGCGGAAAGTGCCGTCACTCATCACCGGCCGCATCATTTTGGTTTCCGGATCGATATACCTTTTATAATAATTTGCTTTGTCGTTATATTCGTCGGTAACCTTTTGATTTTTTGACGCTTTTGCTATCTGGGCGATACACCAGTCATTATACGCCATTTCCACTCCCCACGAAACCGATTCGGGAATGGAATCTGCGGGCACGAATCCATATAGATTTTTATAATACAAATGGCGAGTAATCAAGTCGGATTCGCGTGTTCCTTTGAATTTCTCAGCCAGATCTGAGCGGTATACAGACGAATGTACAGCCGCTTCCGTCCAAAGGTTCAGATCCCCCTCAGCCAGATTTTTAGAAACTAAATCTGCGAGGATCGAAACGGCCGGATACCCCACCATACAGCCGGTATAGTTGGAGGCCAGCGGCCATTTTGGCAAGATACCGCCTTCTTTATATCCTTGTACCAACACGTTTCCCCAGTTGGCAGCCCGTTCCGGTTCGATGAGGGTCATTAGCGGATGTAGTGCTCGGAATGTATCCCATAGAGAGAATACCGAGTAGTTGACATAACCTGCTTCTGCTTGATGAAACTGCTTGTCCATGCCCATATATCGCCCATCGGCATCCTGATAGGCAAACGGGGCGATCATCGTGTGGTACAGGGCGGTGTAGAACAGTTTGTCCATTTCCGGATCGGAGGTTTCGATCTGTATCCGATTCAGGGCTTGATTCCAAATGGATGCCGATTCATTACGAACTGCTTCAAAATCCCATCCGGGCAGTTCAGCCTGCATGTTTTTTTTTGCCCCTTCCGTGTCAACCGTCGAAAGGGCTACTTTTACATATAGCGGCCTGTCTGTCTCAGCAAATGTATAGTGAATTTTCAAATCTTGATCTGTATGCAACTGTGCGGGAAACATGTCTTGGAGGTTTCCGTCAATATAGGAATGGCAAGCGACTACCGGCTCTGAAAAAGCAATTAGATAGGAGACTGAATGCAAATGCGCCCATCCTTGTGTCTTGAAAACCCCTTCAATAATCGAATCATTGACGAAGTGATATTCATTTCCCGTTATACGGTGTCCCCAGTTAGGTTGTAAAATATGTCCGAGATCAAGCATTATTCGGCGTTCTTTCGGATTTTTATAGGTGTATTTATGGAAACCTACATGCTCGGTAGTGGTCAGTTCGACATGAATCCCGAAATTTTCGAGTTTGACGGCATAGTATCCCGGAGTTGCAATCTCCGTCTCTTTTTTGAATGAAGCAACCGGTTTAACGGCATCGCTTCCGGAAAAAGGCAAAAGCCCGATGTCGCCGAGATCGCCGATACCGGTTCCTGAAAGGTGGGTATGGCTGAATACATAGATGATTGAATCTTCAGCGTGGTATCCGCTACTGGCATCCCAGCCCATAAGATGCGTGTCGGGACTGAGTTGTACGGCCGCAAACGGACGGGTTGCTCCGGGAAATGTATGCCCGTGAAAACCGGTTCCGATGAAAGGATCTACAAACGAGAGTACATCTTGTAAGCGGCTGGCTTGTCGATCTTTTTGCGTGCATCCGGCAAATAATCCGATAAGCAGGATTACGTATAAAAGAATTGCTCTGTTCATTATGTGCTTGTTAAAATAAAAACAAATATAGTAAAAACGGATAAAAAATGCTGTTTTTCCGCTCTTTTGCCCTCTTTTGTGCATGTTTATCCGGTTAAAGGATGCGAAAGATGGAAAAATACCATAAAGTAGGTATTTGTAAAGTCGGAAATTCGCGCTATTTTTGTTTCCGAAAATGAAGAAAGCAGTTCACATATTGATCTCTTTATTGCTCTCCTTGACGATCCTTTTTATCGGAGCAGGGGTTTATGTCGTGCATTGTACGCATTCGGGAATGGTGTCGATTGTTTTGGAACCGGTCGAGAGCGATTGCAATGGAGATTATTGCGGTATCTCTTCCGGCTGTATGACGATGGAGTTGATCGAACTTTCGCCAACCCAATCGGTACAAACACCGGTTTTTGATTTTCATGCGCCCCAACTGCTTACTGATTTCTTTTTCGAGATGCCATTTCGAAGTGTAATACCGGTTGAAGGCCTCTTGGAGCATCCGTATATCTTCCCGATTTTTAAACGTCCTCCGGGCGAGAGCCTGTATATTCTCTGTAAATTGTTGATTTGATATCGATTGCCTGTTCGGCGTGCATTGCCGTCGTATAAACGCTGGAATTTGTACGATCAATCGAATTATTAATTATCAGATCAATAAAATTATGTATATAAAGATTTTTCTTATCGGCATCCTGTGGATGTCGACATTTGGGCTTACGTATGGTCGGCCTGTAACCTCGGATATAATTTTCGGTACAGTTAAAGAAGCAAATGGCGAACCGCTTGCCGGAGCAAACGTTTATTGGCTCGGCACGTCTGCCGGGACGGTTACCGGCGCGGAGGGCGCTTTCCGCTTGGAAAAAGCTTCCGGAGCAACTCGGATAGTAGCGGTTTTTATTGGATATATGCCTGATACATTAGATATTCGTGACGTAAATGAAACGCTCCCTGTTGAATTTGTGCTGCATGAAGATGCTCAACATTTAGGAGAGGTGACCGTAACGGAACGGCGGTTGGGGATGAAGCCTTTGAACGGAGTGATCAATGGTTTGCAAATTAATCAGAATGAGTTGTTTAAGGCTGCTTGCTGTAATTTAGGGGAGAGCTTTACCACCAATCCTTCGGTAGATGTAAATTATTCGGATGCTGCAACAGGAGCCCGGCAGATCAAAATGTTGGGACTTAGCGGGATTTATGTGCAGATGTTGACGGAAAATTTGCCCAATTTCCGTGGAGCTGCTGCCCCTTATGCGCTGGGATATGTACCAGGTCCATGGATGAAGAGCATTCAGGTGTCGAAAGGGGCTTCGTCGGTTCGTAATGGCTATGAGAGTATTACCGGACAAATTGATGTGGAATACCTGAAACCGGACGATGAACCGGGAGCAGATATCAATCTGTATGGCAACAGCGAAGGACGTATGGAGGCGAATGTCAGCGGCAATATACATCTTAAAAATAAGCTGAATACCGAAATTCTCGCTCATTACGAGGATAATTTGATGGATATGGATGAAAACCGGGATGGATTTTTGGACAAACCGAATGTCAGACAGCTCAACTTGCAAAATCGATGGGACCGAAAAGGGGATATCTATATTTTTCACGGAGGCGTAGGGTTGCTGAGCGAAAAACGGGAAAGCGGACAAACTGCCGGTATGGGAGTAGAGCCTCCTTTTGAGATCGGACTGAAAACCAATCGTTACGAAGGCTATATGAAACATGCCTTTATCCTTGATAAACAACGTGGAACGAATATTGCTTTTATGGGATCGGCCTCCCTGCATCGCTTGGATGGAAGCTTCGGCTATAAGCACTATTCCGTGAATCAGAAAAACGCATACGCGCAATTTATGTTCGAAACTAATTTCTCGGAAAAACATAATCTGTCTACCGGAGTGAGCCTGAATTATGACGGTATCGATCAGCATTATAACTTGAATAGCCGGGCGTCGGCTTTACCCGAACGTGCGGATGAACGGGAAACGACGCCGGGTGTATATGCACAGTATACGTTGAATTTGCATGAGAAATGGATCTTAATGGCAGGAATCCGTGCCGATCACAGCAGTTTGTTCGGCACATTTGTCACACCCCGATTCCATTTGAAATATAACCCTTCCGAATCTGTTAATCTGCGTTTTTCGGCGGGTAAAGGTTATCGTACGGTGCATGCATTGGCTGAAAATAACTTCCTGTTGGCCAGCGGGCGGTCTCTCTTGATTGACGAATTAGAGCAGGAAAAAGCTTGGAATTATGGAGGAAGCGCATTGTTTTATATTCCGGTTTTTGGAAATGTCTTGAAGATCAATACTGAATATTATTATACACATTTCGGAAACCAGGCCGTTATAGATTATGATTCCGACCCGTTTCTGATTCGTATATCGAATCTCAATGGACGTTCATATTCACATACGTTTCAGGTAGATGCTACCTATCCCATCGTGAAAGGATTGGAGTTGAGTGCCGCTTATCGGTTGAACGATGTGAAGACGACGTATGGCGGTGTATTGCAGGAAAAACCGCTGACGAGCAAATATAAGGGGTTGATGACGGCTTCGTATAAAACACCTCTTGGAAAATGGCAGTTTGATGCGACCTTGCAACTGAATGGCAGCGGACGGATGCCTGCTCCCTATCGGTTTTCGGATGGAACGCTTTCGTGGAATGAACGGTTTCCTGCTTTCGAACAACTGAACGTGCAGATTACCCGTTGGTTCCGACACTTTTCTGTTTACATAGGCGGTGAAAATCTGACCGGCTTCCGTCAAAAAAATCCGATAGTTGCCGCCGATCGCCCTTGGAGCCGCCAATTTGAGCCAACCTTGATATGGGGACCGGTCAATGGCGCAATGGCATATGCCGGAATCCGCATAAATATCGGACGAATTGAATAAGTTTAATCCATTAAAATAGTAAAAAGATGAGAAAAAGTTTATTTTTGTTTGCAATGATGTTGGCAACAGTTCTCGGCTTTGCCAAAGATATCAAGACCGTGGTAGTTACTACGACACCACAGATGCATTGTGCCAACTGCGAAAAAAAGATCAAGCATAATATCCGTTTCGAGAAAGGGGTAAAAGAGATCGAAACCAGTATCCCGGATCAGACGGTCACGATTACATACGATGCGGATAAGACCTCTGTAGAGAAACTGATCGAAGGGTTTAAAAAATTCGATTACATGGCCCGTCCGGTAGAAGCAAAAGAGAAAAAGAAAGAGAACTAAAGAGTGTTGCTTGTTAGCATTCTTGCGGGGCTGTCTTTTTAGACAGCTCCCGTTATTTTTCAGTATCCTAATTCAAAATCCCGCTCGACAGCCGGAATACCCTCCGCCATCCAGCGGGGCATCGGTGCTTTTTGCAGATAATGGCTGAAAAACTGAAACATCCGCTTTTGAAAATCGATCCGGTTAGCCATTTTCGACGGCCAGTGAGGTTCGCCTGGATAATTCAGTAACCAACAAGGTTTCTGCAAGCGACGGAGCGCGACGAAATATTCGATTCCCTGATACCAGGGGACATGCCCGTCTGCATCATTGTGCATGATCAGAATCGGAGTTGTTACTTTATGCATATCGAAGATGGGGGAATTCTGTATATATTGGAGCGGTTTCTCCCACAGATTTCCGCCGATACGGCTTTGACCGTGTTCGTATTGCATGGCCCGGTTTTTGCCTGATCCCCAACGTATACCTCCATAGGCGCTTATCATATTGACAACAGGAGCCCCCGATTCGATCGCGGCAAACAAATGGGTACGAGTTGCCAGATAGGCCACCTGATAACCTCCCCAACTGTGTCCTTGAGCCCCGATCGCCTTTTCGTCGACATAACCTTTGGCTATTAAAGAGGCAATGCCAGGCATTACACAATTATAACAACTCTCGCCCGGATATCCGTCGGTATAGCGTACATCCGGATTGAAAATGATGAAACCGTGACTGAGATAGAACGGATAGTCGATCGTAGACCGTCCCGGACTGGCCATATGGTAATGGTGCAGCGTATTTGAATTCCGTTCGTAGAAATTGACAATGACCGGATACTTCTTTTGCGGATCGAAGTCGGCGGGTTTGTAAATGATTCCTTGCATGGGTTGCCCGTCTAAAGAGATCCAGGAGGTCAATTCGGCTGTACCCCAACGGATGGAATCTTGTTGCCGTATGCCGTGTGTGAGTTGGATCGATTTCCGGAATCGGAGGTCGGATAGTCGAAGATCGGGATATTGTTCGTAGGTCTCCTGGGTAAAAATGACAGCATCCGATTTTTTTGCTTTGGCAAGAGCTGCTACTCGGAAGTTGCCGGCAATCAAAGCTTGCGGTACTGTCGGCCGATCGATGCGGGAAGCATAATAGCCGTATCCTTTGGTCGTTTCATTAAAACCGGATAAATATTGTATTTCATCCGGCCGGAAGGCACGCTTATCCTCTTCCAACTGCAACAGGGTGTATCTGATTCGTTCTTTTCGTCCGTTGACTGTCAGGTTTACAGGAGTACTGTTTCCTGTCGGGTCGAACCGCCAGATATCATACCGGTCTTTTATCAACAGATATCGGTCGTCTGTAGTCCATCCGGCGATACCGTGAGCAGAGGGGAGATCGGGGACATCGTTCTCCTCGTCCCATGCTGCGAATTGTTCGGGCCTGGTCAGCCGGATCTCCTTGCCGTCTGCGACCGAACGGGTATACCAAGAACTGTCTTCGGCACAATACCAATAGGTGTATTTTCCCTTGGGAGAGAACTGCATATTATAAGATACATTTTGGGCAATCAATGTGCGTTTTCCTGTCTCCAAATGAAGGGTATAGATATCGTATCGGTTCCGGCCCGTCCACATGCGCGGAATTTCATAAGGCAAATGAGAGGATAATAGGGCTATGGGAGCATTTCCTTCATCAGCGGTTTGAAGAACCGGCAGTTGTTCGGTAGCCAATTGCATCGTTTTTCCCGAAACCCGCGAATAAACGGCTGCAAAAGAACGTTTCAGGTCGGATGACTGTGTGTAATTCTGTTCTGTGTATAAACGCTTTTCATTCCATGTCCAGATTTGCACTTCCGGGCGTTTTTCGGCCAACTGCATCGTGTCTTTCTCTTTGGGAGCCGGAGCTGTTCCGAAGAAAATCGACCGGTTGTCTTTTGAAAAAGAAATCCGGGCATGTTCGCTGATTACCCATGCCGGCGGAAAGGCTTCGTTCCCTTTGGCAACGATCCGTTTTCCGATACCATCTTTTTCTGCTATATAGAGGCTGCTGTGTGTTGCAGCCGAATCTTTTAAAGGACAAAACAAATAGGCAAGCAGGTCGCCGGACTCGTTAAATGCAATCTGTTTGAAAACACCCTTTCCGCTACCGACAGTTTGTTCTCCTTTTTGTGGCGTGTAGGTATATAAAACAGAATCGGAAACAAAATAGAGGGCATCTCCTTTTTTTGCGAATCCGAAGTCACTCACATTCGGAAAAGAATCGGTTTTGGTTTCGCCGAGGGCTCGTATATAAAGGGATGCTTGTTTTTCTTTTCCTCGCCGATAGGCGATCAAGTCGGCTGCTTTAGCCAGCTTGTAGTCTATTAAAGAGTCGATGGTTTCGGGGCTGCCATTCAGCCGTACGATTTTCAGCTTGTTCATCGGCATTTTGTCCTTTGCAGTCTTTTTCAAATTCAGGCTGTCTATGTGTGTAGTCGTCGGATTTTCGGTTACAATCAGGAAGTTCGATGAAGACGAGAATTCACCTTTCGAAGCCGAAGGAAAACAGCATTTTTCCTCTCCCTTTTCGTTGTATAGATAAACGGCTGCATCCCCTCTCCAGGATTCCATTTTACAGACAACCCATTTCCCGTTTGGGGCAATTTGCTGGCTCGAAATACGTTTCCAGCCGATCATTTCATCAAAGGTCATCGCTCGTTTGTACTGGGCCGATAAAAGTGTGCAATTCAAAGAAAAAACAAAGGCACAAAACAAATATTTCATAATCGACAGAAATTTCTATTTATTGCAAAGATACGATATTATTTGTTGTTTTGTATTTTTGCCTGCTGAAAGGAATGTGAAAGTATTGTATATGGAAGCTGACAAATCTTGCCATTGGTATGTTTTTGATGAAGGACAGTTGCTGTTGCAGCGGAATCCTGCCGGATATGCCATTCCCTTTTTCGATGTTGCCCCGATCCCGTTGCAGCATGCTTTTCCGATAACGATGCCCGATGGGACGAACGCCATGGCGGCTTTTGCCGATCATATACCAGAGGAGAACGCGCAGTTTGTTTTTGTCGATTTGCGGACTGCTTTCGATTACCTGGAGCAGACGAGTTATGAGCAAGCGGGAAAAGCCTATGAATTGCTTTATTGGGATAAGCACAGCCGTTTTTGTCCGGTTTGCGGTACAGCTACCGAACATAAGGAATCGATCATGAAGAAATGTCCGGCTTGTCAATACGAGCTATTCCCGGCCGTATCGCCGGCTGTTATTGTGCTGATTAGGAAAGAACAGGAAATCTTGTTGGTACGGGCTCATAATTTTAGAGGGCCTTTTCACGGTTTGGTGGCCGGTTTTTTGGAAACCGGAGAGACATTGGAACAGTGTGTGGAACGGGAAGTTTATGAGGAGACCGGACTACGTGTTAAAAATATAACCTATTTTGGGAATCAACCTTGGCCTTATCCCAGTACGCTGATGATCGGGTTTATTGCCGACTATGCCGATGGAGAGATCCGCTTACAAGAGACGGAACTTAAATCGGGAGCCTTTTTTTCCAAGGATCGTCTGCCGGAAATTCCCCGAAAACTCAGTCTGGCCCGGAAAATGATAGACTGGTGGTTGGCGCAGCAAGAATAACTGCCGGTGCGAGCATACGCGTTTTGTTCGTTATTCGATGGGAGAATCCGGAAAATAACCTTACTTTTGTTTGTTTGCATGCAATTAAATATAAAATATGTATAGATATTGGTTGTTGTTTTTATTCTGTATGTTATTCTTTCGGATCGATGCGGGAGAGCATTATCGGTTTCGTGTCTATCTGAAAGACAAGGGCGATAGCGGATTCCGGTTGGAAAAACCGGAACTTTTCCTTTCCGAGCCTGCGTTGGAACGCCGGAAGAAACAGGCGATTCCCATTAGCGAATCGGATCTTCCGATTTCCGAATCCTACTTGCGGATACTATCGGAGACAGGTGTTACGCCGGTTGTACAAAGCAAATGGTTTGCGACCGTAGTTGTTGAAAGCGAAGATAGTACGGTGGTAGATAAATTGAAAGCGTGTCCGATCATCGATTCGGTCAGATGGGTATGGAAAGGTATATCGAAATATCCGGCCGAAACGGTTGTGGACACCTCCCGTTTGCAAGTGGAGGAGACTCCGTTACCTCGCAAGCGGTATGGATATGCTGAACGCCAGATTCACATGCTGAATGGGGTCAAATTGCACCAAGCCGGATTTATGGGCGAAAATGTGCGGGTAGCAGTGATTGATGCAGGTTTTTTGCACGTCGACCGTATTGAGGCTTTCGATTCGCTGCGACTTTTAGGCACCCGCAATGTCGTTTTTCCGGGAAGGAGCGTTTATGTCGGTGATGATCATGGTACGAAGGTGCTCTCTTGTTTGGCTGCAAATCTTCCTGGAGTGATGGTCGGAACGGCTCCTCATGCTTCCTATTTCTTGATTAAAAGCGAAGATAGCGACTCGGAATATCCAATCGAAGAAGATTTTTGGGTTGCTGCCGTCGAATATGCCGACAGCGTGGGGGTGGATGTCATATCCTCTTCTCTCGGTTATTTCTCGTTCGACGCATGCGAGCTGTCATATACCCATTCTGATCTGAACGGAAAAAAAACCTTGATCAGCCGGGCGGCAACCTTGGCCGCCGAAAAAGGAATCCTGCTCTTTTGTAGTGCCGGAAACGAGGGAAATGGCGATTGGGGCAAAATTACATTTCCGGCCGATGCCGATGCCGTTTTAACAGTAGGAGCCGTGACCGAAAAAAAGAAAAGAAGTACGTTCAGCTCTTTCGGATTTACAGCCGATAATCGAGTGAAGCCGGATGTGGTGGCCTTGGGAACAGGCTGTTGCGTGATCGGTCCTTTCGGACAGATCCGTTATGCCAATGGTACCTCGTTTGCAACTCCGGTTCTGGCAGGGATGGGTATTTGTCTTCGGCAGGCATTTCCTCAAATGACAAATCGGGAACTGATCGACCTGATTCAGCGTTCATCAAGTTTGTGGAAAAAACCCGATACTGGAATCGGATATGGTGTTCCGGATATGTATAAAGCGTATAAAAAAGGACGAAAATATGTTGCAGAGACAAAATAACCGGGACGACCGCCGGGAAATCACGCTTTTCGAACTGAATAACCGAGTAAAGGGGGCTGTACAACGGGCGTTCCCGGAAATGTACTGGGTGCGGGCGGAAATGAGTGATGTGCGTGCCAATGCCGCTTCCGGGCATTGTTATTTGGAATTTATTGAGAAAAGTCCGCTGACAGGGCAGATTATTGCCAAAGCGCGCGGATCAATCTGGGCAAAGACGTTCCGCCAATTAAAATCCTATTTCGAATCTGAGACGGGACAACCGTTCGTTTCGGGGCTGAAAGTGTTGGTGCTGGTTTCGGTCGAATATCATGAATTATACGGATTTAGCTTGACGGTGGCAGATATAGACCCGGCCTACACGTTGGGCGATTTGGTGCGTCGGCGGATGGAGATCGTCCGCCGGTTACAAAAAGAAGGCGTTTTCGATCTGAATAAAGAACTTCCTTTCCCTGTTTTACCCCAACGAATTGCTATCATCACTTCGCCGACTGCTGCCGGATACGAAGATTTTATGAATCAGTTGTTACATAACGAAAAGGGGTATGTTTTTTATCCGAAACTCTTTCCGGCGTTCATGCAGGGCGAAAAAACGGAAGAATCGGTGATTGCGGCTTTGGAACGTATTTACCAGGTGGCAGACCGGTTTGATGTCGTGGCGATTATTCGGGGAGGAGGGGCTACTTCCGAGCTGAGCAGTTTCGACTCTTATCCGTTGGCAGCCCATTGTGCGCAGTTTCCTTTGCCGGTAATTACCGGTATCGGACACGAACGCGACGATACAGTGCTGGATATGGTTGCCCATACCCGACTGAAAACACCTACTGCCGTAGCCGAATTTTTGATCGGACGGATCGATCGGGCTGCCATAGAGGCCGTGAATCTGCAAGAACAGATCTCCGGTTCGGTTTCCGAAATCTTGTCGAAACACAAAACACTGTTGCAGACGTTAGGAAACCGCTTTCCGGTTCTTGCCGTCAATCGAATTGAAAGGAACCGTGCAATGCTTCAGCGCTGGGAATTACAGATCCCGGTTGCGGTAGATGGATTATTGGCAAGGCGGGCGAATGTGTTGGAAACCTTGCAGCTCTTTTTGAAAAACCGGACGGAACAACGCTTGTCTGAATACGGAAAATTTATACAGTTGACCGAGCAGTTTATTAAGATGGCTTCTCCCGATTATGTGCTGAAGCGGGGATATAGCCTGACCTTGAAAGATGGACGGATCCGGAAACATGCTTCCGATTTTCGGCCCGGAGACCGTTTGATCACCCGTTTCGCCGATGGCGACATCGTCTCGATAGTCGAAGATGCGGAAAGAAGTTGAATCTTCAACCGGAAGTTGTTGGACGTTTGTACGGAAATTCGTATCTTCGTCTCTATAAACAAAATATGTTCTATGCAAGAGAAAAACGAAACATACAGCGAGGCGGTCGAAAAATTACGCAAAATCGTAGCGGATATAGAAAACAGAGAGTTGGACGTGGATATCCTTTCCGAGAAGGTGAAAGAGGCGACTCGTCTTATACAATTGTGTAAAGACAAACTGTATAAGGTAGACGAAGAGGTGAAAAAGGTGTTGGAGGAGTTGAACGGATGAAACGGTACGTATTGGTCGTTGCCGGAGGAAAAGGGCTTCGGATGGGAAACGACCTGCCGAAACAATTCATCCCGCTGCAGGGGAAACCGTTGTTGATGCACACGATCGAAGTGTTTCACCAGTGGGATTCTGATGCAGAATTGGTCGTTGTTCTTCCTCCTGCACATCAGCCTTATTGGCAGATGCTCTGCCGGGAAATCGGATGTAAGGTGCCTCATCGGATTGCCGATGGCGGGGAGACCCGCTTTCATTCGGTCAGTAACGGTTTGGAACAACTTCATCCGGATGAAGAAGAATCTTTCGTTGCCGTGCATGACGGTGTTCGTCCTTTTGTTTCGCCGGATGTGATAACGGCCTGTTTTTCAGAAGCAGAACGAAGCGGGGCTGCTATACCGGTAGTGCCGATGATCGATTCATTGCGTGAAATGGATACCGATGAATCCCATCCGGTGGACCGTAGCCGCTATGTTGCTGTTCAGACACCACAGGTTTTCGAATACGGCGTATTGAAAAAAGCATACAGCCAGCCCTATAATCCTGGTTTTACGGATGATGCCTCGGTTGTGGAGGCTGACGGACATCCGGTGCGTACTGTTTGGGGAAATCGGGAAAACGTGAAGATCACAACGCCTTTCGATTTACGGATGGCAGAGGTTTTGTTGGCCGGAAAGAACAAGTAAAAAAACGGAAAATGCCGGATTTACACAAACGTTCGATCATGTATCTGCCCGGGGTAGGACCTAAAAAGGCGGAGATTCTGAAAAAAGAGGCAGATATCGCCTCCTACGAAGACCTCTTGTACTATTTTCCGTATCGATATGTAGACAGAAGCCGTTTTTACCGTGTGGCGGAGATAACGGGCGATATGCCTTATATCCAGTTGAAAGGGCGTATTTTGTTTTTTGATACGGTTGGCGAAGGGCGTACCCGCCGGTTGATCGGAAAATTTTCCGACGGAACCGGTACGATCGATTTGGTTTGGTTTAACGGATTCCGCTATATCCTCGATAAAATCAGGCCGGGAACCGATTATATCATTTTCGGTAAGCCGACAGAGTTCGGACATGTCTGCAATATCGCCCATCCTGATATCGATCCGATCAACCATGCAAACCAAGTGGCGAATGGATTGGTCCCTTTCTACAATACATCGGAAAAAATGAAGAAATCATTTCTGAATTCGCGGGCTATCCAATCGTATCAGTACGCATTGCTGAGTGCATTGAATTGGGAGCTTCCAGAAACGTTGCCTTCTCATGTTTTGCAGAAAATCAAAATGTTGCCTTTTGCCGAAGCGATGAAAAACATCCATTTCCCCGAATCGGCCACCTTGCTTCGCGAAGCACAATTACGGTTGAAATTTGACGAACTCTTTTATATTCAATTGAAAATACTCCGTGCGGCTACGCAACGCCGTACGAAACTGCAAGGAATACCCTTTCCTAAAGTCGGAGAGCAGTTCAACACCTTTTATGCAAATTATCTGCCGTTTGAACTGACCGGTGCACAAAAACGGGTGGTCCGTGAAATCCGGACGGATATGGGTAGCGGGCGGCAAATGAATCGTTTGTTGCAGGGAGATGTTGGCAGCGGAAAGACATTGGTAGCCTTGCTGGCTATGCTGTTAGCCGTAGACAACGGTTACCAGGCCTGCATGATGGCTCCTACGGAGATTTTAGCGACGCAACATTATGCTACTGTGATGAGCTTTTTGAAAGATATGCCTGTGCGCGTAGCATTGCTTACCGGATCGACGAAGAAAAAAGACCGCAATCATTTGTTGCCGGCTATTGAAACGGGCGAAATCGATATCCTGATAGGGACGCATGCTTTGATTGAAGAAACGGTCGTATTCTCCTCTTTGGGCCTGGCGGTCATTGATGAACAGCATCGTTTCGGGGTAGAACAGCGTGCGCGCCTGTGGGATAAAAATACCCGTGTACCCCACGTACTGGTGATGACGGCAACCCCCATTCCCCGCACATTAGCCATGACATTGTATGGCGATTTGGATGTGTCGGTGATCGATGAATTGCCGCCCGGGCGGAAACCGATCCTGACGATGCACCGGTTTGATAATAAACGGGCAGAACTTTATGCATTTATCCGAAAAGAGATTCGTTCGGGAAGACAAATATACGTCGTGTATCCGTTGATTGAAGGCAGTGAAAAATTAGATTACAAGAACTTGGAAGAGGGGTTCGAAACCTTTAAACAAGTTTTCCCCGAATATACGGTCTGCATGGTACATGGGAAGATGAAGGTGGCTGAAAAAGAGATGGAAATGCAGAAGTTTATTTCGGGAGAGGCTCATATATTGATGGCAACTACCGTTATAGAGGTAGGGGTCAATGTGCCGAATGCCTCGGTGATGATCATCGAAAGTGCCGAACGTTTCGGATTATCGCAGCTCCATCAGTTGCGTGGACGGGTCGGACGCGGATCGGAGCAGTCTTATTGCATTTTGGTCTCTTCTTATAAATTGAGTAATGATACCCGTAAGCGCTTGGAAATCATGGTTTCTACATCCGATGGATTTGAAATAGCCGAAGCCGATTTGCGAATGAGGGGGCATGGAGATATTGAAGGGACCCGGCAGAGTGGCGAGGGAGTCGACCTGAAAATTGCCAATTTGGCATCCGACGGACAGATACTGCAATATGCCCGGGATATCGCACAGCAAGTTTTGGACGAAGACCCCGAGTTATTGTCCGAAGCTAACCGATTATTGAACGAAAGGTTGAAAATTCGCTTTTCGAAACGGAAAAACTGGGGTGTTATAAGTTAATATGTTGTGAAACATGTTTTTGTATAATTGTCTGTTTTTTAGTCGTTAAAACAGAATAATTTGTTTGCTGAAACTGGACGTGAAGATTTTTTTGAAGAACATATTTGGCTGGATTTTGTAAAATAACGAACTTTGGCAGGAAGACTCTGATAAAAAAGCCGCTTTTCCCCGTGTGGAGATTAGGGATAGATCGAAAAAAATAACAGGATGAAAATACGGACTTTATTTCTTATTTGTTGTGCTACATTATGGACACTGTCGGCAGTGAATGCTCAGATACAGAAACAGGAAAGTGTTTCTAAACAGGTTGTGCACATAAAAAAGCTGGATAAACATGTCTCGGAATTAATGGCGGACCGTGTGAGTATCCGTAAAGACATAGAACTGAAAGAACTTGCTACGTTGGAAGAGGAAGAGCTTGAAGAACGTGAAAACCTGCTTTTCCCTGCCGATGAATTATATGGTGCAAACTGGGAAAATGAATTTGTGAATCCGTTCCGAGGAAAAACGAATGTCGTGTTTCCCGACTCATTTTCCATCGATTGTTCCTCTTTTGTGTATCCGATAGCAATAGATTCCATTGCTAGAGTAACTTCTCCTTATGGACCGCGTCGCCGTCGCATGCATCGCGGAATCGACTTGAAAGTGCTGGTGGGAGATACGATCCGTGCTGCTTTTGCCGGAAAAGTGCGTATTACGAGTTTTGAACGTCGTGGTTATGGAAACTATATTGTTATCCGTCATCCGAACGGCTTGGAAACGGTGTACGGCCATCTGTCCAAATTGTTGATCGGGGTGAACGATATCGTAAAGGCCGGCGATCCGATCGCATTGGGTGGAAATACCGGACGCTCTTCCGGTTCGCATCTGCATTTTGAAACCCGTTTCTTGGGACAAGCGATTAACCCGGCCGAAATTATCGACTTTGCAAACGGTGTTCCCATACAAGATACCTATGTTTTCCACAACGTGAAAGTGAAAGGCCGTAAAACGAATATCTATACCTCCTCTTCCAATCAGATGGTGTATCATCGGGTGAAATCGGGTGATACGTTGGGAAAAATAGCCCGTATTTATGGTATTTCGGTAAAGGAATTATGCCGGTTGAACGGATTGAAAACAACTTCCATTTTGCGTATTGGACAATCGTTGAGATGTAGTGCCGGAGTTTCTGCGACAGTTTCGGACAAAAAAAATGCTCCGGTAAAAACGAAAGTCAATGCCGATGCTTCGGCAGTCGCTTCTTTGGGGGACAAAAAGAGTTCGGCAGAAGTGAAATCGGAAGAAAAGACCCTCTACCATAAGATTCAGCCGGGTGATACTTTGGGAGGCCTTGCTGCAAAATATGGTACAACGGTTGCCAAAATCTGTGAATGGAACGGTATCTCAACTAAAACTATACTGAAAATCGGCCGTTCTTTACGTTGCTCTTGATAGAGAACCCGGTATAAAGGACTGTCAGGAAAATCTCCAATGGCAGAATATTGCACAAAAAACCGTTTTGTGTGTAAAAAAAACATCTGTTTTTTGCTTCTATTCATGGATAAAAACGTATTTTTGCGTTGTTAATCCAAAAAAGAAGTAAGATGATTTACTATCACAATGCTGAATTGGTTCACCGGCAAGCCCATAGATACGGTTCGCGTACGGCTTTGAAATACCGGGATGATGCGACCGGGAAATGGCTGAAAGTTTCATGGTTGGAGTTTTCCGAGAAGGTAATATCGACGGCGAAAGCCATGGCTGAATTCGGCATCGGAGTGCAAGACAAGATCGGTGTGTATGCCCAAAATATGCCGCAATACCTGTATACCGATTTCGGAGCTTATGCCAACCGGATCATATCCATTCCGATGTATGCGACCAATTCGCCCGGACAAATCGATTACATTATTAATGATGCTGAAATACAAACCTTGTTTGTTGGCGAACAATTGCAGTATAATAATGCGTTTAAAGTACAAAAAGACTCGCAAATCTTAAAAAGGCTGATTATTTTTGATCCGTCCGTGAAGCTGAATCCGGACGACACGACTTCCATCTATTTCGACGATTTTCTGAAACTGGGAAATAATGCGCATGCCGAAACGACTGTCAAAATACGTATCAATGAAGCTCGTCCCGAAGATCTGGCAACGATTATGTATACATCGGGTACGACCGGACTTTCGAAAGGGGTGATGCTGCACCATTCCAATTTTCTGGAAGTCATGCGCATCCATGATATTCGCCTTCCGCAGGTAACGGATAAAGACTTGTCGATGTGTTTCTTGCCGATGACGCACGTTTTTGAAAAAGCATGGTGCTACTATTGTATTCATAAGGGAGTAACTATTGCGATCAATCGGGATCCGAAGAAAATCCAGCAGGCGTTGAAGGAAGTACATCCCACATTGATGTGTAATGTACCGCGTTTTTGGGAAAAGGTGTATGCAGGTGTGCAGGAAAAAATAGCCTCCTCTTCTCCGGCGATGAAAAAGATTTTTTTAGATGCCATTGCAACCGGACGTAAATACAATTTGGAGTATAAAAACAAAAACATACCGGTCCCGTTGGCCTTGAAATTGAAATTCGCATGCTATGATAAAAGCGTTTTTGCTTTGTTGAAAAAAGTATTGGGGTTGGAACGGGGACGCTGTTTTCCTGTAGCAGGAGCACCCTTGTCGGATACGGTAAATGAATTCTTACAGTCCGTAAACTTTCCGATTGCTTATGGATATGGATTGAGTGAAACCTCGGCCACTGTCTGTTTTTATCCGAAAACCGGTTTTATAATAGGTTCTATAGGTAAAATAATGCCCGACTTACAGGTGAAGATCGATCCGGAGAACAATGAAATTTTAGTGAAAGGCAAAACCGTTATGTCCGGTTATTACAAGAAACCGGAAGAGACCCAAAAAGCCTTTACCGAAGACGGCTTTTTCCGTACGGGGGATGCCGGATACTTGGAGGGAGATACCCTTTTCTTTACCGAGCGGATCAAAGATCTGTATAAAACCTCGAATGGCAAATATATTGCTCCGCAGGCGATCGAATTATTGATGGGGGGAGATCCTTATATTGAACAGATTGCGGTGATCGGAGACCAGAAAAAATTTGTAAGCGCCCTGATAGTGCCAGCTTATCCGTTGTTGGAAAAATATGCTGAAGAGAAGGGGCTTTCATGCCATACACTGGAAGAGTTGTTACAGCATAAAGAGATTATCCGGCTAATTGAAAACAGACTTGAAGAGCACCAGAAGAATCTGGCATCTTATGAGAAGATCAAACGTTTTACGCTTCTGGCTAAACCTTTTGAAATGGGATCTGAACTGACCGATACGCTTAAATTGCGCAGGCAGGTCGTTTTGCAGAAATATGCAGCAGAGATCGAGAGTATGTATGAAGAATAACAAGAGGGGAAGAAGCGAAAGTAAATCGGAACGACCAATTATTTCGGCGAATTTTCGTACCTTTGCTTTCCAAAATAACAGAAAAAAGGAAAAAATATGATTACATCAGACCAACTTCAGAATTTGTTGGAGCGCGATTTGGCGCTGAGGGGGTATCTTTGACATCGATAATAAACAAATTCAGTTAGAAGAAGAGGAACTGCGTACACATGATCCCGCATTTTGGGAAGATGCCAAACGGGCGGAAACCCAAATGAAGAAGGTAAAGGATCTGAAAAAATGGATTGAACTTTATAATCGGCAACATACGGCTGTAGAGGAGTTGCAATTGGCCTACGAATATGTAAAAGAGGGCGTTGTGGATGAAGCGGAGGTCGATGCAGCATATGCATATGCCTTGGAACAGGTCGAAAATTTGGAATTTCGGAATATGTTGCGCCAAGAAGCCGACCAGATGTCGTGTGTGTTGAAAATCAATTCCGGAGCCGGAGGTACCGAAAGCCAGGACTGGGCGTCGATGTTGTTGCGTATGTATACGAGGTGGGCGGAGACGAACAATTACAAAGTCTCCATGGCAAACTATCAGGAAGGAGATGAGGCCGGAATCAAGACTGCAACGTTGAATATAGAGGGAGATTATGCCTACGGATACCTGAAAAGCGAAAACGGGGTGCACCGGTTGGTGCGTGTTTCTCCTTATAATGCGCAAGGAAAGCGGATGACCTCTTTCGCCTCAGTGTTTGTGACGCCTTTGGTGGATGATACGATCGAGGTGAAAATCGACCAGGCTGCTATTTCCTGGGATACATTCCGTTCGGGAGGAGCCGGCGGACAGAATGTGAATAAGGTGGAGTCGGGTGTTCGGTTGCGCTACCAATATAAAGATCCGTATACCGGAGAGGAAGAGGAGATTTTGATCGAAAACACGGAAACGCGTGATCAACCTAAAAACCGGGAAAACGCGATGCGTCAGTTACGCTCTATTCTATACGATAAAGAATTGAAACATCGGATGGAAGAGCAGGCCAAGATTGAGGCCGGAAAGAAAAAAATCGAATGGGGGTCGCAGATTCGGAGCTATGTTTTTGATGATCGGCGCGTGAAAGATCATCGTACCAACTATCAGACATCGGATGTCAACGGAGTGATGGATGGGAAAATCGACGACTTTATTAAGGCGTATTTGATGGAATTCGCTTCCGAGGAGGCGAGTGCCGAAAAATAGGGGGACAGAAGCAGACCCGAAATATGCATGCTTTTTGAAAAGTTTCTGTTTAAGAGGCTTGTTTATTTCGAGAAATAGTCGTAATATTGCACCCGATTTCAGCGTTCGGGCTGAAAAGGTCCTATAGCTCAGTTGGTCAGAGCACCTGACTCATAATCAGGGAGTCCTTGGTTCAAGCCCAAGTGGGACCACTAAAAGAGGGGAGTTGCCGGATGGTGACTCCCCTCTTTTTTGGATAAATTGTCTAGTCCTAAAATAGCGTTACACCTAAAAACGTAACGAAATGGAAAAAGAAGAGCGTAAGTATGTTAAGCGGACTCAAAAGGATTACAGTATGTCCTTTAAGTTGTCCGTTGTCCGCGAGTATGAGACAAGCCAAATA
>JBHCAZ010000037.1:0-2626 GCA_041798765.1 Parabacteroides sp. | reverse complement strand
CCCGGCATAATCGATAAAACCCGGCACATTGTGCAAGTCGGGAGACATCAATGGGAAGTCGATGTTTTCCACGGAGAAAACGAAGGACTTATTATGGCAGAAATAGAACTGTCCTCTGAAGAGGAAATTTTCGAAAAACCGACATGGATAGGTGAAGAAGTCACGGGAGACAAACGATTCTACAATTCAATGCTGATCCATTCTCCTTATCGTACATGGAAAGAAAAGAAAACAAAACATAACCAATAAACAGACAGATAAATGAAACGTATTTTATGTTTTCTGATCGCCCTGACAGGGATACTTCCGGCTATAGCCGATGAGGGTATGTGGTTGCTCCCTTTGCTGAAAACACAACAACATCCTGCCATGCAGGCTCTAGGACTTAAATTACAAGATTATGATATATACAATCCGGATTCTTCGTCTATCAAAGACGCCGTAGTCGTATTCGGCAGCGGCTGTACTGGCGAAATCGTTTCACCGGAAGGCCTGTTGCTGACCAATCATCATTGTGGTTACGGAAGCATACAACAACACAGTACGCTGGAGCATGACTATTTGACCGACGGTTTTTGGGCAGCTTCCCGCGAACAAGAACTTCCCAATCCGGGGTTAACCGTCACATTCATCGATCGGATAGAAGATGTTACCGACTATGTAAAGGAAGAACTTGCTAAGGAAACCGATCCGAATAGCATGCATTTTCTTTCTCCGGCCTATCTGAATAATTTGGCGGAAAAAAAGATCGGGAAAGCATTCCTGCAAAACAATCCGGGAACGGAAGTCGAAATTAAAGCTTTTTACGGAGGCAACCAATATTTCATGTTTCTCAAAAAGAAATACAGCGACATCCGGTTAGTAGGTGCACCCCCCTCTTCAATCGGAAAGTTCGGAGCGGATACCGATAACTGGATGTGGCCCAGGCATACCGGAGATTTCTCAATCTTTCGTGTATATGCCGATGCAAACGGCAACCCGGCCCCCTATTCGGAGAAAAATATTCCATTACGCCCAAAACACTGGTTCCGTATCTCGTTAAACGGGATACAGGAAAATGACTTTGCTATGATAATGGGATTCCCTGGACGGACCAATGCATATTATACCTCTTGGGAGGTTGCTGAACGGCGTGACATAGATAACAATGTCCGCATTCATATCCGGAACCTGAGGCAACAAACGATGTTGGAAGAGATGTTGCGCAATCCCTCCATACGCATCCAATATGCGAGCAAGTACGCAAGTTCTACAAATGCCTATAAAAACGCTATCGGCACCAATTGGGCCATAAAAAAGCAAAATTTAGAAGAGATAAAGAGAAAAGAACAAGAACGGCTGAAGGCTTGGTCGGATAAAATGTGTACATCCGTCTACCCTGATGCTTTATTAGCCCTCAAACAAATCGTTTCCGATCGGAGAGAGCTTCGTTTTCGCAGTTGGATGTTGGATGAGGCTGTCTTGCGTGGAATCGAGTTTTCACAAATTCCTACGCTGACCGATCCGTTAAAAATAGCGTTAACAAGTAAAAACACAGGCCTGAGACAAGAACAACTTCGACTGTTCGAACGCAAATACCATCGTTTTGCCAACGATAATTATGCATATGAGGTAGACCGTAAAATAGCCAAAGTGCTGCTCAAAGAATATCGCCGGATGATGGCAGGGAAGCCGCAACCGGACTATTTTGCAGTGATCGACAATAAATTCAAAGGGAATGTCGACCTTTTTGTCGACTATCTGTTTGATCATTCCATTTTCGGAAGTGTAGAGCGTTTTAACCGTTTTATAACCAAACCGACTGTCAAAGTGCTTGAAAATGATCCGATGATCCTCTTTGTACAATCTGTACAAGCAGAAAATGAAGCATTAAAAAAAGCGTTGAAAGCCTTCGATGAAAAATATGCAATAGCCCACCGGGACTATGTTGCAGGCATATTAGCCATGGAGAGCGATCGTTCTAATTTTCCGGATGCCAATTTTACCCTACGGCTGACGTATGGCCAGATCAAAGGATACAGTCCGCGCGATTGTGATACCTATGGATACCAGACGACCTTAGACGGCGTCATGGAAAAAGAAGATTCCACTAACTGGGAATTTGTGGTCCCCGCCCGTTTAAAAGTGTTATACCAGACAAAAGATTTTGGACATTACGGTTTACCCAACGGGAAAATGCCGGTTGCCTTCACCGCCACCACACATACGACAGGCGGGAACTCGGGCAGTCCTGTCATGAATGCCTCCGGAGAATTAATCGGAATCAACTTTGATCGCAATTGGGAAGGTGTCGGCGGGGATATTCAATATTTGCCGGATTTCCAAAGAAGCATTATCGTAGATATCCGATATGTACTTTTCATTATCGACAAATATGCCGGTGCAGGATATTTATTGAAAGAAATGGATATTGCGGAATAATGATTATTTTTGTCGGAGGAAAGCGAATTTAACACATGATTGATCAACCTACTATCGACCGGATTCTGGATGCGGCCAACATTGTCGACGCCTTCCCAATTGCGATCAAAGTTGATTCCGATTAATTCTCCGGAGGCATTCATGACAGGACTGCCCGAGTTCCCGCCTGTCGTATGTGTGGTGGCGGTGAAGGCAACCGGCATTT
>JBHCAZ010000036.1:0-66762 GCA_041798765.1 Parabacteroides sp. | reverse complement strand
TCGAGTACGATAAAAATCGCGGAAGTAGCTCAGTTGGTAGAGCATAACCTTGCCAAGGTTAGGGTCGCGGGTTCGAGTCCCGTCTTCCGCTCGCTTCCGAAGGCTTCGTTATTCTTAGGAATAGCGGGGCTTTTTTTGTTCGCGTAGTCAGTAGCTAAGAATCAAGGGAAATGGCGGGAAATAAAAGGAATGCAACTATTTGGTATAGTATCATTTAGCGGTTTACTGCCATTATGGGGTCAAGCAAAAACAAGCAGAAAACGGCAGGAGTTCCGTTACCAAATCGTAACCCATCACGGGAAAAGCAAAAAGGGGTTACGAATAGCGTATAAACAACTGTGCCATAGTTTTTTATTCTTAATCTTTCATTCTTTTGCATCGCTCATAAACACTCGTGCGTAAGTAACTTTGCAACAAAGAAAAAGAGCAAAAAAATGAAGGAAAACAAACTGAAAGAGTCGTTCTTAGTTCAGGCGAAACGAACTGACAAGAAAGGGAAAAGGTCTTCACCGCCACGGATGTAAGGGATGCCTATCAGGGGCAAATCCACCGTCAGACACTCCTCTTGGAGAGTTTCGAGTAATATTTCAAGCAGACAAAGGAGCGTATAGGCATCGACCGAGCCTTGAAGACATTCAAGCTCCGTACCTACCAACTCTCATTGCTCCGTGAGTATGTGCAGAAGAAACACAAGGTGAGCGACATCCCACTTTCCCAGCTGGACAAAGCCTTTATCGAGGGCTTTGAGTATTATCTCAGCATCGCCCGCAAACTGAAACGGAGCAGCATATCGAGCAACCTGTCCACCTTGCAGACCATCGTCCGCATGGCGGTGAAGAGAGGTGTGCTGGACTTCTATCCGTTCTTGGGGTACAGCTATGAACGCCCCAAAGGAGAGCCGAGAAGCATCACGCTGGCGGAACTGCAAAAAATCATCGACTTGGAGATTGAGTGGGAGAATTACCGCATCGTCCTTTGCAGACTTTATCCACCGTGCGGAACAGCTCATCGGCAATCCGCCTGAAGCGGAGCAGTGGATGGACAACGAAGCCGTATGCCGTAGGCTTGGTATCAGCAAGCGTACCCTGCAAACGTACAGAGATACTGAGAAAATACCCTTTTCTATGATTGGACACAAATGCTACTACAAGGAAAGCGACATCACGGAGATACTGAATGCAAAAAATGAATGAACTCAAACACCGAATGAACTATGACAGAGAATGAAATCATGACACAACAAGACCCTCAGATGCAAATGTTTGCTCAGTTGATGGAGGGCATATTGAAGAAGCTGGAGCGTTATTGCGCTTCCTCTCGTCCGATGTTAGGCGGAGAGGTTTACCTCACGGGAGAGGAGGTCTGCAAGCAATTACGGTTGAGTACACGAACGCTCCAAGACTATCGGGACAATGGTACGATAGCCTACTGCAAAATCGGGGGCAAGATACTTTATAAGCAGAGCGACATACAAGCGATGCTCGAAAGACACTATTACCCGATACCCAAGAAACTATGACCAATATAGATGAAAAGAGGAGCCTGCGTTTGAAGCAAGCCCTTAGAGATATGGGGAATTATGGCGTTAAGCTCCGCAAGCCCGAAGAGTCGCCTTTTTATGACCAACCCGTAGATTATGAGGCGGAAAAGAAAAGGTTTGAGCCTGTTCAAGAGGAAGAGCAGGAAGATATGGAGAGTAACGAGGAGTTTGCCCCAACAGAAAGAGCAGCTTTTGCCGAAGAAACTCACCAGCGAGTGGGCAAAACCATGGGTAGAAAGCGTTTAGCCGAGTTTCAAGGGAAATACCTCCAGCCACTTCGTGTCAGCCACCGCAAAGCCGTATATGTATCTGAAGAAACTCAAAAAAGGCTGGACTATGTGGTGCGGAAAATTGGCGAGCAGGGAACGAGTGTTTCGGGGTATGTGGAGCAGGTTCTTCGGGAACACCTTGACCATTACAAAGAGGATGTTAAAACGTGGCGGAAACTATGAATTACTGCGCTCACGGAACGCAAGCCTGTGTCGAGTTACCGCATTCAATGAATGCAGTAACTCGGCAGGGCTTATCTATATCATTCTTGATACAGCAAGGTGTGTCTTTGTAACACAAACCGCAGTTTGTACCACAAAGAACCTTGCCCCAAAAGGGGAATTAAATCACTCCGAAGTCGTGATTAGAAGACAATGAGAAAGAAGAAACAGAACAAGCCTGATGGAAGAAGATCCATCTGCCCCCAATGGGACAGATGGAACATCAGAATACCGAACCCAGAAGACCAGCAGAAGCTCATAGAGCTATACCGAAAGTCGGGAGCAAGGACCAAGAGGACTACCTCAGAGGTCGCCTGCTGAACGAACCCTTTAAGGTTATCACAGAGGATACGACTGCCGAACCCTATCTGAGAGAGTTGGACAATATTGTAACCCGGACAAGAAAAATAGGAGTTCTCTACAATGAAGCCGTCAAGACACTCATCAGCTATCACACAGTTGCCACAGCCCAAAGAATGATACGCAAACTCGAAGTTTATTCCGAGGCACTCTTCAAATTGCAAATACAGGCGATACAGCTGACAATAGCTTTTGAGACTAAGGAGGCTACCAAGTAATTACTTTGTCCACAATAGCTTGTTGTTCGCTAGCTGTACGACGCAAGTAGATACGAGTGGTCTCAATACTCTCATGCCCCATCAGGTCTGCTAATAGAGCTATGTCATTGAACGCTTCCAAAAAATTCTTAGCATACCGATGGCGGAAGGAGTGTGGGTGCATTACCTTAGGATTGATGCCCCATTGATAAGCGAAGCGTTGTAGTTTATGCCGAATGGCTCGTGGGGTAATCTGCTTGCCTTGGTTGTCTAAAAATACGTGCCCACACTCTATGTTAGAACGAACCAACCACGCTTGAGCATCGATACAGAGATCGTGAGGAATAAAAATCCGACGAACCTTTCCCCCTTTGGTGTAGAGGTCTAAGTAGCCCTCTCTTATATGCTCTGTCTTGAATTGTACGAGTTCGCTCACTCTAGCTCCCGTAGCTCCCAAGAAGCGAACGAGGAAATACCACACTTCCTCTTCCTCAGCTTTGAGTTTGCTCTTGAGGTATTGGTAGTCCGCATTGCTAATCACATTTTCGAGATAAGTCCGCTGTTGTATCTTGAGAGACTTCAGACGAAGGTGAGGCTTCCCAATGAACACTAAGTATTTATTGAGTGCTTGAATGCGTAGATTTACGGTCTTGGGCTTAAATCGCTCTATTTGCTCTGCCTTGTAAAGCAACAGGTTTTCCCGATTGAAGCGAGGATACTTCCTCCCAAAGTCTTCTACTGCATAGAGGTAAGCTGTAATAGTATTCTCCGATAAATCTTCTTTTTTGAGTTGTTGCCTAAATGATTTTACCATATTACTTGATTTTGTTCTAAATAATATCGCAAAAAGCTCGCCGATTTACGCTATTATAGGCAACCCTCCGTATCAACTCACTGTAGCGAAAAAGGAAACAGAGAATGGGCAAAAGGCTGTTATAAACATATTTCAGCATTTTCAACTGCTTGCCGATAATCTTACACCTCGCTTTTCCTCGCTCATCTATCCTGCTGGGCGGTGGATCCACCGATCGGGTAAGGGCTTGACAGATTTTGGATACAAGCAAATCAATGATGTCCACCTCGCACGTCTGCACTTCTACCCAGACTCTACGGATATTTTTCAGGATGTTGGTATAGCCGATGGACTCTCTATCGTCTTTAAGGATAAGGAGAAAAACAAAGGTGGCTTTACCTATGCTTATACTAAGGGGAAAGAAACGATAGAGGTGCTGGTGCCCAACCCTGGCGAGGTTTTGATGGCTCTCGACCCTACGGCAGAAAAGATTAGCCAAAAGATACAGACTTTCGTCCGGGACAGATTTAATTACATTTTCAACTCGGTATTACCTCGTAGCCTTTTTTCCATAGAAAGCGATTTTGTGGAGAATAACCCCACATTAGTACGCCCCTATAAAAAGGGGGAGCCTCTTGGCAAAGACGAGATAAAACTATTTACCAACGATAAGGCAGGTAAAGCAGGGCGTGCAAGTTGGTATGTAGCAAACAAAGCAGTGATTACAACAGGGATAGAACAATTATCTCGTTGGAAAGTAGTTGTATCAAGTGCTAATGCTGGCGGACAAAAGCGAAGCAATCAAATTTCAGTACTTGATAACCGCTCTGCCTTTGGTCGCTCTCGTGTAGCACTCAAAACATTTGAGACAGAGGAGGAAGCTCTCAATTTCTATACTTACTGCCAAACAGACTTTATTCGCTATGCTTTCTTGCTAACGGACGAAGCTCTCACCTCTTTGGGTAAACTTGTCCCAGATCTCTTAGATTACAGGTGTGAGAATGGGCTGATCGACTATTCGGGAGATGTGAACGAGCAGTTATATACCCTCTTCGGTATCGATGAAGAGATGCAGGCTATTATTCGTAAAAAATTAGCTGAGCGATGAAAAGAAGAGAATGCCTCCGAATTTACTGTCGGAGGCATTCTCTTTGCTTACTCCATCGCTCGGACTTTCTCTTCGATGAAGTTGATTTCTTCGGGTGAGAGCTTGTATTTGGCGTAGAGCTGGCGGTCGATATCCGTAATGCTCTGTGTCCAGTCAATATCTGAGGACTCAGTAAAATCTTGCAGAGGCACAAGTCGCCAAGTGTCCTTGGGATTGTGCTGTGTGGCTTTGAGTATACCGAGCATCGTACGGGCAAACTTCGTCTTAATATATTTGAGACAAGCCTCCGCCTCCGCGTGAGTGTCGAAAGCCCCAATCGTGAGGAAGGTTTGAGTAACCCCGATTAGGGGTTCCCCGATTAGGGGGGTACTAAGCACTTCGCCGATTGCCCCCGAGCCATTGCTCTCGGGGACAATCACCTTGTGCTTTTCCATATTCGGATGAGTTTCAAATAAGATCCTATCGGCGTATCTTATACACCTCCCCCCTTTGGTGCGTCCATAGATACCAATAGTTCCAGGGCGTTGTTCTTCGGTAAAGAGGTCGGGGAGTTTGTCAAATACATTACTAATTATTTTCTTGTCTCCACTCAGCCGTTCGGCAACGAGCCGTTCGACCTCGGGCTTACTGGTGTCGAAGCGATAACTCGACTCTGCATAAATAATCTCCATGAGTGACTTCTCTTGGAGGCCTTCGACCTTACTTGCGATGCTATTTAATTCGGGATAGGCTTTGAATGTACCAATCTTCCCAAACCTTGTGCAGGCATCTCTGTACATAATGGCTACACCTCCCTTGATATCCACAGAGGGGAATACCTCAGTGCTATTAGCTTGATAAGTGACAACCCTAAAATGTTCGTCGTTAAGCATTTTGTTATTCCACTCCTCTGGTGTAAAGCCTGCATTAAAGAGATAGCGGGCTGGGGTTATCAAAGAGACTCTCTGCGATAGTTGAGACGCAAGGTCTATAAAAAGATGGTATACTGGCTTTGCTCTACCATTACCCTCTACCATCACTTGATACGGAGGGTTGCCTATAATAGCGTCTATTTTCATATGTTCATCGTTATTTGTTTTCCAAAAACGTTTGCCAGAGCGTAGCATATTCACTACGCTATCGGGCTCGCTTATGATATTCTCAATGAGGTCGGGATAGTACTCTGCATGTACTACAGCATCACGGAAGCCCCGAAGCGTTCGCATGGTAATATAGCGAGCCATAGGAGTCTTGCAGACCACGAAGATATTCTCCTCGAGCGTTCTATCCCAGAGCATGAGAGCTGTGGCACGATTGATTTCGCCATATCGCTCCCTCACCTCGTCAAGTCTCGTGCGGTAGATGTTGTAGGTCGCATAGAGAGGATAGAGGCCGCTCTTGGAGTTAATCTCCATGATGACACTCCGAGGGTGGAAGACCTCTATCGTAATCCCCTTATGCTCGATATAGCGTGGCAGATCAAGTGGTGTATTGTAGCCCTCGCTCATAAAGCAGTATCCCCCAAGGCTATCCCCCAGGTGCATATTGACTACACGCCACGGAGTAAGTACCGTCTCTTTATCGGGGTTGCGGAAGGTAGCGAAGATACTTGCCAAGCGGGCTATACGCTCCTCGATCGTGAATTTATCCGCCATACGTGCCATCTCTCGAATGCGCTTGCCTGCTTCACGGAAGATATCGGGGTCGTAATATCGCTTAAACTTACGGAACACTTGCTTGGTTACCCCTCGAGGCATAAACTCTTCCCAAGACTGCTCATCCACGAGATTGGCGAAGTTGTCGATGGTTAGCTCCTTGTCCTCGTCTTTCATCTCTGCCCCGTAGAGCATGAGGGGCATACGGATAGAGATGCCTCGCAGGATAGAGATAGCTTCCCGACGCTGATTGCCCTTGGCTTTGAGCTCGTCGAGTCTCTTTTGTTCCTCCGCTGTGAGCTCTTTCTTTTTCTTCTTTTCAAGGCGTTCTTTCTCCTCGTACTGCTCATTGGTAAGACCTTGGCGATTGATGTCTATATCGCCCACCTTCGGCATTGCCTTCGTTTTGCCAATAATGCCTTTGAGGCTATCAAACTCCTGTAGGTCTACCTCAGTAAGTTTGAGTAGCTCATCGTTGTAGAGGGCACCGTTCTCAAAACCATCTTGTACTACCTTCTCGATTTGAGCTCGCTTGAGCTGGGCGAGCATCGTCTCCACTTTATATTGCTTCATCTTGCTCCCTTCAATCGCGATGATGGGGCAAAAATTGAGAAAGTCACCCAAGATTTTGCGGTCTTCCTCGCTTTGCTTGCCAGCCTTGTGCGATACTTTTGCCGCCTCTGCAAGGACACGCAGGGTTCGGTCAGGGGCAAAGTCGAATGCATAGCAGTCGGTCTTCATACGTCCATTGTGAGTATAGGGCGTTTGCACACGGAAGATTGTTTGCATATAGCCTGCTGCCGAGGTGCTATAAGAACCTGCCATCATAAACACACCCGTCCAAGGTTTGACACTGACGCCAGTGGTCAGTCTTCCGCACGAGAGGGTTATCGTATAGGTTTCGTCGGGGTCTTTGCCAATAGCCTTGTTGACCAACTCAAGTGCATCACGGTTTTCTTCTTCGTCATCGCCATCACCAGCCACATTGACCACTCGAAAGAGTCCGAAAACAGGGTGCTCATTCAGCTTACGACTAAGGGCTTTGGCAGCCTTGACGCCTGGCAAAATCCAAAGGGTATGGCGGAATATTTGCCGAAACGCATCGTTGGAGTAAGGATAGAGCGAGTCATCAGCATCCGCGGTGAGCAGAGAGAGGAAGTGGTCTATATCCCTATCGTGTACAAAGCTGCCGTCCTCCTTCGTGCGAAAGAATTCTCGGAAGTTAAAGGCATTCTCCTCATCACTATACTCGCTCATCAGACGACCGAGATCGTAAGTATAGATATGTATTGCTGGCAAGGAAGCATAAGGATTGGTATCGCCAAGGTGATTGATCTCCCAGTCAATCTTGGCTTGCTGCTCCATCACATAGTCCCATGTAAACACCTCGTTTTCCTTGTGGTCATCGAGTAGGTTGAAAGGTGTACCAGAGAGGCGTAGCGTCTTCGTCTCCTTGCCAATAAGTTGTTCAAGAACCGCTTTGCCAAGCTCCGTCTGCGTTCCCTCGTGGGCTTCATCTACAATAACCAAGTCCCAAGAGGTAGAGAATATCTCATTGTTTTTGTCAAATTTGCCGCCCACCTCTTTCGAGCCACGCATATCCTGCATTGAGGCAAAGTAAACATACCTTTTGCCTTGTGTAGCTAATCCCTGAAGCGAAGCAAAACTCTCGCCCTTATTGTGCGAACCATAGTGCCATTCGGGGCGGTCATAAAAGATCTTGCCAAAGTCTTCGAACCAACTCGCATCCACCACAGGACGATGTGTGATGATGATTGTACGAACCGCCTCCATCTCTCGGGCAACACGCAAAGCACAGAGCGTTTTGCCGAAACGCATCTTAGCATTCCATAGCATTTGATTGCCCCGACGGAATTGTTTCAGTGTACGCTCTACAGCTTCTTTTTGCTCTGGGCGCAAGATGATAGGATTATCAGCAGAAGTAACTTCGCTTGCCTGTAGGCTCTCTTTGCCCTCTTTGATTGCTGCAATTGCTCGCTTGACAGTCTCCAAATCACATGAATACCATTCAGTAGCTCCTGCAAACTCTTTACGTTTCACGCCAGAACGCTCCAAGACACTATGAACCTGCTTATCATTGAAAGCACACACACGCCCACCACTGAAGTATATGGTAAGTTCTGTGTGTAACAATTCGTAGCTGATACCAGCAGTTTTGGTATACTGATCTATACGTGCTCGTGCGGCTTCATTGAGTGCAGGACTATTGGGCTCTGTAGAAGCTGAACCAACATCGCCTAATGTCGTTTCACCGATCTTGAGGCTACCTTCGTGTTGTTTATCTGCAATGGCAAACACATAAATAAGGCGAGGCTTGAGCGAAGAATCAAAGGTTGCCATGGTTATATATTGTGTTTAATAAGATCTATAAATCGAATCTTACGATTGTTTTTGCCTGTCTTGGGGTCTTTGCAACCCCACTCACGAATGAGGCAGTGCGTCCCATTGTGTCCATTGAATGTTTCGTTCTGACATCCAGGACAAAGCAAGGTACGCTCCACTTTTTCAAATAAGTTTTGTTCTATAACAACTTCGTTATGCTTACAGCTATTAGGAACAACGCCTCTAAGACCGTCCATCTGAAAGACGTTCCAAGCAATGATATAGGCGATATATTTGATTGAACGAAGTTGAGGCTTATTTCCAAATTTCTCAGAGTAATACTCAATAAAGGAAATCAGCAAAGCTTCTCTTGCCAACAAAAGGTTATCTCCTTGCCATTCATAGGCATAGATATTTTTATAAGCCTCTTGAGCCATCTTGAGCCATTCGACAGAGCTAACTGTATTCTCCGAAATCACTCGTAGTTTTCTGTCAAGCATACCTATACGTTGTGAGATAGGAATAAATTTTCCTGTCGTAGCATCATAGCGACTTACGAGATAGGGAGCTTCGCCACAAGTGATTTCCATACGTGTCGAGCGAACATAGTCCTTCCATGTTTTCCCCTCGGGAAAAACAATAGGCTCGGTCGTAGCTATCCATGTTTTCTTTTCATGATGCTCATAATTGAAAACATCCTTACGCCCAAACCAAGCTTCGTCAATCAAATTGTTTTGGGCATTACAGACCCAAGACGGTGTAAAGACCTCTGCTTTGTCTTTGGTACGCCCAATCTGCTCTGCACGAGACTTAAGCACCCTTGGTTGTATGATCGAGCCTCGTTCGCCTGTAATGCTAGCGATGGTAATGGGGGCATAGTATCCGTATTCCGTTCCTAAGGGCTCATAGTTATCCGTCGCCCAGAAGATATTGCCCCCTGTCGTATGGTCTCGAAGTAGCTCAGTGAGCAATTCTTCCGATTGACGCAACAGATCCGTTTCGCTAATATCAATACTTGACCTCATATTCACTCGCTTGTATTCTCAAATTCAGCAATCCACTCTTTTACCTTTGCCTGTAATAAGACTTTGTCAGGAAGGTATAACTGATAAGCAGAAGCGTAAATATTGGCATTCTTCGGGAGTGTAAGCTCCACCAATGCGTCATTCTTGTTTTCACATAGTAGAATGCCTATCGTAGGGCTTTCAAACTCTTGTCTGACATAGCGGTCATAGTAGTTGACATACATCTGCATCTGTCCTAAATCTTGGTGCGAAAGTTCTCCGATTTTCAAATCAATCAACACATAGCTCCGTAATAACCTATTGTAAAATACCAAGTCTACATAAAAGTGTTTCTCCTCAAATGTAAAACGCTTTTGTCTAGCCTCAAAAAGAAAGCCTTTACCAAGTTCGAGCAAGAATTGTTGCATCTTACTGATGATGGCATGCTCAAGTTTACTCTCTGAATAAATAGTATTCGACTTAAGACCTAAGAATTCCAAGGTAATAGGATCTTTAATAATATCCTCAGGCTTACTTACGACTTGTCCTTCTTGTGCAAGACGCATAACACCTTCTTTATCTCGACTTAAAGCCAATCTTTCGTATAGACTACTTCCTATCTGCCTTGATAATTGACGTTTTGACCATTGTTGTTGGGAGCATTCTATCTCATAGAACTTTCGAGCATCAAGATTATCTACTCGCATCAAAAGCAAATAATGCGACCAAGACAAGGTGAAGTTTGGTGTGCCGTCTTCGATTTGACAACCGGTGGCTGTCAAATTGCTATAGGCTATATAAAATTGTCGGATTTGTCGCAAGTTTGAATAGCTCCACCCTATACCAAAATGCTCAGTTAGTTTGGCAGAAAGAGATTGGAGTATTTGCTTCCCATATTGAGCTCTTGCCTCGCCTCGTAATTCTTCTTCAAAAATATACTGTCCAATACGATACTTCGTATATACTTCTGCTAGGTTAATTGACGTGGCAATACGCACCCGACTCTCCTCTATGAGTCGTGCAATTTTGAGGAACAGTTCCTCTGTGTTTGTTCTTCGTTCTAAGCTCATTCTGTGTACAAAGGTACACCATTAAGGGCGTTACCCCAAGCAAAATCAAAACTTATTGCTTGTAAGGATTAAAAATCTTTTGTTGCTATCGTTTTTCAACTAGAAAAGAGTACCTTTGTAACATAAAAAAAGTGTTCATTGAAGCATTGCAGAATAGAGAATGGGAAAGAAACTTGCTCGTTTCCAACTCGTAACCCATTTACCTCTTGCTTATCATTATCTGATTGACTATCTGAAAGATATAAGTTTATTGAATCTTTTTATTGCATCCTGCCCTACTCCCAACAAACAGCCTCCTATTTTCGCAGTTGCTTTCTACCCCTCAAAGCAATCCGAAAGGCGCGCTTTTCAGTTTGAAAAAACAGTTACAAGAGCCCAATACAACTGACAAAATGTCAGTCGGCGGGGTTAAGAAAAGCACCCGACATCACAGTTGTGACAAGCCTTTGTCACAGTTGTGACAGCGTATTGGCACAGTTGTGACAAAGGCCGTTTTCTTTGAATAAGCATCGAAAATCCTTATTATCCGGCATAGGGCCGTTAAAAAGAAATCGCCATCAAAGAAGTATTTCGCTGATAATAAGATACTAACCTAATAAATCAACACGTTGTATGAAATGACATCAGAAACGAGGGAGGCTTCCGAGCCATTCTTTCAAAAAAATCTGCCATTTTGTCAGTCTTTCCTCCATCTCCTTCTGAAAAACATCCTATTCATCCTCCGTTTGTAGAAGAGAAAAGAGATTCCGGATAAAAATATGTACCTTTGTATCGACAATTTAAATTTTCAATATGCACATTGACCAGAAAGATATTTTTCAACATATATCGGCTATCCCGTTTCAATTAATATCGGAAGCCGCAGAGGAATTGCATACAGAAGCCTATGTGATCGGCGGATATGTCCGCGACATTTTTTTACATCGCCCGTCCAAAGACATCGACATCGTTGCAGTAGGCAGTGGGATCAAACTGGCAAAGGCCGTTGCCCAAAAACTCGGACGGAAAGCCCACCTCTCCATTTTCAAAAACTTCGGGACCGCGCAAGTGAAAGCCGGAGAAATCGAGTTGGAGTTTGTAGGCGCCCGCAAGGAATCTTATTCGCATGACAGCCGGAAACCGGTTGTGGAAACTGGTACTTTGGAAGACGACCAGAATCGCCGGGATTTTACAATCAATGCACTTGCAATCTGCCTGAACAAAGACCGGTTCGGCGAATTGGTCGATCCGTTCGGAGGCTTGGAAGACATGGACAACCTGCTTATCCGCACGCCGTTGGACCCGGACGTCACATTCAGTGATGATCCGCTCCGCATGATGCGCGCCGTCCGGTTCGCCTCCCAGTTAGGCTTTTATATCGATCCGGACACATTCGATGCCATTGAGCGAAACAGGGAACGGATCTCCATTATTTCAAAAGAACGCGTTGCCGAGGAATTAAACAAAATTGTGCTCTCCCCCAAACCGTCCGTCGGTTTCGAACTGCTGGACCGATGCGGATTGCTACCGCTGATATTTCCGGAATTATGTGCCCTGAAAGGGGTCGAGACCAAGGAAGGGATCGGGCACAAGGACAACTTTTCACACACATTGATGGTATTGGACCGTCTCAGCAAAACGACCGACAACCTGTGGTTGCGCTGGAGCGCCTTGTTGCATGACATCGGCAAGCCTGCCAGGAAACGCTTTGACCCGAAATCGGGCTGGACATTCCATAACCACAATTTTATAGGAGAGAAAATGCTTCCCGGTATTTTCCGAAAGATGAAATTGCCGATGAATGAAAAGATGAAGTATGTGCAGAAAATGGTCACCCTGCACATGCGACCGATTGCGCTTTCCGATGAAGAGGTTACCGATTCGGCCATCCGCCGCCTGCTGTTCGATGCCGGAGACGATATTGAGGATCTGATGAAACTCTGTGAGGCGGACATAACCAGTAAAAATCCGGAGAAAGTGCGCCGTTTCCTCAACAATTTCAAGAAAGTACGCGAAAAACTGGCTGAAATTGAAGAAAAGGACCGGATACGTAACTTCCAACCTCCGGTATCCGGAGAAGAGATCATGGAAACATTCGGACTTCCGCCATCTCAACCCGTAGGCATACTGAAAGAAGCCATCAAAAATGCAATCCTCGACGGAGTGATTCCCAATGAATACGAAGCGGCCCGCCAATTTATGTTTCAACGGGCAGCAAAAATGGGATTGACAGCACGATAAATGGGATTTTTAAACAGCTTCTTAAGATTTATTTCGATATACTATGCCTATCTTTGTAGGCTAAACAATAATCTTCCTGCTCAAAGTGGAGGAATTAAAAAAGTTAAAGATGGGGAAAGGGGTATTCAGCAAAAATATCAAGCTTTTTTTTACGCAGATTTTTGATGTCAGATTAGAAAAAGAAGACGAAGCAGAAACGATCGAATCCATAAAAAAAGGTGTGGAGTTTAAAGGGACAAACTTGTGGGTTTTGATCTTCGCGACATTTATTGCTTCTTTAGGATTGAATACAAACTCTACCGCCGTCATCATCGGGGCCATGCTTATCTCTCCGCTCATGGGGCCGATCATGGGATTCGGATTAGGATTGGGGATCTCTGATTTCGAATTGATCAAGCGTTCTTTCCGGAATTTTGCCACAGCCACGATATTCAGTGTGATCACCTCGACGCTGTTCTTTCTTATTTCGCCGATCAGCGAGGCCCAAAGCGAACTTTTAGCCCGGACGCAACCGACCGTATACGATGTGTTGATCGCATTTTTCGGCGGATTGGCAGGAATCGTGGCCAGTTCGACCAAAAACAAAGGCAATGTCATTCCCGGTGTAGCCATCGCTACAGCATTGATGCCTCCTCTTTGTACGGCAGGTTTCGGTTTGGCTACCGGTAACCTGTATTATTTTTTCGGAGCTTTTTACCTGTTTTTCATTAATTCGGTATTTATCAGTCTGGCCACCTATCTGGTGGTAAATCTGCTGAAATATCCTAAAAAGGTCTTTTTAGACAAACAAAGGGAAAAAGTAGTGACCCGATATGTCGGGATTTTAGTACTTGTCACGTTGATACCCAGCATTTTCATCAGTTACAAATTAATCGAGCGGAGCTATTTCAACAGCCAGGCACACAGTTTCATAAACGAAGAATTACATTTTCCGAACACCCAGATATTGAGCAGGAATATTACCGATTCGAAAGGAACAAAAGAGATCAAAGTGGTACTGATCGGCGAAACGGTACCCGACAACATGATAGCCAATGCCCGTACCAAAATGTCCAAATACGGTTTGGAGGGAGCTACGCTGACCGTCAAACAAGGGTTCGGCAAAGAGGCTGCCGATATCAACCGACTGAAAAACATGTTGATACAAGATTTATATAAGAACAGTGAAGAAATCGTAAAAAATCAGGCTGCCCAAATCGATTCGTTGAAAATGGATATAGCACATCGGGAGCGCTACAATCGAATAACCGCCGAGTTGATGCCGGAGATCAAGGTTTTATTTCCCTCCGTCAATGAGGTGTCCTGTTCACATACCTATTTAATGAGCCGTAATCAAATGCAAGCGGATACGGTATTGCTCGTTTATCTGAAAGTTGCCGATAAAATGAGAAAAGAGGAACAAGAAAAATTCAAGGAATGGCTCTTGGCCCGTGTTGAAACTTCAAAAATCAAATTAATCATAGAAAAATAAAAGAATGAATAACAAAAAGAAACTGTTTGCAGTCTTATTACTGCTTTTCAGTGCGTCTGGTCTACTTTTTGCCGACGAGGGGATGTGGGTTCTGAAAGAACTGAACCAACAAAATGCAGCACGTATGAAAGAGTTGGGATTTACTCCTCCTATAGAAGAAATCTACAGTGAGACCAAGCCCAGCATATCGAATGCAGTTGTCATTTTCGGAGGAGGATGTACCGGTATAACCGTCTCGAACGAAGGCCTGATTTTCACCAACCACCACTGCGGTTTTGGTTCCATCCAGCAATTGAGCAGTGTAGAGCACGATTACCTGAAAAACGGTTTCGTTTCTCAAAGCAAAGAAGAAGAATTACCCGTTCCCGGCCTGAAAGTACGCTACCTGCGTGAAACAGTCGACGTCAGCGAAAGAATCAACAGCCAACTGACCGGAATCGCAGAAGAACATCTGCGCCTTGCCGCAGCCGATTCTATCGGACAGGTATTGGCCGACTCGATCGGCAACACCGAGTTTCTGGCTGCCGATGTAGTCCCGTTCTACAACAACAACAAATATTTCCTGATCGTATACGATGTCTTTAACGATGTACGACTGGTATTTACGCCGCCCAGTTCCGTAGGAAAATTCGGAGGAGATACCGACAACTGGATGTGGCCACGCCATACCGGCGACTTCTCCGTATTCCGCGTATATGCCGACAGTAATAATCGGCCGGCAGCTTACAATACCTCTAACCGGCCATATCAGCCGAAATATGTGGCAGAAGTTTCTTTACAGGGATATCAGGAAAACGATTATGCCATGACCATCGGTTTTCCGGGAAGTACCAGCCGTTATCTCTGTTCGTGGGGTGTGCAGCAGCGTATCGAAGACAGCAATAAACCGCGTATCGAAGTAAGAGGAATCAAACAAGCAATCTGGAGGGAAGCGATGCAGGCCGACGATGCGGTCCGGATTAAATATGCCTCCAAATATGCCGGAAGCGCCAATTACTGGAAAAATTCGATCGGCATGAACAAAGGGCTGGCCAATCTGAAAGTTATCGACCGTAAAAAGAAAGAGGAAGCCGAATTCGCCGCCTGGGTAGCCCAAGATGCCAAACGACAGGAAACATACGGCCAAGTGCTTGCATTGTTGGAGAATGGATATACAACCTCTTCAAAATATCAGGAAATCTCCACCTATTTAGGAGAAGCGTTCCTTGGCGGTACGGAGATCGTCAAATTGGCCCGGATGATACAATCTGTGGATGTGAAGGGTTCTACCCCCGAAGAAATCGAAACATTTATGGAAGATCGTATTCGTCCGTTCTTTAAAGATTATGAACCGGATCTTGACCAGAAAGTGCTGGCCGCCATGATGAAAATCGTAAAAGAGCGGGTACCCGCCGAACAACTTCCGGATATATACAAACAGGTGGATAAAAAATATAAAGGAGATTATAAACGCTATGCAGCCGATGTTTTTAAAAAGACCAACTTGCTTTCTTACGAAAACATAGCTGCCATGCTAAACAATCCGAAACAATATAAAAAACTGAAGAAGGATCCCGCAGCCCAATTGAGCTTATCGGTACTCATTACCATATTCGATCTGCAACAACTGACGGCCGATGCCTATTACGATATCCAGAAGGGAGAGCGGCTCTATTTTGCAGGGCTCAAAGAGATGTATCCGGAGCGCCCATTGGCTTCGGACGCCAATTTCACCATGCGGCTCAGTTATGGTTCAATCGGAGGATACCACCCCTACGATGCGGCTCATTATGCCTATTATACTACCCAAAAAGGTATTTTTGAAAAAGAAGATCCGACCAATGATGAGTTTTGGGTGCAACCGGAGATACTACAACTGCTCCGGGAAAAGAATTACGGACCGTATGCAAACCCGAAAGGCGATCTGCAACTCTGTTTCTTGTCGAACAATGATATCACCGGAGGTAATTCGGGCAGCCCGGTATTCGATAAAAATGCCCGTCTGATCGGCCTGGCTTTCGATGGCAACTGGGAGGCTATGAGTGGTGATATCGCTTTTGAACCGGATCTACAGCGGACGATCAGCGTGGATATCCGTTATGTGTTGTTTATGATCGACAAATGGGGAAAATGCCCGCGTCTGATCAATGAACTTAAATTGGTCAGATAAAGACACATCATCATAAGAATAAAAATACAGGGATGTGTCAAAATCTGGTATTTTGACACATCCCTGTACGTTATACTCGTTCACCATGAAAACTTTTTGTTACCTTTTCTTTTTTTGTTTTTGCTGCATCCAATTGACAGCAAAGAACCGGAAAGCGGTATTTATCATTGTCGATGGAGTACCTGCCGACCAGATTGAGCGGTTGCATACTCCGGCTATTTTCGACATTGCTTCGAAAGGAGCTTATGGCCGAGCTTATACGGGAGGTGAGATCGGTGGTTATTCGCAGACTCCGACGATCTCTGCCATCGGATATACCAACCTGCTGACTGCAACTTGGTTCAACAAGCATAATGTAGGAGGGAATTCGAATCTGAATCCGAACTACAACTACTGGACCCTGTTCCGCATAGCCAAAGAACAGCCTCATCCCCGCAAAACAGCCATCTATTCAAGTTGGACAGACAACCGCACGGTGTTAATAGGGGAAGGAAAAAAGGAAACGAACCATCTGAAGATCGATATCGTAAAAGACGGTTATGATTTGGATACGATCGGTTTCCCTCATAAGGAAAAAGATTTGCACGTTTTTGATTATGACGAGAGAGTATCGCTCGAAGCTGCAAAAAGCATCCGAGAAGATGCGCCCGACTTGAGCTGGGTCTATTTGTGGTACACGGACGATGCCGGGCACATCGCCGGGAATGGTGCTTTCTTCGACGAATATGTGCGAAAAGCAGACGAACAGGTCGCCCGTATATGGGAAGCGGTAAAATACCGGGAAGCGCATTTCGACGAAGAATGGATGGTGGTGGTGACTACCGATCACGGCCGTACGGAAAATGGACATGGACATGGGGGACAATCGTTACGCGAACGGACCATCTGGATAGCAACGAATCAGCCTGTGAACGCTTACTTCAATAGTGGACAGCTTGCCATTACGGACATCGCCCCTTCTATTTGCCGGTTTATGGGACTGCAGGTTCCACAAGACGTTTTGTGGGAACAGGATGGTATGCCCTTTATCGGGGATATCGATATTTACGGATTACAGACTGCACCGTATGACCGGTCGGTCGAGCTATCCTGGGATTGCTTTTCCGCGCAGGCCGAAGTAGCTATTTATGCCGCATGTACCAACAATTTCAAGGTCGGTCAGCCGGATACATGGATACAGATTGCGACAGTACCTGCCTCAGCCCGGACGTATCGGGTCGATTTGGGCACCCTTCCCGCATCCGATTTTTATAAATTCGTATTGGCCACACCCAATAATCACCTCAACCGATGGCTGAAACGATAATTTTTCCCATATTTACACAGTCATTAACATCCCGATTATGAAGAACAGACGTAACAACAGATGGATCGCAGTCGTTTTAGCGGTCGCAATAGCTCCTTTCTGCCAAGCTGGCAACAACCAGAAAGTAAATGTAGGCGTGTTTGATGGACATGGCGGAGCGCAAACCTGTATTTGGGAAACGGTTGCCTCCATCCGGTTGGATCCGGATATGGAAGTACGGACCATTACAACCTCCGACATCGCCAACCATGTGCTCGACTCGCTGGATGCAATTATCATTCCCGGTGGAGGAGGCTCCACACAGTATCTGAACTTGGGGGCAGAAAACATCCGTCGCATCAAGGATTTTATCTCTTCCGGAAAAGGGGCTGTCGGCATCTGTGCAGGGGCATATCTGTTTTCCGATACGCCTGCATATGCTTGCATGCGCATCAATGGGGCAAAGGCTATTGATATTGAGCACGATAACAGAGGGCATGGGATTGCCGGCATGTCGCTTACGGATGAGGGGAAAAAATGGTTTCCGGAACTGGCTGACCGGACACTTTCATATGTGATGTACTATGAAGGGCCGGTATTTGTAAAAAGCGAAAACAATCGGGAAATCAATTATGCAACCTTGGCTATAATGGAGAGCGATGTACACGAAGAGGGAAACGCACCTTCGGGTATGACCAACAACAAGCCCTTTTTTATAGCCAACGATTACGGGAAAGGGCGGGTATTCAGCAGTATTGCCCATCCGGAGGCTACACCGGGCATGATGTGGATGATTCCGCGAATGGTACGCTGGAGTTTACGGATGCCGCTGAAAACCTATAAGGAAAGAGTCGTCAGGCCGGAATTGTATAATCGGGAAATCTTGATGTCGAAAGATAAATTAGAACAGGAAAAAGCGTATTACAACACGTTTCTCTATGGAACTCCTGCGGAGAAAATCGACGCACTGAACTGGCTTCAGGCATGCCGTTCGTGGGATGCCAAACGTTGGGTACAAGGGCTGTTGTTCGATGACGATGCAGCGGTGCGGGTCCGGGCTGCTCGTTTTATATCCGAGACCGATTATCTGCCGTATCTGAAAGATATGCAGACGGCATACGAGAACGAACGGGATATGCAGGCGAAAGATGAAATCAAGAAATATTTGGAATCATTGCAATCCTTACTGCCGTAATATGTTTATGCATAAGCGTTCCGACATTCTGCGATCGCAAAACGATCGTTTTTTGCGATCACAGAACGGGAAGTAACCTTTTATCGTCTGTTCCGGATACTGCGCACACCAGAAGCAGAAGAACTTTTTTGTGCTTTCGGAGCCTTTACTTTAGCGGCTTTCGGTTCTTTTGCCGATGAAGTTTTTCTTCCGCGAGCCGAAACTGCCGCCGGACGCGCTTTTGTGCTGTTATTATCGGCTGCCACCTGCGTTGTATCAGGTTGCAAATAGAGCGATTTTTCAAAGGCGGCAAGCTGGTTTTCTATACGTTCCTGCTCTTTTTTCAGTGAATCGGGAGTCGGGCAATAAGCCTGTAAAGGCTGATTCATCAGATTTTGTGTCTTGATGATATCTCCTTGAAACATCCGTCGGCGAAAATAATCATCCATCGTAAAAGTCATGGCATTATTCGTATTCGACGTCATGATATAAGAGGTGTTGATATACGGACGCAGGCTCTCGTACGGAATCCAAAACATACCCATTGTCGTTTCGCCTATATCTCCGTTGGATGTCAATATCGGGCAGATCGCCAAGGTTTTTATGTCGAATACGGAATTATTCTGATCGAAATAATAGGCCTCTTTGATATAATACGATTTGACATCGGCCGATGGTATATCGCTTTCATTTACAACAAAAGCGGTCGGTTCATTTTCTTTTCCCGGAATTTCCTCATAGAAAATATGAAAACGGTCCAGCATATCTTTCATCACAACCTTACGTTCGTCGCTAAAATCCTCATATCCGTCCAAATACTCATAGGCCGCTACTTTATTTTCGCTTATCAACTGAAAAATCGTAGAAAACAAATTCATCTGTCCGTTGATCGGTTGAACCGGATAATACAAAGGAGCATTAGGCTCCTTCGTCAGGTCGATCTGACGGTAGATGATCCGCATCCAACGGGCATTTCCGATTTGCTGGGTCATCCGTTCGTTCATCTCTTGGGCACGAACGGTCAATTCGGGAATCCCGGTCTCTTTTTTATCCGGATTCCGTTCGCCACGCCTGGACTCCGGTCCGCGACGAACCGGCTGTTCAACATTATTATTATTTTCTTCCTGCGCCCATGCCGGAACAACGATCAGCAAGGTTGCCGCTATAGCTGCTATGTAATAAAAATACTTCATATAGAGTTTTCATTAAGAGGTGTTTCACCCTTTTGTTAATCGACAATTACTTCTATCGGCGAAATCGTCCGTTCTTTGCCATCTGGCCCTTTTACTAATACACGGGTAATGTAAAAACGTTTTCCGCGCGCCAAACGACGAATATAATCTTTCTGACGCTGAGAGAAAGCAGCTCCCTGTGCCACTTCGGGAATGACATTCCCCATCGAGTCGTAAAAAGTCAACTCGAAACTCAAAACCGTAAAAGGTACGTTCAGCAGATCATCGTCTATGGCAGCCAAAATTCCTTCCGCCTCGACCAAGCTGCGTTTCAGCAGCTTTCCGCCACGGAATTTCCGGAGATTGCCATTCTGGTCTTTATATTCAATATAGGGCATCGGATCCGGCAGTGCGCGCACTCGAAAAGTTGTTTTTGCCATTTCCACGCTGCGTCCGTCCGCCATGCGAGCATGTACCGACACGACCGCATCGGTCCCGACCGTATTAGGGCGTGCTTCCCACTGTTCTCCTTTGCGCTCCAGCCTTCCGTTCGTCATGGTGGCCGTTACATTTCCGCTCGGTACACCCGGTACAGCGATTCGGATCGGATTGGCGATTCCGGCATACAGCACATTCATCAACATGGGGGCAACCGTCGCGCTCGGTTCGGTGACAAAATACTGGCTTTCGAACGGCTGCCGCAAGATGCTGCCATCGTTATTCGGCAATTCGATATATCCTTTTACCGGATACGTCCCCGGCGTACCGGCGATTGCTGTAAACATGCCGTTTGCCTCATAAGGCAACTCCTTGCCATTGACGAAAACAGTGGGTCGCTTTGTAGAATCGACGGCCGAAAGTACGATATTCGCCCGATATTGACTGCCTCGCATCACGATCTGGCTTTCCGGAATGACCTGAGCCTGCATCTGATTGACACGATAGTCTCCAATATCGACACTGCTCAACAGATTAGAAAGGACCTCTCCTTCCGCATATCGGATATCGCTCTGCATCTTGGTCAGCAACGTAATGGCTGCCGCAACCGGCATATTCTCGAACAAGGCTTCTTCCCAACTGCGGGTATTGAGTCCCGCTTTGCGGGGCGGAGTTGTAGAGAGACTTGCCTCTATCAATCGTGTCTTGGCCGAATCTACAACCATTTCAGCAAGCAGTCGGCGATAGGATTCGATCTGCAAACGCAATTTTTTGCCTTGTCCGGCAACCGGCGAAAGCATCACACGGGAAGCTGCCTCCAGATCGTCTTTCCGTTCGATTCGGTTTACATCGGCATTTCTTCCATCGGCAATTTCAGCTATTCGGCTTTTCAGTTCCTGTACATAATTATACAGACTGTCGGAAGCCTCTTTGACACGCCGACCTTTCTCATACCATTCGTGCACCTTTTCGGGATTACTCTGATAGTATGCCTCCAACTCACTGTTCACAATCCGATTACGGGCAGACGAATTGTCAATAGAAGTCCGTAAGCTGTCCTGCACCAGTTCAAATCCGTCCAACACCTCCGACGATACATTCAGTGCCATCATGGCGATGAACACCAAATACATCAGATTGATCATCTTCTGGCGGGGCGAATTGGGATTATTGGCTATTCCTGACATATCTTTTTTACTTCATGGGGTTGTTGTTCGTATACGGAGCCTGCTGTTGATAGCCATAGGGTTGCTGATACGATTGTTGAAAATGCTGTGATTGCTGGGGCTGCTGCATTGTTTGAGTTGGCTGCTGGAACCCCATATTGACCGTCATTGCCTGTAACAGGCGTCCATACACCTGGTTCAATTCGGCAAGCTGCCGTGTCATTTTCTCTGTTTCATTACGGAAAACGGAGCTGTCGACAACCGATCCGTCATACATATCCCGAATACGATTCAGACCGCCGTTTATATGTTCGATGGATTCTATTTGCGAACTGATACTCTTCAATTGTATTTCGTAAATTGTATTCAATCCGGAAATATTGCGGTTCAACGCCTCCATTTGTTGTACATAGCCACGCGAATTCTGATTGATTCCGTCGGAATTGTCGGTAATTGTTTTATACGAATTCAGCAGTGTATCCGATACATTGGTCAACGCATTGGTTACCTGGCTAAAACGTTCCATATGGCCCGACAATCCGGATAATTGTTCGAGATATTTCTGCGTCGCTTCGGTGAGTTCCGCCATTTTCGAAAGCTGATCAGCCGCTCCATTCAATTTTCGGATACTATCGGACAAATTTCGTGTATCCTCTTCCGAGACATCTAATCCCAACTGTCCCAAAGCTCCTTTTTCGACATCCCCTACATGGATATTCAATCCTTGAGAGAAACCACCTTCCGGCAGATTCACAGCCCCCTGCAGGTTGGTATTGGCAAATTCCGGCCGATCTAACGGATTTTTCGATTTCAATACAGGAAAGACCTCTTCCCAATGATATTCGTTGCCTGGGCGTTCGAATGCTGAGATGAAGAAAACCAATGCCTCTACGGTCATAGCAATGAACAGAATCTGGTTGCCGTACGGTAAATGGAGTAATTTGAAAAGCGCACCGATAATAACGATAGAGGCACCCCAACTGTAACAGAAGTTCAGCACCCGCTTCCCTTTTTCGCTGGCGAGGAACATCTCTATCCTGTTTTTATATCTCTTATATTTTCCCATAATGTGTGATATTCATTATTAATGAAAGTTGATTCTCTGTTGATTATTTTTTTCCTTTCGAACGTGAAAAGCCGATCTGTGTACGTGCGCATCGGAATCCGATATAAGAACGCGTCTCATTTTGATATTCGGACGAGCGCATATCCGAACGGATAAACTGTGCCACATCTTTCCATGAACCGCCCCGTATCACTTTCTTTTTCATTGCATACGGATCTTCTTTCGCCGCATTGTAACGCAGATCGGGGTTCATATCGTTCATTTGGTTCGGACCAGATTCGGAATAGGCCGTCGAGGTCCATTCCGAAACGTTTCCCGCCATATCATATAATCCGAATTCATTCGGAGCAAAAGAGCCTACCCTCGAAGAAATCAAATGCCCGTCTTCGGTGTAATTGCCTTTTCCCGGCTTGAAGTTACCGAGAAAACATCCCTTGCCTGTCTGCATGGCATCGCCACTCCAAGGATATTTGTTTTCATTCTTTCCGGTACGGGCTGCATATTCCCATTCGCCCTCCGTCGGCAAGCGGAAAGGTTCCAAAGGCTGTCCATTCGGGAAATTCAGTGATTCTTTGAACATATTTGTCCGCCATACGCAATAGGCAGTTGCCATTTCCCACGAAACTCCTACAACCGGATAATCGTCATAGCCAGGATGCGAGAAATACATACGCATATACGGCTCGTTATAAGCATTATTAAAGTCGTTCACCCAGCAGGTTTCATCCGGGTAAATGTTTACGATACGGGTATGCAGAAAATCCCACGGACCGCTCAACTGGCGGGTAATCGTTTCGTTTACGATTTCCCCTTCATCCGTAATATACGCCGTATCTTTCGAGATCATGACGACTTCATTCGGGTCGACTTGTATGTCGGTATTCCGGACACGCGCGGCAGGATCTAGATTATGTTTTCGCAGAGCAGCCGACGTATAGTCGTACCACTCATATCTGTACACCATCTGTTTCGGGTCTAATTTCTTTTCGCCTGTCACCGGATTAACGGTATATACGCTTTCAATTGCGCGCAATTCATCTTCATTCGGACGTTTCCAGGGAATCGGGCGGCTCCAGTCCAAATGAGGTGTTACCGGTTCGCCGTATCGGTCTTCGGTAATTTTAAACAGGTCGTTACCTCCATACGCAGGATCGGCCAGCCGCTCGCGAATAATGGAATCGCGTACCCAATACACAAACTGGCGGTACTTGGCATTCGTAACTTCTGTTTCATCCATCCAGAAAGCGTCAAAAGAGACGCCTTTGGTTTCGGGATGGATCCCCCAGAGAGAATCTTTGTCGGAAGGCCCCATCTCGAAAGCCCCTCTTTTGATAAGCACCATGCCGTAAGGAGCCGGCTCGTTGAATGCAACCGACCGTACGCCTGTCACCTCTCCTCCTCCGCCTCCGATCAGCGATCTGCCGCACGAAGAGAACAAGACAATTGCTGCAAGTAGTAACAATACTTTTTTCATATACTATAAGATACGTACACTTTTGTGTTTATTTTTCCCCGATTTCGTCTTTTTTAAATTCAACAAATAACTGACCACCAATTCGTGCGTCCCGCTTGTCTTGGCAAACAGTGCCGTAGTCGGATAATCGTAGGCATATCCTACCTGAAAACGGCCTATTTTAGCACCTAACAACAAGACCACCGATTCGTTGACCCGCCATGTCAAACCTCCGTTGAACATTTTATTATAAACAAACCGGGCTGTTATGTCCGCCTGAAAAATCTGCAGATCCGACTTCAGAAATACAGACGGCTGTAATTCATACAACGGATTATTAAATTGAATATTGTATCCGGCAATTAAATTATATGTACTGTTGAGGTACATGGAAGCATATTCGTCCAATAAAACTTCAGCTTTGTTCAGATGCGTGACACCCAAACCGGCGTATATATTTTTTCGGCTGTAATAAATTCCGGCATTTAAATCGACACCGGTACCGCTGACCTGGGTTTTAGGAATCGCCCGGTCCTCCTGCTGGTGGTACTGGCTCGTAGGGTAATACACTTTTTCTCCATCGAACGACTGGTTGACAATACCGGCCTGTATTCCGATACGCAATTCGCCTCCGAGTAATTTCTGTTTGTAAGCATACTGCCCCCCCACATGCGTGTTTCGGAAGAGTCCTATTCCATCGGTAAAGACAACCAGCCCGACCCCATGTTCCGTCTTTCCGAAATGGAGCGGCATATCGGCATTGACAAAAAAAGATTTGGGAGCCCCTTCGATACCGAGCCATTGCAGACGTGAAAGCGCCAAGATTTTCAGATCGCCCGAAACGCCGGCATACGCCGGATTATAATATCCTAACGCCATAAAATACTGACTTAACTGCGAGTCATACTGTGCCCGCACCGTCAAAGAGACGACAACAAGTAAAAGTGCCGACAAGATATGTTTTTTCAATCGATACACAAATCGAACCGTTTCTTTTTTCTTTTTTTCTTTACAATAACGGATGTCTTCCGAATAAATTGTATAAAACAAAAACGAGGCAGGAATCCTCAAAAGACTCGCTTCCCCGCTTATCTCATGTTCTACCCATGTTTATCTATTCCTCCGCTTCTCCGCCGGATGAGTAGATTGCTTTGTTTTTCAACAAACTACATCATTCGGATATACATCCGAATAAACGAGCCGCACACGTTGAAGCATACTGAGACAAAGATAGTTATTTTTTTTTGCGCAAAGAGTTCAACAGGAGATCCTTTTCTTCATATCAAAGTCCGAACATGCCATGTAGTATCCAGCCCCCGTTTCCGATGTCACAACCGTCATAGCAACGCCTTATATTTTACATGGCCGATACCGCTTAAATAGCTTAAGGGGATGTGCCGAAATTTTCTTTTCAACACATCCCCTTGTTATTTCATCTGCTGCGACTCGTTTAAAACTTAATACTCTTCCTCATTAAAGAAAAAATCTTCCTTACTCGGATAATCAGGCCAAATATCTTCCATGCATTCGTAGATCTCGCCTTCATCTTCCATTTCCTGCAAATTTTCTATCACTTCCAAAGGTGCGCCGGAGCGCTGTGCATAGTCGATTAACTCATCCTTGGTGGCAGGCCAGGGCGCATCTTCCAGTTTAGAAGCCAATTCCAATGTCCAATACATAGTTTCAAGCATTTATAAGCCACATTAAAATGGCCGGGATTTCAATTTTTCCGCAAAAATAAAACAATATTCGTTAGATACAAGTATTATCCCATATTATTTCTTTGCCATTGTTTTTTAAAGCTTCTTTTCGTGCTAAAGCAAACAAATAATCCGAAAGGCGGTTGACAAAGATCAGTACCGGATCCTCCACAAGGACCGTTTCGGCCAACCGATAAATACGGCGTTCCGCTCGTCGGCAGACCGTCCGGCAGACATGTGCTAACGAAGCGGCCCGGTTCCCGCCCGGCAAGACGAAATGCGTCATTCGGGGCAATGTGTTGTCTATACGGTCTATCTCTCGTTCGATGCGGGCAATCGTATCCGGCAACACCCGACTTTCGATCTTCAGCTCGGTATGTAGTTGATCGGTTGCCAGATAAGACCCGATGGTGAACAATTTATGCTGCACCCAAAGCAGAAAACCAGTATCAGCCTCATCCGTCAATTCAGTCATTAGCAATCCGATAAAGGAATTCAGCTCGTCGATTATTCCATAGCTTTCAATACGGGGATCGGCCTTGGAGACCCGTTGACCCCCAACCAACGAAGTCTTTCCTTTATCTCCTGTTCTTGTATAGAGTTTACTTTTTTCCATCGCACCTTTATTTACTCAGTTTCCACTCGGCACCCTCTTTCGTATCTTTTATTTCAAACCCGATGGCAGTCAGTTCGTTTCTGATCCGGTCGGAAGTAGCCCAATCTTTATTGGCTTTGGCTTGCTGGCGGATCGACAGCAAAAGGTCTACGGCTTTTCCAAAGGCCTCTGTATTCGCACTTCCGGAAGCTGTTTTTTCATCTTTCATCCCCAAGATTCCGAACAGAAAGAGCCTGAACACATCTTGCAGTTCTTTCAAATCGGTTGCCGAGATTGTCTCTTTTCCATCATTTATGGAGTTGATGATACGTGCTGCATCGAAAAGATGAGCGATCACAATCGGCGAATTCAGGTCGTCGTTCATGGCCTCATAACATTTCCGGCGCAAGTCTTTTATATCCACAGAGGAATGTTCCGAAGCTGTAAGTTTCATCAGATGCGCATAAGCATCTTTCAATCTCTCCAACCCTTTCTCTGCCGCCATCAAGGCCTCGTTGCTGAAATCGACAGTGCTCCGATAATGTGCTTGCAGGATAAAAAAGCGGATTGTCATCGGATCGTATGCCTGCTGCAACAACTGGTTGCTTCCGGCAAAAAATTCTTCCAACGTAATAAAATTACCCAGCGATTTACCCATTTTCTGGCCGTTGATGGTAATCATATTGTTATGCATCCAATAATGCACCATGTCTTCTCCCTGAGAGGCAACCGCCTGTGCAATTTCGCATTCGTGGTGAGGAAAAATCAGATCCATACCTCCCCCATGTATATCGAAATGGGTACCCAAATATTTTTTTCCCATGGCCGTACACTCGCAATGCCACCCCGGGAAACCTTCGCTCCATGGCGAAGGCCACCGCATGATGTGTTCCGGTTGTGCTTTTTTCCAGAGTGCAAAATCGATCGGATTATGTTTCTCCTCCTGCCCGTCCAATGCCCGGGTCGTATTCAACATATCTTCGATATTTCTGCCGGAAAGCACACCATAGTTATGCTTGGCATTGTACTTTTCCACATCGAAATAGACCGATCCCTCACTTTCATACGCAAAACCATTGTTCAAGATCTTTCTGACCAACTCGATCTGTTCGATGATATGGCCCGAAGCATGCGGCTCGATACTGGGTGGCAACACATTCAAGGCTTCCATCGCATGGTGGTAACGGTTCAGATAATACTGTACGACTTCCATTGGCTCCAACTGTTCCAATCGGGCTTTCTTGGCAATTTTGTCTTCACCCTCATCGGCATCATGTTCCAGGTGCCCGACATCCGTAATGTTACGTACATAACGCACTTTGTATCCCAAGTGCGTCAGGTATCGGAATAACAGATCGAATGTAATGGCCGGCCGGGCATGCCCCAAATGTGCATCCCCGTATACGGTAGGACCGCATACATACATGCCAACATGCGGTGCATGATGCGGGATAAACGGCTCTTTCTTTCTGGTGAGCGTATTATAAATATTCAACGGATGTTCCATATCAAATTCTTTTTTTACGGGACAAATATAAACATAATTTATCGGCCTCAGAAGTTATTGGCGACGAGAATTGCGTAGGAAGAAACAGAAAGAGGTAATAGATTTTATTATATTATGATTTATTAAGCATAATATAACATTGTTTAATACATAATTTATTCACCTATTCGCCCGTTTTTATATATTTGCGAATAATAGTTTTTTCATAATAGTATTAGATTTAAGGTTAACAAATTGATTAGGGGTTGTCGTGAGACAGCCTTTAATTATTTATACCCCCGGCAATCGTTTACACCAGTACAAAATCCAGCTGTTTTTTCTCTAAATTCGCCTGTACGATTTTGACGGTAACAGGATCTCCCAGACGATAAACGTGCATATTCCTACGTCCTTTCAGACAGTAATTCCGGTCGTCGTAGTCGTAATAATCATCACCTAAATCGCGGATAGGAACCAATCCTTCGCATTTGTTTTCATTCAGTTCCACATACAATCCCCATTCCACAACTCCCGAAACAACCCCATCATATACTTTTCCGACTTTATCGCTCAAGAATTCAACCTGTTTGTATTTGATTGAAGCTCGCTCTGCATTGGCCGCCAGTGCTTCCATATCCGAACAGTGCCGGCAAGATTCCTCGTATTTCTGTTTGACAACACTGCGTCCACCTTTCAGATATTTTTCCAATAAACGATGTACGATCATATCCGGATAACGGCGGATGGGAGAGGTAAAATGTGTATAATAATCCATGGCCAAACCGTAATGTCCTATATTATCAGTGGTGTAATACGCTTTTTGCATCGATCGGATGGCCAAAGTCTCGATCAGATTTTCTTCTACTTTTCCCTGCACTTCATCCAATAAGGAGTTGATGTTTTTTGAAATATCTACTTTCGAACCCGATGTCCGCAATTTATAACCGAACCGGCTGACAAAAGAAGCCAGCGTACTCAGTTTTTCGGGATCCGGTTGTTCGTGCACTCGGTAGACAAATGTTTTTGGAGACTTTCCTTTAGGCGTTTTCCCGATAAATTCGGCCACCGTTGTATTAGCCAACAACATAAATTCTTCGATCAACTTGTTAGCCTCTTTCGATTCTTTGATATAGGTACCGATCGGTTTTCCGGTTTCGTCTATTTCGAACCGCACTTCGTACCGTTCGAACGAAATAGCTCCATTAACAAATCTTCTTTTACGTCTTTTTTGCGCCAGGTCGTTCAGTATACCTATCTCTTCCCTGTATTCGCCTTTCCCTGTTTCGATGATCTGCTGCGCCTCTTCATAGGTAAATCTACGGTTACTCCTGATTACGGTGCGTCCGATACGCGAGTGCAGCACTTCCGCCTGTTCATCCAGTTCGAAAATAGCTGAAAAGCAGAGTTTTTCTTCATCCGGACGGAGTGAACAAATCTGGTTGCAGAGCCGTTCGGGCAACATCGGGATCGTACGGTCCACTAGATAAATGGAGGTTGCCCGGCTATAAGCTTCCCGGTCAATCAGACTTTCCGGTTTCACATAATGCGTCACATCGGCAATATGCACGCCCACTTCCCAATTCCCGTTATCCAAGCGGCGTATCGAAAGCGCGTCGTCAAAATCTTTTGCATCTTTCGGGTCAATTGTGAAAGTAACCACCTCCCTGAAATCTTCGCGGGCGGCAATTTCTGCCTCAGAGATCGTTTCCGGAATACGGCTCGCAGCCCTTTCCACACTTTCAGGATACACATAAGGAAGTCCGTATTCTGCCAAAATAGCATGCATTTCGGTCGTATTTTCTCCGGTTTTACCCAAAATATCGACAACTTCTCCAATCGGATTTTTCGCCAGATCCGGCCATTCGGTGATTTTCACGATTGCTTTGTCGCCCGTCGATCCTCCTTTCAGCTTATCTTTGGGAATAAAAACATCGTTTGCCAGCGTTTTCTCGGAGGTAACTAAGAAAGCATAGCTTTTATTTACCTGTAATGTACCGATCATTTGCCGATTCTTACTCTCCATAATTTCGATCACCTCCGCCTCCGGCTCGGCTCCTTTTCGTTTTGCAAAAAGTTGTACTTTTACTTTATCGCCATTCAAGGCGTGTCCAGCATTACGTTCGGCAACAAAAACAGGTGCTCCGCCATCTTCGGGGACAAACGAATTTTTGCCGTTATTCCGGCGTACAAAAGTACCGATAGCTGTAGTACCCAGATCATTATACCGATAGCGCCCACGATCCACTTCCGAAATGAAATTTTCGGCAGCAAGTTCATACAAGACATTGGCGACCTCATGTTTCTGGACTTGGTTAGAAACTCCGATCGCCTGGGCAACCTGACGATAGTTGAAGATCTCTTTCGGGGAAGCCTTGAACAGATTGATGATCGAATTAAACATCACTTCTTTCTTAATCCGTTTTCCTCTCATGGGTGTTTCTCTTCTTCTACCCCCTTTATTTTCTCTTTTCTCTACGTGTTTTCGTGCCATATACGGAAGTGTTTAAATACGCGTTTACAAAGTAACGATAAAATATAGACAAATCAAGCCTTTCCTGTCAATTTAATTAGGACATTCTGAAAATTAAGGGATATGCAGCCTGAAAAAACAGGGAAAGATAGTCTGGACATTCCTTTTGAGAGGTATAAGAAAAGCTTCCCGGCTGGCATTTTATCAGGAGTTTCATAGGTTGTCTATAGGCGTGAAAGAGATCCTTTTTTCTTGCACGAAAAGGGATGGCCTGATACAAACGAAAGAGGGATGTGTCAAAATTTCATTTTGACACATCCCTCTTTAATCTCGTAAAAAATATTTCTTACTTTCTGATACCGAGTTCTTTGATAATGGCGCGATATCTTTCGATATCCACTTTAACCAGATAATCCAGTAAACGACGACGTTTTCCTACCAACATTTTCAATGCACGTTCGGTGCTGTAGTCTTTGTGATTAGCTTTTAAATGCTCGGTCAAATGAGCAATACGCGTTGTAAACAGGGCAATCTGACTTTCCGGCGATCCTGTGTCGGTGGCCGATTTGCCGAACTTTTCAAAAATCTCTCTTTTTTTTGCTGAATCCAAATACATGATTCTGTTGTACTTTAATAAATTAATACTATATTATCTAAGCGGTTGCAAAGGTAGTGATTTCTTTTTTGATTGACAATATATTTGGTTCGGTTTTTTATTTTAAAAACAGATTTTCATAAAGATGTGCCGATTTTGTTGTAATTTTGCAGCGGATAAATTAGTCTTCAATGCAAAAAATTAGAAACATCGCGATTATCGCGCACGTAGACCACGGCAAAACGACGCTCGTGGATAAGATGTTATTAGCCGGAAAGCTTTTCCGAGAGGGACAGGCCGAGCCGGACCAGTTTCTGGACAACAATGATCTGGAACGGGAACGAGGGATCACCATCCTTGCCAAAAATGTATCGATCAACTACAAAGGATATAAAATCAATATTATCGACACACCCGGGCATGCCGACTTCGGTGGAGAAGTGGAGCGCGTGTTGAACATGGCAGACGGATGCCTGTTATTAGTCGATGCTTTCGAAGGACCTATGCCGCAAACCCGCTTTGTGTTGCAGAAAGCGATCCAGATCGGCTTGAAGCCGATTGTAGTCATCAATAAGGTAGACAAGCCAAACTGTCGCCCGGAAGAGGTGCAGGAGATGGTTTTCGACTTAATGTTCAGCTTGGATGCCACGGAAGACCAGTTGGATTTCCCCACCATTTACGGTTCGGCCAAGCAGGGCTGGATGTCGGAAGACTGGAAAAAACCGGCAACGGACATTACCGCTTTGCTGGATGCCATCATTCAATATATACCCGAACCGCAAGCCTTGGAAGGAGCCTCTCAAATGCTGATCACGTCATTAGATTATTCGAAATATGTCGGACGTATCGCCGTAGGACGCATACACAGGGGCGAACTCCGTGAAGGCCAGGACATCATGTTATGCAAACGCGACGGATCGATGGTAAGATCCAGGATCAAGGAAATCGATGTGTTCGAGGGATTGGGACGGACCAAAGTGGAAGCTGTCCGCTCCGGGGATATTTGTGCTCTGATCGGAATCGAAGGGTTCGAAATCGGAGAAACGATTGCCGATGCCAACCAGCCCGAAGCATTGCCCGCCATTGCGATCGACGAACCGACCATGTCGATGCTGTTCACCATCAACAATTCGCCTTTTTTCGGAAAAGACGGAAAGTATGTAACCTCCCGGCATATTTACGACCGCTTAATGAAAGAGTTGGATAAAAACCTCGCATTAAGGGTATTGCCTACCGAATCGGCAGACTCATGGTTAGTGTACGGCCGGGGTGTATTGCACCTGTCGGTACTGATCGAAACGATGCGTCGGGAAGGATACGAATTGCAGGTCGGGCAACCCCAGGTTATCATAAAGGAGATAGACGGACAGAAATGCGAGCCGGTAGAACACCTGACCGTCAACCTGCCCGAGGCATGCTCCAGCCGTATCATCGACATGGTTACCCGCCGGAAAGGAGAAATGACCATGATGGAAAGCAAAAACGACCGGATGCACCTCGAATTTACTATTCCTTCGAGAGGAATCATCGGCTTGAATAACGCCGTATTGACAGCCTCAGCCGGCGAAGCGATCATGGCGCACCGCTTTTTGGAATACCAACCCTGGAAAGGGGAGATCGAACGCCGGGTAAACGGATCGATCATCGCGATGGAAACGGGCTCGGCATTTGCTTATGCGTTGAATAACCTGCAATCGCGCGGCCGTTTCTTCATCGCACCGGGTGAAGAGGTGTATGCCGGGCAGGTCGTAGGAGAACATACGAAAGACAATGATCTGGTGGTAAATGTGACCAAGTCGAAAAAACTGACCAATATGCGTGCTTCCGGCTCGGATGAGAAAGTATCGCTGGCTCCTCCCGTTGTTTTCAGTCTGGAAGACGCCCTCGAATACATCAAAGGAGACGAGTATGTTGAAATCACACCCAACAACATGCGTATGCGTAAAATCATTTTAGATGAAACCGAACGGAAACGGCAAGGACGCTCCTGAAACAGGAACTTCTTACCTATCTTTTCCTTGTCCGGCTTTTCTACGTTGTTTTTCAATCTCCTTTCGATAAGAAAGGGGGTTGATGCCCGTTTTTCTTTTAAAGAAATAGGAGAAATAATCGGCCGATTCAAAGTTCATTTTGCTCGAAATCTCCTGGACAGACAAATCCGTTTCGCTCAACATCTCTTTTATCTTGCTGATTTTAAGCTGAATGATATATTGATGAGGAGCTATTCCCATACATTGTTTAAACGTTTTACGAAAACAAGAATAACTCATGTTGAGCGAGCGGGCAATCTCTTCGGGCGGAACCCGGTCGAAAATGTTTTCGCGGATGAGGATACACGCCTCCTGAATTTTCTGCATATAAACAGTTTCACCGTCCCGATTCCTTTGGCTGGCATACACCAATCCGATAACGTGCATCATTATTCCGCTCAAAACGATCTGAAACCCCGATTGCTGCACCTTTGCACAGTCGAGCATTTCGGTGAAGCAGGAGACGATTTTTGCACCGATGCCTACATGCAGAACAGGATTCTTTTGGTTAAATATCCGATCTTTCAAACGTTCGAAATACGCCCCTTTAAAAGTCACCCAATATTCGTCCCATCCGGTTTTTCTGTCCGGAAAATAGCTATGCCATTCGCCCGGCGATACAAAAAAGAGATCTCCCTTAGCCACATTTTTTTTTTCGCATGAAGCCGAAACAAACGTCCCTTTACCTTGTATGATATATACCATCGCAAATTCATCTATCACTCGCCCTCTTCCCGGATTGAACGCATACCCGATCGGATGCCCTTTCAATGGATAGGATTCATTTGCTTCAATCGATTGAAAACCCACGCCGCTGATTGCCATCTCCCAAATCTGTTCATCACCATTCATTGGCAGATATTGGATACAATTATATTTACTCCGATCAAATTTCATGCATGTCTCGCTTTTAGAAATACACAGGATATTAAAATAGAAATGTACAATTATTCTTTTGCAACAAAAATATACAAAAAAAGGGAGGATCAAAAACCTATAAAAAAATATCATTTTTTATAGATTTCCCTCTCTAAAAAGGCGTATGTTTGTAAATACAAGCAATTGGTGCTTCAGAAAAGGATTCTGTAAAATAGCGGAAAAGCATTATAAAAAAGGCGAATGTCAAAAAAAGAAACGAAAGTGTCATTTTTCAAAGACAAAAATGATCTTCAAATGAATAATTTTGTAAAAAAATAAAGATTGTTTAACCTAATAGTAAATGTAGAGTATGAGAAATCGAATTCTATTATTATTCTCTCTTCTTTTCATTGGGATTCAAGCTTTCGCACAAATTTCCGTCTCCGGAAAGGTGCTCGATTCCGATGGATTGGAGATGCCCGGTGTAAATGTGGCAGTGAAAGGCCAAACAGTCGGCACAATGACGGCAGCCGACGGTACTTTTTACCTTTCGGATGTTCCGGGTGGAAGTAATGCTGTTTTAATCTTCTCTTTTGTAGGTTTCAAGACACAGGAGATTCAAGTCGGAAACCAGCGAATCATCAATGTACGTTTGGAAGAAGATTCCGAACAATTGGAAGAAGTTGTTGTGGTAGGTTATGGTACAGCCCGGAAAAAAGATATTTCGGGAGCCATCGCCAATGTGAAGTTTACAGATGCAAATATTGCCTCTTTACCGAACCCGAATGCCATGGCAGCCTTGTCCAGCAAAGTTCCCGGGTTGAAATATTCACCTACCAACAGTGCCGGAGGCGACAATACGGGATCGATGAACATCCGCGGAAAAAATGCAATTCCTTCCGAATCGACATCTGACAAACAGAATGTCAATGCGCCATTGATTATTGTCGACGGCGTGATTTCTTACGGATCGATCAATGAGATCAACACGAGCGACGTACAGAGTATAGACGTATTAAAAGATGCTTCTGCAGCAGCAATTTACGGTTCGCGTGCCGCAAACGGGGTGATTATCATTACAACCAAGCGAGGTATGAGCGAAAAAACGAGCATCAACTTCAATACCAGTTGGAGTTTTTCCGATTGGTCACGCATGCCGAAAATGGTATCGGACGAAGAAAAATTCATGCGGAACCGCTTCTATTCCCGGCAAGCTTCGGGAGCCATCCCGGCAGATGCGACCTGGTCTTCTTCGTATGACAAGGCACTGCTGTTGAATGCCGTCGAACTGGATGCCTATAACGAAGGCATTTATACGAACTGGATCGATGAAGTATCGCGTACAGGTTTCGGGCAAAAATACGATGTGAACGTATCCGGAAAATCGAAAAACATCAACTATTATGTTTCCGGCGATTATACGCGCCAACAAGGAATCATGAAAGGAAACGATTATGAGAAATACAATATCCTTTCGAAAATCGACATTCAGGCCAAAGAATGGTTGACCATCGGCCTGAAAGGGAATTACCTCGGCGCTAAGAGCTGGGGACAGGCCGCCCGTATCCAGAATGCCACCTGGATGTCGCCCTATTCGTATATCTATGCACGGCAGCCGGGGTATGAAAACTGGTATAACTCCAAACCGGACGGGCAAACAGCCAGCCCCTATTGGGGAACCGGAGCCGGCGATTCGTATTTGTGGACAGACCGCCAGGGACGTAACCACAACATCAACGGTGTTTTCTATACGCAAATCGATTTCCCGTTCCTGAAAGGATTGTCTTACCGCTTCTCGTTGAATGCACAGCGCAACACAAGCAGCACCGACATCTTCAACGATCCGCGTATCTGGGTGGACACCAACAATACGGCCCACATGGATAATCCGGCGCAATTCGGAGCGAATGCCGAAGGCGAATCATACACCATTCACGATGCCACTTGGAATGTGGACAACATCCTCACTTATACGAAAGATATCGACCGCCATCATTTCGATGTCATGGCCGGATACACCCGGGAGGCTTACAACCAGGAAAGATTGGGTACGAAATTCAAAGGCTTCTCTGCACCGACATTCTTAGGAGTTTACAAGCAGGATTTAGCGGCAACCCCGACCATCTCACGTACACGTATCAGCAGTTCGGCCATTGCTTATCTGGCACGTGCTAACTACAACTACCAGAGCACCTATTATGCAAACTTCACGTTCCGTCGCGACGGCTTTTCGGCTTTTTCTCCGGGATATAAATGGGGTAACTTTTATGGAGCTTCGGCCGCATGGGTACTAAGCAACGAAAACTTCCTGCGTGACAACACGAGCGACTGGTTGGATTACCTGAAACTTCGTCTGTCGTGGGGACAAAACGGTAGTCGGTCGGTAGATCCATACGCAACAGTAGCCGGAGTAAGTACAACATATACATGGTTCGGCGATACAAGTGGGGGCAGTGCCTTCGGTATTGCACCGAACTCGCTTCCGAACCGGGCATTGACGTGGGCCACTGTCGAAAAATGGAACGTCGGACTTGATTTCAGCATGCTGTCGGGACGCTTGAACGGAGCGATCGACTTGTATACGGGAAATACGACCAATATGTTGATGAAACGCTCGGTTCCGTATCCGACCGGATTCCAGGTTGCCTACGACAATGCCGGAAAGGTAACGAACAAGGGACTTGAAGTTTCGCTGAACACCGTCAATGTCGACGGAGACGGAAAAGATAAATTCCGTTGGGAATCGAATATCGTATTCGACCTGAACCGGAATAAAGTAAAAACACTTTACGGAAAGGACTATAAGGGCGAAGAAGCGGACGATGTCGCCAATGCAGTCGCTTACGGATTTGACTCCTATTATGCACTTCAGGTAGGATATGCCATCGGATCGGCTTACGATTTGAAAAAAACAGGCATTTTCCAGACACAAGAAGAGATCGACAATTATACGTGGACCGACCCGGAATCGGGCAAGGTCAGCAAAATACAGCCGAACGCCGTGCCCGGAGACCTGAAATTCGAAGATTATAACAACGACGGTAAAATCAATGATAAAGACCGGCATTGGATCGGCGACATGGATCCGTTGTTTACCGTAAACTTCGGAAACACGTTAAGCTGGAAAAACTTCTCGCTCTACTTCAATCTCCGTTGGATGCAAGGTAGCGACACCCACTTCTTGGGATTCGACCCGAACGCGTTCGGCACATCGATGGGAAGCGGTGCACAGTTAGATGCAATCGATCCTTGGACGGAAACAAACCATTCCGACAAATATCCGCGTTACGGTTACGACAATTCGCTGAATTACTTGTATTGGAATACGCGTACATTCTTGAAACTGAAAGACCTCGTATTCTCTTATAATGTCGATCAGAAGGCTTTGAATAAAGTAGGGATCGCCAATCTGCGCGTCTTTATTTCGGGTACCGACCTGTTTACAATCACCGGTTGGTCGGGATTAGATCCAGAAGATGGCGGAACAATTGCTGCAAATGCCGCTTCAAGCCGCTATGGAAGCAGAGGTACTTACCGGACGGTTACCGCCGGCTTGAACTTGACATTCTAATTAGTAACATTCAAAAAAGTGTATATATGAAATTCTATAAATATTTATCAGCGATTCTGATCGGAGCTTCTTGTATCGCAGGATTTTCCGGTTGCCAGGGAGAGGATGAATTCCTGACCGAGAAATCGTATAATTTCGATGACCAGACGTTCTATACGTCGGAATCGGATATGAATATGGCATTGAATGCTTGTTACCGAATGATCCAGTCGTTAATGATGGGGCAAACCCATGGCGGTCACTCCTGGATGATCGAAGGATTAGGATTGGACACGTTCGGGCAGACCAACGGAAACGGAGAGTTTGCCAACTGGAAAAACCTGACGCCCAATAGCGGATATGCCCGTCACTGGTATGATAATCTGTATAAGATGATCAACCGGGCCAATACGGTGATCGACATGATCGACGAACGAAATATTACCTATTCGTCCGAACAAAAGAAAGCCGAATTGCGTGCTACGGCGGTATTTTTCAGAGCATGGGCCTATCGGGTACTTGCCGGCATGTACGGCAATGTGCCGATTCTGGAACATCATGCAACCGAAATACAGACCGGATATGCACCTACCACTCGTCAGGCTGTTTGGGAATTCTGTAAAACCGACTTGACGTATGCGGCTGCAAACCTGCCCATCAAACCGGATGCTCCGGGTAAAATCGTCCGGGCAGCCGCCGACCATTTATTGGCAGAAATCAACCTTTCGCTCGGCGATTTCAATGGAGCAGTGGCTGCTGCCAGCCGCATAATCGACGGAACAGACGGCGATTATCGGGTGATGACAACCCGTTTCGGTTCACGTGCTTCCGAAGCGACCGACCGTTACGGCAATTCATTGGCCGCTCCTGCAGGCGCTTATTGGGATTTGTTCCGTGAAGGTGGGAATCAAAACTCTCCGGACAATAAAGAGGCCATCTGGGTCTGCCAGTATAATTATGGAACCTACTCGACCGGTGGAGGTGGAAATGAATGGTGGCGCGTACTCTCCAATGCCGCAGAAGCCAACTGGTTGTGCAATACCGTTCGGATGAACAACACCAAACGTACATTGGCCGACGGTACGCAGATCTATCTGTGGGGCGATGATGCCGCCTGCTTCCAACCCGGTATCGTAGGGAATGCTCTCTCTACCGTACCCTCTGCCAAAGGACGTTATGAAGCGAATATCGCACGCGATTCAATCGGCGGAAACGTGCCTTATATCGGCAATGTATTATATCCGACAAGATATGTTTACGGTGATTTGTGGAAAGATTCGAAACAAGGAGACCGCGAAGATTTCCGCGGTTCGGAAATCATGATCCAACGTAACTGGTATACACCGGGGGGAGCACGCTGGCTCGATCTGAAAGCTGCCGCTTATGCAAGAGCCGCTGCCGCTGTAGGTACGCCCGATGAAGCGAATTATCGCATCACAGCCTCCGATACAATCGGCATTTTCCCGCGTTTCTGGAAATTCTCGGACGACAGACACCCGGGTGGCGACAATAAAGCATACGACTGCGACTGGTACATGATGCGCGTTGCCGAAACCTATCTGTTGCGTGCAGAGTCCTATCTCGCCTTGGGCGACAAAGCAAAAGCGGCTGCCGATATCAATGTTCTGCGTAACCGTGCCAATGCTCCGCTCTGTTCGGCTGCCGATATCAACATCGATTTCATTTTAGATGAACGTACACGCGAGCTCTTCGGAGAAGAGCATCGTTGGATCACCCTGAACCGTCTGTCGGTCAATCCGAATGTCATGTCTTACGTTGGCGAGCGGTATCCGACCCAGGATGAAACGACAAGCAATACGATGTATGAACGCGTGCGCAAATATGGCCTCGGTTATGAAAACATGTCCGGATCCAACCAACCGCGCGAATGGAATGAGGCAGAACGCAGATATATTCCGAACTTCCAGCCGTATAACTATCAATATCCGATTCCTATTCAGGTTATTCAATCGAATAGCGGTATCGAATATCCTCAGAATATAGGATATTAAGGGATATAATCATATCATTTCAATCAAAAGAGGTTGCCCGGTTCGTCTGGACAACCTCTTTTAACATAAAAGCGCTCCCGTTTAGCAGACCTTAATTTAACTTTCAGGCTATTTCCGCTATCTTTGTAATATTAAAAAATCAGATATAATGTATAACGCACATTTCTTTTCAAATTCGGTTTTTGATACGAAAGCGATCAATCGCCGGAATTTTTTAAAGTGGATGGCTGCAACGGGATTATTATCCGCTGTAAATACCCAACAGGCACACGCCTTTTCAAGCGATGCTAAAGGAAAAATCGTCATTATCGGAGGAGGAGCCGCTGGCATCAGTATGGCTGCCCGCCTGAAACGGTGGCTGAACAACCCGGATATCACACTGATAGACCCAAGTGATCGTCAATATTACCAACCGGGTTTTACCCTCATAGCCTCCGGCGTATATCAGCCGGATGACGTATGGAAAAAACAAGCGGATTGTATGCCCGACGGTATCCAATGGATCAAAGACTCCGTAGTGGCAGTCGATCCGGTTTCCAACCAGGTAACGACCCGAAGCAACGGAAAGGTCGGATATGACTTTTTAGTCGTTGCTCCCGGATTACAAATCAATTGGGAAAAAGTAGAAGGAATCACGCAAGCAACTTTAGGACAAGGAAACGCACATTGCATCTATGATTTTGAAGGTGCACAAAAGACGTGGAAAGCCGTGCAGGAATTTTCGAAAACCGGCGGAAAGGGGCTTTTTACCGATACCTATACCAAGCATAAATGCGGTGGAGCTCCTAAAAAAATCTGCTTGCTGACCGAACATTACAACCGGAAACAAGGAACACGAGAGAAAGTAGACCTCAACTACTATACAGCCTCTCACGAATTATACGACATTCCCTATTTTACACCTCGCCTGTTAGAGATTTATAAAGAACGGAATATCCCCATTAACCTCAACATCCGGTTAAAAGGAGTGGATACCGCTGCCAAACAGGCCCATTTCGAAAAGGTCGAGACCGTAGGAGACCAAAAAGTATATACACCTTTTGTAGAAGATTACGATTTTCTGCACTTCTTACCTCCGATGTCGGCTCCCGATTTTGTACGTGAATCCGGCTTGGGTTGGACAGAAGGAAAATTAGCTTCCGAAGCCTGGGTAATGGTCGATCAGGAAACATTGGTACATAAAACTTATCCGAACATCATCTCATTAGGCGATGTAGCCGGTATACCGACCAGCAAGACCTCTGCGGCCACCCGTATGCAAGTTCCGATCGCCGCAAAAAATCTGATTTCTTTGATGGAAGGCAAAGAACCTGTCGAAAAATATGACGGATATGCCGCTTGTCCGATTGTGACAGATTACGGCCATGTATTGCTTTGCGAATTCAATTATAAGAAAGAGCCGGAAATATCTTTCCCCTTTACCTTGTTAGACATGTCAAAAGAACAGAGAGCAGCCTGGTTTTTAAAGGTTTATATGCTAAAACCGATCTATTTCTATGGCATGTTGAAAGGCTGGATGTAAACTCCTCCCCAAAATAGCATTAAGAAGGCATCTGAAAGGATGCCTTTTTTTTTCAAAACAGCCCAATGCAGCATTAAGAATATCTTTAAGGATTGCTTTTTTCAAGTCTCTGTCACAAAAGTGACAATACGTTGTCACAACTGTGACAATACGCTGTCACAACTGTGACAAAGGCACGTCACAGTTGTGACGTCGGGAGCGTTTTTGAGACCCTGCCGACTGACTATTTTGTTAGGTCCACCGAACTTTCCAAACACGTCCTTTTTACCGAAATAAAAAGAGGAATCTACCTTTGGGATGCTTCTTTATTCAGCCATTTTTCGGAAATAACGAAGCGGTTGTTCCGGCAGTACATCCGGATGAAAGATCCGTATCAAATCCTCCAACAGATAGTCCGGATGCAACGGGAGGTCTTCATAATAAGGTACGGCACCCGTATTACAGGTATAAATATGCCGGTTTTTAAACGCATCAAAATTTTCATACGGTTGATACTCCGTACGCAATTCGTCATACGTCATTTCTTCCGCCTTGTTATACTTCAACAACCATACATCTGCGTGGATCGCCCGTTCTAAGACGGTTTCGAACGCCAAAGGAATGCTTCCTCCTCCCGGCAGATCCGAAAAAAGGAAATCGGCACCGGCATCCCGGAAAAATGTTGCCATATAACTCTCTCCTGCCGGCATAAACCAAGAAGCTCCGAAACGCTTTTCGGAAAACACACTCGGCCGGCGGCTATCCGATTCTTCAACCTGTTTTTTCAAAGAGAGATACCTCTTTTCCGTCGTTCGAAAAAGCGAATCAGCCAACTGCTCCTTTTCGAATAAAAGTCCGTAAAAACGGATCCATTCGGTACGTCCCAAAGGCAACGCCTCCATATAATCGGCCGCCTCGATAATAGGGAGGCCTAACTTCCCGACACTCCCGTAACTCCCATGTTGAAAAGGGGAGGCAATAATCAGTTCGACCCCTTTTTCGATCATTTTCTCCACATTCGGCGCCGTAGCCTCTCCCATATCGGCGATCCGGCCGTTTTCCAATCCTTGCCGGATAGAGGGAATATCGACAAAACGAGGTTCGCAGATTCCGATAATCCGGTCGGTTTCACCCAAACAATCGACAATGGACGCATGTACGGAAGTATACACGACGATGTTTCGGACCGGCGTCTGTACAACCGTTCCGGCAGGCATATTTGCCGGAAGAACCTGTCCGCGTTTTACTAACAGATAGCGCTGCAGCAGGCGGGTACTATCCCACGGATCACGCACATCGACGGCCGTATAACCATCGGCATGCACCACCGAAAATCCGCTTGCATAGCGGATGGTATCAGACACCCGATCGGCATCCGATACCATTTGCCGCTGTTTCGGAGAACAAGCTGTCAAAATAACAGCTATCCACAAGAAACAATAGTAACGTATCATTTATTTGGCAATAAAGACGACTTTTTGTGTATCGTAACCACCCGTATCAAACGCTTCTCCCTCCTTTTTTCCTTCCGGAGAGAATACGAACATCGTAGCGGTTTCGCCGTACGGAGCATTGCTGATATATATTTTTCCGGTCAGCGGATCCACATCGATCGAATTCGGATTTGCTAAAACAGTCCCATCCGTGATCAGTTTGTCAACCTCTACTTTTCCAGTCAGCGCATCGTATTTTTTGAACGTAATATTCGGATCTCCCCACTGGGCATAGACGACATACAATTTATCATTCACCAAAGTCATTTTCGATCCGTTTGCCACGGTCGAGACTTTTCCGGCAGCATCAATGCGTTGCAGCGTATTTTTAATCGCCCCATAATCACCCATAGAGATGACATATACATTACCCTGGCTGTCGGATGTTAAATTACAAGGATTTTGTACCACTTCGATTTCCTTTTCCACTTTTGCAGAAGCCGGGTCAATCATCGCGACATATTTTCCGGCACCATATTCAGAAAGGGCTACATACACTTTGCCATTGGCGGCAGTCAGTTGTTCCGGGTAGCGGCTGGCCTCCTGTTCTTTTCCCTCTTTATCTTTCACTTTAACCGTTCCTAAAGGAATCTCTTTCTCGATATTCAAAGAGGCAGTGTCCAATACGGCCACCGAACTGCCATAATAGTAAGAGACATACACTTTTCCATCCAAGGCTGTAAAACAACGCGGGTTCACCGGTTCTCCGGCTGCGTTTTTTGGCGTCAGCGATTTCAGTTCTTTCCCGTTATTCACATCCAATACGACAATACGGTTGGAAGAGGTAACAGAAACGTACATTTTCGACCCATAGACAAACATCTGTTCCGCATCCGAACCTAATGCTTTGCCGTTTACCGTTTTATAAAATTCAGGAGTCAGTTTTGCCGATGCCACATCATAATAACTGATAGAGGCATTGTTCGCGTTGTAGTTTCCACGATTCAAAATATACAATCCGACCGTAACAGGTTTTTTCTCCTCTATAAAATCGGAGACCGTTAAAGTTGCTGCACGAAGGGCTTCTCCTACCGCATTCTTGGCCACCACAAATAAAGAAGGTGCAAATTCTGTACCGGCAGGAATTTCAAACGTTGCCGTACCGGCAAGCACCTCTCCTATTTTAGATGTTTTTTCGGAGTCGTTTTTGCCGGCGTACACGACGTATCCCGTTATATTCGCTTCAGAAGCCGGCAGTGTCCAAGAAACAGTTCCTCCGATTTTCATCGCTTCAGGATCTGTATCCTGAAATGTCAGATTTGTCACCATTTCCAACGGAACGATCCATTCTTCTTTTTCGTCTTCGCCACAAGAGGTAAAGGCCGCTGGCAACATAAGGCCAACCACAAAAGCAATTGCTAATTTTTTGATTTTCATATCGCTATATGTTTAATAGTTAATAAAAAACTTGTAATCCGAATCGGAAAGACCGTCCGGGCATCGGATAGTGGCGTATCACGTCGTACGACACATTGCCAAGATTTAATATTTCTGCCTGCGCCCGCAAACGGAGCGATCCGATGTTGAACATCCGGCTGAAAGCAAGTTGTTGATCAACATATCCAGCCATTCGATTCATTTCGATGTTTTGAGGAAGGGCATACCGCTCGCTCACTGCCGTAAGCGTCCATCCGACATTCACCCAAGGATTTTCCAACGAAACAGAAACCGTACCGAAATGTTCCGGCGTGTAAGGTATCTGATGGCCGTAAATTTTAGAACCTTTCTCCGTCCGATCGACCGCATGTTGCCAAGTATATGAAACATCCGCCTGTAGTACAATTATCTTCTCAAGCAGATCGAGTCGAGACGACCAATTCGCTTCGATACCAGTAATGCCTACTTCTCCCATATTCATCATTTTCCATATAAACATGGTGGGAATCGCTACGATTTTGTCTTTTATACGGTTATAGTAACCGTCGACTGTCAGACTACAATAACCAATACGCCATGCCGGAATAGCGTCACTCCAAGTAATACCTACATTGTATTGAGTTGCTTTCTCCGGCCTAAGCATTTTATTTCCAAAACGGTCGTAATACAGATCGTTGAAAGTAGGCAAGCGAAAAGCCTCTTTAAAAGAGGCGCGTACCCGGATGTTCCGGTCGTTTAAAACACGATAGGAAACGCTGACTGCCGGTGAAAGCCGCTTTCGATCGGGGGCCGCCTCTCCGGCATCCAATGTTTCCGTGGCAAACGTACCCAACAACGTTGCGGTAGTTGTCAGCCGGCTGTTTTTATATTGAGCCGATAATGCCGACAAAGAAGAAATGCGGGTCGGAAAAGGGAATTTAGGGAGTGTGGCCTGCAATGTGTTCACAAAAAAATCTTCTGCAAACGAACATGTCAGATTCGGAGTCCATTCAAACAGATCGGCCACCGATGCATAATACTCTCGCTGCGTATACACATCCGTCTGCTGACCACCGGGATACCGGCTGTGAAAATCGCGGTAATGTGTCCATGCATAATCGTATTTTCCCTGTATACGCAATCGGTTTTTGGTTCCGATTTCGACTTCATACGTCCCTTGTAAAAAAGCATTCCGATTCCGCAGTCGTTCTTTATGATAGTCGTTATACAAGATAACCGATCCGGGCAATCCCCGATTTGAATCGAATCCATACCCTTTCAGGTGCAATTTTCCCGCCTGCCGCCAGTTTGCAAATAGATTAAATTCGCCATTCCAGGCAGAAATATCGCTATTGTTCCTTTTTTCATGCGAAACGATATCCGTGTTTACAAAAGTATAGGGGTAGCGCCCGTCCGCCCGTTGCCAAAAGCCGTAAAAAGAGGCGGCATAGTTCTCCGATAGACGTTGTTCGTAACGCAAGGAGGGTGAAAACAATCCGAAAGATCCGGTTTTTACTTTTCCTTGCAGGCGGAACGTTTTTTTATCAAAACGAGGCGTTTCTGTTTGCAATCGTAATGCCCCGGAAGAGGCAAGTATGCGTGCCGTTTGGAAAATATCGTCAGACTGGCCGATCGAGAGAGAAATCTGATCGATGTGATCCAACGCGAAACGGCTGATGTCGACCTGTCCGCTTTGCGTATCCGAAACCGTCAGGCCATCGTAACTTACAGCCGTATGTTTTGCTCCCAAGCTACGCACAGAGACGGTTTTCAATCCTCCTATACCACCATAATCCTGAACACTGACTCCCGAAAAGTGTTTGAGCGCTTCTGAAAGATCCTGTATACCAAGGCGTTCAAAGCTTTTTTTGTCGAGTCGTTGAACCGGCGTACTTTCCCGAACCGTCGAAAGGCGTGCCTTTTCCACCACTTCCACCTCCGAAAGCCGATAATATCTTGTCGTATCGACCTGCGCTTGCAGAAAGACAAATGGAAGCAGTCCGCAAAGCAAAAGCATCCACTCTTTTTTGTTAGTGATAACGTACATATTCGTTCTTTTTTACTCTTTACCCGAGAGCTATTCTTTCTATTATGGCAGGTTTTCTGGCTTATTCTCCCCTCATGGCAGCCTTCCCATCTTCAGACAGACAGTGGCAAATAAGAATTGCCGGGGTTACAGAATTTACAGCTACGGGTACAGCTCCGGATTTCCACCGGATTCCCTTTTACTATACTTTTTGAGAGAACAAAAAGCATACACCATAATTAACGGTACAAAAATAAGACTTTTTATACGTTAATAAGCTGTTTTTCATCCTTAATTTATAGCTTTTCTGTTTTTCTTTTTGGATTTGTTGACGATCAGAAACATGCGTTTGAAATACAATAAAAAATAAAAGAGGATAAAGGAGGATAAAAAAAGAGAAAAAGGACACTTTTTAGCATACAATCAGAGACAATTCTTTGTAATATTGCAATAACAAAAGAAAAAGATTGTATGGGAGAAGTAAGAGGTTATATATCGCAGATCATAGGGCCTGTCGTCGATATCCGTTTTGAAGATGAAGTCGAAAAAAAAGGCCTGGTTCCCCGTATTCACGATGCAATGGAAATCCAACGGCAAGACGGCAAGACGCTCATTGTAGAAGTACAACAACATATCGGAGAAAATACGGTCCGAACAATCGCGATGGATACGACCGACGGCTTGCGGAGAGGCTTAGAGGCGGTATCGTATGGGTCGCCGATAACCATGCCGGTAGGCGAACAGGTAAAAGGGAGGCTGATGAACGTCACCGGCAATCCGATAGACGGCATGGAAAAGCTCGATCGGAAAGGAGCTTTCCCAATTCATCGTGAGCCGCCGAAATTCGAAGATTTAACGACCAATCAAGAAGTACTTTATACCGGCATCAAAGTCATCGATCTGTTAGAACCTTATTTAAAAGGAGGGAAAATCGGTCTTTTCGGAGGTGCGGGAGTCGGGAAAACCGTCTTGATTATGGAATTGATCAACAATATTGCCAAGAAAAACAACGGTTTTTCGGTTTTTGCCGGTGTGGGTGAACGCACCCGTGAAGGGAACGACCTGCTACGGGAAATGATCCAGTCGAATGTAGTCCGCTATGGTGAAGCCTTTCAAAAAAGTATGGAGGCCGGACATTGGGATTTATCTAAAATCGATTACGAAGAACTGGCAAAATCGCAGGCGACCTTAGTGTTCGGCCAGATGAACGAACCGCCGGGCGCCCGTCTTTCGGTTGCATTATCAGGACTGACGATAGCCGAATCTTTCCGGGATTTGGCCGCTGAAGGGGAAAGTAAGAACATTCTCTTTTTTATCGATAACATTTTCCGTTTTACGCAAGCCGGATCAGAGGTTTCCGCCCTATTGGGACGAATGCCGTCGGCGGTCGGTTATCAACCTACATTAGCGACCGAAATGGGAGCGATGCAAGAACGAATCACTTCGACCAAAAAGGGAGCGATCACCTCGGTACAGGCTGTATATGTTCCGGCCGACGACCTGACAGACCCGGCTCCGGCTACAACATTCACTCACTTGGATGCCACGACTGTATTGAGCCGTAAAATTACCGAACTCGGCATCTATCCTGCCGTAGATCCATTGGAATCGACTTCGCGTATTCTTGATCCGCTCATCGTAGGCAACGATCACTATGAAACTGCACAGCGAGTAAAACGGATCCTTCAGCGAAACAGAGAGTTGCAGGATATAATTTCGATTCTCGGCATTGAAGAACTTTCGGAAGAAGATCAACTGACCGTTGCGCGTGCGCGTCGTGTGCAACGTTTTCTTTCACAGCCGTTTTCGGTTGCCGAACAGTTTACCGGAGTTCCGGGAGTGATGGTCTCTATCGAAGATACGATCCGAGGATTCCGGATGATTTTAGATGGAGAAGTCGACCATCTTCCCGAACAGGCCTTTTTGAATGTCGGAACCATCGAAGAAGTTCGGGAGAAAGCGGCAAGATTGGCAGAACAAGCAAATTGAATAAAACATGATATTGGAAATTATAACACCTGTAGCAACTCTATTCAAAGGGCCGGTCGATCGGCTTTCTCTTCCCGGAGAAGAAGGCATATTCGACATTCTACCGCATCATGTCTCGTTGATAGCATCGCTTCGAGAAGGAGAAATTCGATACGAATCCGGCAAAAAACGGGAGGCGATTGCTATAAAAAACGGTTTTGTTGATGTGAACAACGATCATATTTCAATCTGTATAGAACAATCATAAAAGACGAATCAATGGCAACCGGCAGATTAAGAATGAAATTAATGGCGTTAATAACCTTTGTTAATGCCGCTATCGGTATCACTTTAGGAGGGTTATTGTATACGATTTGGCCGGAACATTATTTTCGGTGGTATCCCTCCATTCCATCCTTTTATTGGATAATGGCAATGGGTATGGCCTTTATGCTTGATCGGGTAAAAAAGAAAAATGGAGACGTTACCATCGTCACTTTTATGGTAATGCGATTTTGCAAATTCACGTTGGCCGTTCTTTTTATGTGGTTATATGCAGAATTGGTTCAGGAGCGGCTGAAAGTTTTCGGCTTTACATTGATGCTTTTCTACTTTATCTATTTAACATTGGAGACATATACCATCTATCTTTTTGAGAAGAAAAGATTGAAAAGAGAGAAAAAAGAGAAAGATGAATGGTTTAAAAATTAATATAAAAAGTACTCTGCTGCTGCTTTTTCTTTGCTTTGTGCTGCCGGCAAAGGCAGCCGGAGGCCAAGTAGATGTGCAGGAAGTCGTATTTTCTCATATTCAGGATGCCTACACCTGGCACATCACAAAATGGGAGGGACGGGAAATAGCCGTACCACTGCCTGTATGGGTAAGAAGTGAAGAAAGAGGCTGGTTTTTCTTTTCATCCGGCCGCTTACACCATGGGGCCAGTTATCAAGGTTTTTACATAGCAACCGAAGGGACGTTTGCCGGAAAAATCGTGGAGAAAGACAGCCGGAATGTAGAAGTACGTCCGCTAGATCTGTCGCTTACAAAAAATGTATGGGGACTGTTTTTCAGCTGCGGCCTGTTGCTGTCCATCATTTTACAGACAGCCCGATGGTATAATAAACATCCGGATAAGATTCCCGGAGGATTCATCGGATTAGTAGAGATGACCGTCTGTTACATAGAAAACCAAGTCATCAAAGAAGGCATTGGAAAGTCCGGTTACAAACCCTATTCGGCTTATTTATTGACGGTCTTTTTCTTTATTCTGATCAATAACTTATTGGGTATCATACCCATCTTTCCGGGCGGTGCGAATCTGACCGGAAACATTGCCGTCACGGCCGTCTTGGCACTCGGTACGTTTATCGCGGTAAATGCATTTGCATCTGCGACTTACTGGAAAGAGATCTTTTGGCCAAATGCGCCTCTGTATCTGAAAGTTCCGTTGCCCATCATGCCGTTTGTAGAGATTTTTGGAGTATTTACCAAACCATTCGCGCTGATGATCCGTCTGTTCGCCAATATAATGGCGGGCCATTCAATCATTCTTGCTTTGACTTGCCTGATTTTCATCACCGTTCCGATGGGTAAAACCATCAATGTGGGAATGACGGCAGTATCGGTGCTTTTCTCTGTCTTCATGAATTTGTTGGAACTATTGGTTGCCTGTTTACAGGCTTATATATTTACGTTGCTTTCGGCCAATTATATCGGCATGTCGAAAGTAAAAGAAGAAAAGAAATAAAAATGATTCATATAAATAATAAGCTATGTTATCAACTATTTTATTACAAGCTGCCGCCGGATATGGGCTGGCAAAATTAGGAGCAACACTCGGAGCCGGGATTGCTGCAATCGGTGCCGGAATTGGTATCGGACTAATCGGGAAAGGGGCTGTAGAAGCCATTGGTCGTCAACCTTCTGCAGCCGGTGAAATCCGTACCTCCATGTTGATTATGGGTGCGCTCATCGAGGGCGTAGCTCTTTTTGCTATTGTCGTCTGTTTCTTAGCGTTGTATCAATAAAGCAAAGGCCATGTCGTTATTAACGCCAGATACCGGATTGTTATTTTGGATGATAATTTCATTCGGGATCGTCTTTGCCATTCTGTCTAAATATGGGTTCCCCGTCATCATGAAAGCCGTTGAGGAACGGAAAGCGCATATCGAACAATCGATGGAGGCCGCCAAGATAGCTGATGAGCAGTTAGCTAATCTTCGGAAAGAGGGGGAAAAAATCCTTGAAGAAGCCTACACCCGGCAGAAAGCCATCTTAAAAGAAGCGCTTGAAGAAAAAGAGCATATTTTAGAAGAGGCCCGGCAGAAAGCGGAAAAAGAAACGCACCGAAAGATGGAGGAAGCAACGGCCCGTATCCGGGAAGAAAAAGAAAAGGCAATCCGGGAAATCCGTTTTGAAATAGCAGACCTTTCGGTAACTATTGCCGAAAAAGTACTGAGCGAAAAAATCGGGCACGATGACAAGCAGCAACAGATTATAGATCGGTTATTGAATGATGTTTCGTTTAGCAAATCGTAATTTATGGATATAGGTATTATCTCATCGCGGTATGCAAAGGCTCTTTTTTCGTTTGCAAACGAAAAAGGAGTGGAAGAGGCTGTATACAAGAACTTGAAAATACTTGCCTCCTTATTCTTTTCCGAACCGGACTTATTGACCGCTTTGAAAAATCCGATCCTCTCCAATGAAGAAAAGAAGCGCTTGCTCATCACTGCCGGAGGAGAATCGGTTTGTGACTTGTATATCCGTTTTATTAATTTGGTATTGAGGCATCATCGAGAGCGCTTTCTGCCTTTTATGGCACATTCTTATATCCGGTTGTTTCGCAAAGAAAAACAAATCAAGCGCGTACATTTCACGTCTGCTGTTCCGATCAACGAAAAGGTGAAACTACATTTGATCGATCAATTAGAGAAACAAACCGGCGGTATCATCGAATTTTCCGGAAAAGTGAATCCCGAATTGCTCGGAGGATTCCAATTACGTATCGAAAATGAACGTATCGATGCCAGTTACGCCACGCAATTGAAGCATATCCGTGAACAGTTACGCGAAAATCGTTAAAAAGAAAAACAGATCATGACAGAAGAGATAAAAGTAAGCGAAGTTTCTGCTATTCTCCGTAAACAATTGGAACAGATCGAAACAACTGTCCACATGGAAGAGGTGGGAACCGTATTGCAGGTCGGCGACGGAGTAGCCCGCATTTTCGGACTGGATAATGCCGAAGCCAATGAACTGCTGCAATTCGACAATGGCATGGAAGCGATTGTCATGAATTTAGAAGAAGACAATATAGGGGCTGTGTTGTTAGGGGCAACCAATCTGATCAAAGAGGGAGATGTAGTTAAACGGACCGGGCGTATAGCCTCGATCAATGTAAGTGAACAGATGGTAGGGCGTGTCATCGATCCTTTAGGAAATCCGATTGACGGAAAAGGAGACATTGGCGGAGACTCTTTTCGGATGCCCCTCGAACGAAAAGCTCCGGGAGTTATTTTCCGACAGCCGGTTAACGAACCTCTGCAAACGGGCATAAAAGCGGTAGATGCCATGATCCCGATCGGACGTGGACAACGGGAGTTGATCATTGGAGACCGGCAAACAGGCAAAACCGCCATCGCAATTGATACAATCATCAACCAACGGGACAATTACTTGGCCGGCAAGCCGGTATATTGCATTTATGTGGCGATCGGACAAAAAGGATCGACGGTAGCGGCATTGGTCAACACCTTGCAGGAAAAGGGGGCCATGGATTATACGATTGTAGTCAGTGCCACTGCTTCCGATCCCGCCGCGATGCAGTATTTCGCTCCTTTTGCGGGAGCCGCGATCGGCGAATATTTTAGAGATAGCGGCAGAGATGCTCTGGTCGTATACGATGATCTTTCAAAACAAGCGGTTGCCTATCGGGAAGTATCCCTGATCCTGCGCCGTCCATCCGGGCGTGAAGCCTATCCCGGCGATATCTTTTATTTGCATTCGCGTCTGCTGGAAAGGGCCGCCAAAATTATCAATCAACAAGAGGTAGCCCAAGCGATGAATGATCTGCCTGAAAGTATGAAAAAGGTTGTAAAAGGAGGCGGTTCGCTGACGGCACTTCCTATTATCGAAACACAGGCCGGTGATGTTTCGGCGTATATCCCGACAAATGTCATTTCCATCACCGACGGACAAATATTCCTGGAAACCGGTTTGTTCAACCAAGGTAATCGGCCGGCAATCAATGTGGGTATCTCCGTTTCACGCGTAGGGGGTAATGCACAGTTGAAAGCAATGAAAAAAGTGGCGGGAACACTGAAAATAGATCAAGCACAATTCCGCGAATTGGAATCTTTTTCGAAATTTGGAGGAGAAATGGATCCGGTTACCGCCTTTCTTATAGATAAAGGAAAGAAAAATACACGTCTGCTGATACAGCCTCAATACAGCCCGATGCCGGTAGAAGAGGAAATCGCCATCCTTTATTGTGGTACACAAGGCTTGCTAAAAGATGTTCCGGAAACAAATATTCATCTTTTTGAAAAAGAATTTTTACGGGAGTTGAGAAGTTCGCATCGTAGAGATGTATTAGATGGGTTGAAATCGGGCATCATCGATGACGATATCCGTAGAAAAATAGAAGAAACGGCCCGTCGGGTTGCTGAAACTTTCAAACAATAAAACAGGTGGCACATGGCTTCATTGAAAGAAATAAAACAACGGATTTCGTCGATTCAAAGTACCCGGAAAATCACTTCAGCCATGAAGATGGTTGCTTCTGCCAAACTGCATCATACGCAAAGTCTGACAGAACAGACTCTTTGCTATACTGAAAAGCTTTTCGGAATTCTGAACCATTTATTGGCAACCGAATACGAATCGGAATCGCTCTATACACGCGAAAGAACGGTCAAACGGATCGGATGGGTCGTTTTTTCATCCAATAACGGATTATGTGGCACATTCAATGTCAATATATGGAAAGAACTTTCGGATAAACTGAACCGCTATGCTGATCAGAACATCCAATTTCTCTTTTTCCCCGTTGGAAAAAAGATTGCCGATGAGTTGGAAAAAGCAGGATATGAAATAGAAAAAGAGTTTCTTCTTTTAGGGGAAAAACCGTCTTACGAGGAAGCGGTACCTTTAGCCGACCGATTGATAGACAAGTTTGCCTCCGGAGAAATAGACCGGGTTCTGTTGCTTTATCATCATTTTAAGAACATGGCTGTGCAAGAACTGACCGAGAGGTGTTTTCTGCCGATAAAACTCCCGGAATCCGTCCGGTCGGATTCCACGAATTACCTGATAGAACCCTCTCCTGATCGTTTGCAAAAAATGCTTTTTCCGAAAATATTGCGTATGACTCTATATACAACGTTGCTCGACTCGGTTACCTCCGAGCACGCTACGCGTATGACAGCAATGCAAACGGCGAATGATAATGCCAGCGACCTTATTCAGGAGCTTACGACACAGTACAATAAACAACGTCAACAGGCAATTACCGCCGAATTGTCGGATATTATGGGAGGCAGCAAGCGATGACAAGTGCTGGTGCAGTAAAATAAAAACTCCGGCGAAATCCCTTCGGCGGAGTTTTTTTTGTCAAATAATTAATAGACAATTCTCTAACAACAAATAACCATATAGTGTTTATGTACAGAAAAGCAAAATAATCAATTGAGCGGTAAGCACTCTTAAAAACATTGTCAACGGATAAACGGTTGCATAACCGATTGCCGGAGCATCATTTCCAGCTATTGCACTGGCATAAGCCAAAGCCGGCGGATCGGTCGTACTCCCTGCTAAAAGGCCTATCAGAGTGAAATAATTCAATTTATAATACCATCGCCCGATTGTACCGATAATCAATAACGGCAACATCGTAATCAAAAAACCGTAACCGATCCATGACAATCCGCCTCGATTCAGTATCGTATCGACAAATCCGTCTCCGGCAGCTAAGCCTACGCATGCTAAAAACAGCGTAATTCCTATTTCCCGCAACATCCAGTTGGCACTTTGTGTCGTATAAGTAACTAATTTATAGCGGTATCCAAAACGGCTGATCAAAATAGAAACAATCAGCGGTCCGCCGGCTAACCCCAATTTCACCGGTTGCGGGATACCGGGAATGTCAAACGGAATACTGCCCAGCACAATACCTAAAGCGATCCCTATAAAAATAGTGATGAGATTAGGCTCATCCAACCGTCTCATCGAATTGCCCAACAGGGTTGCAATCTTTTCGACCGCCAATTCACTGCCTACAACAGTTACCCGGTCTCCCACCTGCATGAGTAAGTCTGGAGTGGCAACTAGTTCCAGTCCCGCCCTGTTGACCCGTGTCACATTTACTCCATAGAGCTTGCGCAGTTGCAAATCTCCCAGTTTCCGGCCGGTATGCTCCGGCTTGGTTACCAATATACGTCGGCTGATAAGCTGGCTTTCTGCCGGTATCCATTGCTTTCGGTCCATTTGGATTTCTTCTCCGATAAATGTCCGTATAGTAGGCACGTCATATTCGGTCGTAATAACGAAAATTTTATCTTCCTCCTCCAATACGGTGCTACCGGATACGATCTCCACTTTATTGCTTTTATTCCGCCAGATACGGGAAATCACAAAATCGCGATGTTCTAATAACGCAGCCAGCTCAATAACCCGTTTCCCGAAAACCGCCGGATTTTTGACAATTAAGGAAACCGGGACAGCCGACGTTTCCCGGGCATCCATTTCCGAATCGATACGTTCGTTTTCTTTTTTAAAAGAAATCCGAAAGATATAACGGAAAAACAACATAGACAGAATGATGCCGATCACTCCTAACGGATAGGCTACGGCGTACCCTAAAGCGATCTGCTCGCCCGTTTCGCCCGTGATGTCGCTAAATGCCTGTTGAGCGGCACCCAACCCGGGTGTATTGGTTACCGATCCGGACAAAATACCCACCATCTCCGGAATCGGAACACCTGTTATAAAATGGATCCCCAACGCTGTGGCTACGCTTAAAAAAACAATCGCAAAGGCCAGCCCGTTCAACAACAGGCCTCCTTTTTTGAAGGAGGCGAAGAAACCTGGACCGACCTGCATTCCGACAGAATAAACGAACAAGATCAATCCGAACTCGCGAAAAAAATGAATCACTTCAGGATTGACATAGAAGCGAAAGTGTCCGAAGACAATCCCGACAAACAAAACCCATGTAATTCCGAGAGAAATACCGGCAATGCGTATTTTCCCCAACTGAATACCGAGCGCAACGACCACAGAAAGCAGCAGGATCGAATGTCCGATGCTTTCTCCCCATAATAAATCGTTCAACCATTCCATAACGTCACACAAGCCGTATTTTCCGCAAACCGGATTATAAAAGAGATCGACATGCGAAAAACACGTGCATGTTTTCTTTTTACAACTGTTGATTTTTCTTTTCGAACTATTTTCCTAACCCACGAGGAAAAACAGCCTTTAACAAGCGGCAGGTCTTCTGACTGACTCCCATTCCAAAGGCCTTCCCGACAGAACTGTCAGTGGCAAAAGTAATTTTGGATGTTATACGGAGTTCACAGCAGCGGGACTGTCCGGGATTTACACCCGATTCCCTTTTAATTCATCCTATCCGACCGGACATGATGAAACCGTTTCGGAGGCAAAATTAGGAAAAAAGTAGATTTCCTACAAAAAACAGCAAAAGAAAAAATAAAAAAAGAAACCGAACTTCACAGCCCGGCTTCTCCTCCTCTTTTCTTATATCTAAATCTATGGTGAATTTTTACATCGGCCTATTTCTCCTTTATTTGTTTTCGGCAAAAAGTGCATTCGACTCTTTTATTGGCAATTGCCGGTTATTGTTGGTCACATTTAATAATGTGACATATTTCCGATATTGCTCTTTTCCTAAAACCTCTTTCATCTGTTTCAGATTGCCTAAAACAACTTTCTGCAATTTCTCTTCTTGTGTATTTTGGACATCATTCAAAGCCTCTTTCTGTTGCTTTATAAACTGCTCATTGATGTGATACACTTTGGATACTTGATAGGGCGACAAATCCAAATAAGTACTCAACCGGCTGAAATTTGCGACAAACGGTTCTTGTCCATTTTTTATTGTTACATCTTGAGCTGATGCTACACGTACGATTGAGCTGATCCCTAAAACAACCATTGCTAAAACTAACCTTTTCATAACGCTTGATATTAATTTATTAAACATCTTTTCTTGTTTGTACTACAAAGAAAATAGATTGTTCAAGCGTTTGTATCGTTTTTTGTACGAACAGGAAAAAAAGCGGAACAAAGGCGAAAAAAACAATTATGTCTTTTCGTCAGTAGATACTTTAATGCCTGTACATCCGGGCAGGAGAGCCCTGCCACGAACATCCCAAACAGTATACAACCGACAGATCAAATCCGTCGACGGACTCTGTCCCATATTTAGGAACGACTTCGCCATTTTCCAAGACATAAACCAACAAACGTTCTCCTGCCGGATTTTTCACAAACATGGCGGCTATTTTACACTGCGGACACCATTTTTTCTTCATTCTATTTTTTATTATTGAGTCCCTAATCCTGATCGGGCATTTTTATTCGATTCTTTTTTTAAGAACGTAAAATCACTTCAAAAAGTTTTCTAAAAAACAGGCAAACTGGTAAAAAAAGAAAATCTTATGTATTCGCAGCAGTAAAAATGAAGAAATTATGTACTTTTGTCTGCAAACTGAATAATTGATGAGCGTAATAATAAAAGAAGTTTCCCAAAAGAAGGAATTTAAAGCATTTGTAAAATTCAATCTTGAATTATATAAAGGAAATCCATACCATGTTCCCGGCCTGATAGAAGAAGAACTGGTTACATTGGATAAAAAAAAGAATCCCGCTTTCGAGATCTGTAAAACCGTCTTTTTTCTGGCCTATCGGGATGGAAAAGTAGTAGGACGTATTGCCGGAATCATCAACCCTTTGAGTAATGAGGTGTGGAAACAAAAACGTGCCCGTTTCGGTTTTATCGACTTTATCGATGATCAGGAGGTTGCAGACAAACTGCTCGCAGCAGTAGAAAAATGGGCGCGTGAACATGGAATGGAAGAAGTCCATGGTCCGATGGGTTTTACCGATATGGATCATGAGGGTATGTTGATTGAGGGTTTTGATCAGATCGGAACCATGGCAACCATCTATAATTACCCCTATTATCCTCAACACATGGAACGTCTGGGATATGTAAAAGATCAGGACTGGCATGAATTCAAGATCTATATACCCGATGAAGTCCCCGAGAAACATTTGCGTATCGGAGAGATCGTCAAACAGAAATACGGGTTAAAAGTGCTGAAATTTAAAAATGCAAAAGAAATCATGCCTTATGCCCGTAGCATCTTTCAGACGCTGAATGAAGCCTATGGACCGCTCTACGGGTTTGCTCCGCTTACCGACAAGCAGATCGACTATTATATAAATATGTATATTCCGATGTTGCGGTTTGATCTGGTGACGCTGATTGTCAAGGAGGAAGACAACGCGGTAGTGGGCTTCGGCATCTCATTACCGAATCTTTCGAAAGCAATGCAGAAAGCACGCGGACATTTATTCCCGTTCGGCTGGATCTATCTGTTGAAAGCCTTGAAAAGTAAACCGAAGGTAATCGACTTGTACCTGACGGGCGTATTGCCTTCTTATCAAAGCAAAGGAGTAAATGCCCTTCTTTTCAACGATTTGATACCGGTATATAAACGAATCGGCGCTGTCTATGCAGAAAGTAATCCTGAATTAGAAAACAATAATGCGGTACAGGCGCAGTGGGATTATTTCAAACGTGAACATCATAAATCGAGAAGGGTTTACATAAAGAAAATAAGCGGTTAAAAATGGGTGCCGTCCTTTTTCTTGAAAAAACAACAGTAAAAACATTTGGATAAAGGCCCATTTCCTTTATTTACAATTATTTTCTATGGACGAACTGAATTCAACAATACAACAGCCGACAACGTATGACGATGAAGATATCAAAACCCTGGATTGGATGGAACATATCCGGAGGAGACCCGGTATGTACATCGGAAAATTAGGCGACGGAAGTTATTCGGACGACGGTATTTATGTTTTGTTGAAAGAGGTACTGGATAATTCGATTGACGAATACATGATGGGCTACGGAAAGACCATTGAGGTTGTTGTCGAAGATGGGACCGTTTCCGTGCGCGACTACGGACGGGGAGTCCCGCTCGGAAAAGTGATCGATGTCTCCAGCAAAATGAATACCGGAGCCAAATACGACAGCAAGGCTTTCAAAAAATCGGTCGGGCTGAATGGCGTCGGAATCAAGGCTGTAAATGCATTAAGCAGTCACTTCCTCATTTCCAGTTTCCGCGATGGAGAAAACAAACGGGTGGCATACAGCAAGGCGGTAATTACCGAGAATCCGGCAATTTGTCCCTCAGATGAACCGAACGGAACACACATTTGCTTCACTCCCGACAAAGAAATTTTCAAAGACTACCGATATAAAGACGAGTTTATCGAAAACCTTTTGAAGAATTACGTATTTCTCAATTCCGGACTCACTATTTTGTACAATGGAAAACGGTTTTATTCACGAAACGGATTGGTCGATCTGTTAAATGAAAATATGACAACCGACCCGTTATATCCGATCATCCATATCGAAGGAGAAGATATAGAGGTAGTTATCACCCACAGCAATCAATACGGAGAAGAATACTATTCGTTTGTAAACGGACAGCATACAACGCAGGGAGGGACACACTTGTCGGCCTTTAAAGAGGCTTTGGGTAGAGTCATCAAAGAATATTACAACAAAAACTTCGAATATTCCGATATTCGGGCAGGTATCGTTGCGGCAATCAGCATCAAAGTAGAAGAACCTGTTTTTGAAAGCCAGACAAAAACGAAATTAGGTTCTAAAGATATGGGGCCGGAAGGACCGTCGGTCAGTAAGTTTATCGGCGATTTTATCAAAAAGGAGCTGGACAATTTCTTACACAAGCACAACGAAACATCCGATATACTGCTTCGAAAAATCCAGGAATCGGAAAAAGAACGTAAAGCGATAGCAGGGGTTACCAAATTAGCCCGCGAACGAGCAAAGAAAGCCAATCTGCACAACCGGAAACTGCGCGATTGCCGAATACACCTGAATGATCCGAAAGGAGACAATCTGGAGGAAAGTTGCATCTTCATCACAGAAGGAGACTCGGCAAGCGGTTCCATTACGAAAAGCCGGGATCCGAATCTGCAAGCCGTATTCAGCTTGAGAGGGAAACCGCTGAACAGCTTCGGATTAACGAAGAAAATTGTGTATGAAAATGAAGAATTCAATCTGTTACAAGCCGCACTGAACATCGAAGAAGGATTGGACGGACTCCGATACAATAAAGTGATTATTGCAACCGATGCGGACGTAGACGGAATGCATATCCGACTACTGCTGATCACCTTTTTTCTACAGTTCTTCCCGGATTTGATCAAACGGAATCACGTATACATCCTGCAGACCCCTTTGTTCCGTGTACGGAACAAACAAAAAACATGGTACTGCTATACGGAAGAAGAACGTTTGAAGGCGATTGAAGCTGCCGGAAAGAATGCTGAAATCACCCGCTTTAAAGGGCTGGGAGAGATTTCGCCGGATGAATTCAAACATTTCATCGGAAAAGATATCCGCTTGGATCCGGTAACCATGAAAAAGGAAGATCTCGTCAAAGAAATGTTAGCGTTCTACATGGGAAAAAACACGATGGAACGGCAAACGTTCATCATCGATAACCTTGTTGTAGAAGAAGATGTAATAAACGATCCGGCATAATCGAAAAAGGAAGCAGCGATGGAACAAAAAACTATACAACAATCTTTAACGGATCAGCCCATCGGAAAAAAACGGATTGCGCTTTTCCCGGGAACGTTCGATCCTTTTACCATAGGGCATCAATCGCTTGTCGATCGCAGTTTGCTGCTTGTGGATGAAATCATTATTTCGATCGGCATCAACGAAAAAAAACAGACGCTCTTCCCGTTAGAAAAGCGGATGGAGGCCATTTGCCGGTTGTACGAAAATGAACCGAGAATAAAAGTGGCGGCTTACGATTCATTGACGGTCGATTTTGCGGAAAAGACAGGTGCCCGCTTCATTTTACGCGGTATACGTACAGTAACTGACTTTGAATATGAAAAAGGTATCGCGGATATCAATCGCAAACTGAGCGGAATCGAGACAATTCTTCTTTTTACAGAACCGGAATATATGCATATCAGTTCCAGTATGGTACGGGAACTCTTCCGTTTTGGAAAAGACATTTCCCCTTTTATCCCGAAAGGGGCCAATCTTTATTAAACATCAGCTCATGAAAAAGATACATTTATTATTCTTGTTCCTATGTTGTTTTTCAGTCTTTGTACCGGCACAACGGAGTGCTAATATAGATGCCCGGAAATTGCAACTGGCTTTGTATGCGATCTCCAATTTATATGTAGATTCTACCGATGAGTCGAAACTGGTCGAGCATGCAATCGTGGGGATGTTGGAAAAACTGGATCCGCATTCTACTTATACCGATCCGGACGAGACGAAAGAGATGACCGAGCCGCTACAAGGAAATTTCGATGGTATCGGAATTCAATTCAACATGTTGACCGATACGTTGTATGTGATTCAAGTCATTCCCGGAGGACCTTCCGAGAAAGTAGGCCTGATGGCAGGCGATCGGATCATTATGGTAAACGATACGTTGATCGCCGGGGTAAAGATGAAAAATACGGAAGTAATGAAACGGTTGCGCGGACCTAAAAATACGACCGTATGCGTTAAAGTGCTGCGGAATCAAGTAAAAGAGCCGATCGAGTTTAAGATTACACGCGGGAAAATTCCTATGTACAGTATGGACGCGGCCTATATGGCAGATGCGAAAACAGGTTACATGAAACTGAATCGGTTTGCCACCTCTTCAGCCGATGAATTCAAAGAGGCACTAAAAAACCTCGAAAAAGAGGGGATGGAAAATCTGATCCTTGATCTACAGGGCAATGGAGGAGGTTATCTGAATATCGCAATCGAAATTGTAGATGAATTTTTCGACCGGGATAAACTGATTGTTTATACGGAAGGGAATAAACAACCACGAGATGATGCACGCTCTACCGCGCGGGCGTCCTTTAAGGCAGGGAGGCTGGTGGTTTTGGTCGATGAAACATCGGCTTCTGCCAGCGAAATTCTGGCCGGGGCTGTCCAAGACTGGGATCGGGGAGTCATTATCGGACGCCGCACATTCGGTAAGGGATTGGTACAAAAACCGATTCCGCTACCCGACGGCTCCATGATACGCCTGACAGTGGCCCGCTATTATACACCCACCGGACGATCGATCCAAAAACCGTATGAGAAAGGTAACCAGAAACAATATAACCGCGACTTGATTGAGCGTTATAATCGGGGGGAACTGATGAGTGCAGACAGTATTCATTTCCCCGATTCATTGAAATACAACACCTTAAACAACCGAAGGATTGTCTATGGAGGGGGAGGAATCATGCCGGATATATTTATCCCCATCGATACCGCCCGATATACAGATTATCACCGGAAGCTTGTTGCATCCGGACTAATCAACCGGTTAACAATGAATTATGTGGATAAATCCCGATCGGATTTAAAGAAAAAATATCCGAAATTCATCCAGTATAAACAGCAGTTCCAAGTGACCGATGCCATGATGCAGGAGTTGGTCGCTCTGGCCGATACTGAAAAGATCGTGTGGAATGAAGAAGAATACCGCCGCTCCTATCCGTTGATCCAATTGCAGATCAAGGCCTTGATAGCCCGCGATCTATATGATATGGCGGAATATTTCAGAATTATAAATGAAGATAATCCGAGTTTTCAAGAAGCATTGCGCCTGATAAACGATGAACAACGTTATCGGAAAACATTAGGATTATAAATAAAGCCTATGTATTGGACACTTTTTCTGACGTTTTTTAAAATAGGAACTTTTACGATCGGAGGAGGATATGCCATGTTGCCTCTCATACAACGGGAGGTGGTAGACCGCGGATGGCTTTCGAAAGAAGAATTCATCGACCTTTTCTCTGTTGCACAGTCCCTGCCGGGTGTTTTTGCCGTGAACATCTCCATTTTCGTCGGTTACCGGTTGAAAAAATTCTGGGGCGGAACCGTTTGTGCACTCGGAAGCATTTTACCCTCCTTTCTGATCATTTTGATGATTGCACTGTTTTTTACCCAAGCTAAAGATAACATTTGGGTCGAAAAAGCATTTAAAGGATTACGGCCGGCTGTTGTAGCCCTGATTGCCGTACCTTGTATCACAACTGCACGTTCCATTCATATCGGGCGAAAAACCTTGATTATTCCGGTCGTTTCCGCTTTGTTGATCTGGCAGGCAGGACTCTCGCCCATCTGGATTATCATAGCTGCGATCGTGGGAGGATTGATATACGGACTAAAAATAAAAAAGAAGGAAAAATGATCTGGATACAACTGTTTTATGTTTATATTAAGATCGGACTCTTCGGCTTTGGAGGTGGATATGCCATGCTCTCGCTCATCCAGGCGGAAGTAGTCGACCGTTACGGATGGATTTCCCGGCAGGAATTTACCGACATTGTGGCTATTTCGCAAATGACTCCCGGACCAATCGGCATAAACAGCGCAACCTATATAGGGTATACAACGGTTCAGAATGCAGGTTATTCGCCGGCGATGAGCGTTTTAGGTTCTTGTCTGGCTACTTTTGCCGTCTGCTTGCCTTCGTTTATATTGGTACTCGCCATATCGTATGCCTTTGCCCGATTTCGAAACAACAAATATGTAGATGCGGCTTTCGAGGGACTTCGTCCGGCAACAGTCGGACTGATTGCCTCAGCCGCTTTATTATTGATGAACCACGAAAATTTTATCGATTATAAAAGTTTCATCCTTTTCGGGAGCGCGTTCATCCTCACCTGGAAATTCAAGATGCACCCGATTCTAATGATTTTTCTTGCCGCCCTTGCGGGAATCATTCTTTACTGGTGATGCAATAAAAGTATTTGTCTATTTTTGTATCTAAAATAGATACATATGCTGTGCAAAACGCGAGGAATCATTCTACATGCCATTCCTTATAAAGATACATATTCCATCATCAGTGTCTATACAGAGACATTCGGCCGGGTTTCCTATATCGTCGCACGTAATCGCGGTAAACGGTCGGCGGTCTCCAAAGCCCTTTTTATGCCGTTGTCGGTGGTCGAAATGGAAGTAGAACATTTCAACAAACGCGATCTGCATCGCATTAAAGAAGCAAAACGTTGTTTCCAGCAAACTGAATTATTTGTTCACCCGATCAAGAACATGCTCGCGCTGTTTCTGGCCGAAGTGCTTTACCGGACGCTAAAAACGACCGAACCCGACGAACGGTTGTTTGCCTATTTATGCAATTCTATTCGTCTTCTTGAAGTAACAGAAGAAGGGATCGGTAATTTCCACTTGGTATTCCTACTCCACCTGCTTCATTATCAAGGAATTTTTCCCAATACGGCATCCTTTTGTCCGGAATCCTACTTTGATCTTCAGAATGGTGTTTTTTCCGATCGGATACCGATGCATCGCCATTATCTGAATCAAGAAGAAAGCCGTTTTTTTGCCCGTTTACTGAAGATCAATTTTGAGAACATGTCTCTTTTTGCTTTTTCGCGCCGCGATCGTGCCATCATACTTGATCGTATCATGGAATACTACCGATTACATATACCCGACTTTCCCGAAATTAAGTCGTTGGCAATCTTACAAAGCCTTTTCGAGTGACATAGCTTGATAAAAACTTGTCCAATTAAGGAAAAGATTATACTTTTGCACACCTTCCGTCTTTAGATGGCTCTGTAGTTCAATGGATAGAATAGAAGTTTCCTAAACTTTAGATTCGGGTTCGATTCCCGGCGGAGCTACTTTAGAAAAAAAGGGGATGTGGCTCAATTTCTTTTTGACACAACCCCTTTATATTTACGATGCATGTCCTGACAACAATGTGCTTTGATTGTTTTAAGACACGTTTTTTCGGTTTTCCGACCGTTTATTTATAGACCACATGTTTAATAAACAGATAGCCGCCAAGAATTTGCAGCAACATACCCGGTATGCCCATGCGGAAATCCTGTACTGCTGTATAAAAACTACCGCTCAAAGCCCATTCACCCAATGTTCCGACAAGCTGATAACCTAAAACAACAGCCAAAAGGAGCGGAATAGAGACCTTCCCGAAACGATTTGCCACAAAACCGGCAATACCGGCAAGCAATACCGATTTCAACAAGATCACCGGCAATACGGTAGGCATCGGCATGCCGAACAACCACGAATTGACTAACGGAGAAACAATGGCAGTGAGCAAACCGACTTTCCAGCCATATTTATAAGCCCCCACCAACGTAAAGAAATAAATCGGAAGTAGCGTAGCACCTCCATTAGGAATAAGATGGCATAACTGTGGCAAAACCATATTTCCCAACACAAAAGCAGCGGCCGCCCAATAGGTTTTCACACTACTATACGATAACGAATAAAGATTTACAGATGATTCCATATCGATTGTTTTTAAAAATGAATATTTACTCCTCCCATGAAGTTGGCTTCAGGCATCGGATAACCTGCCATTATTTCGTAACGCTGCGCCAACAGATTTTCCCCCTTTACAAAGAGGTCAGCCCAACCGCAGAGCCGGTAATTTCCACGGATATTCCACAAAAGAAAGTTTTCCTTTGTTTCCGTTTTCCCAACGGCCGTATATAATCCGTTCACATATTGTATGCCGGAAGAGGCCGACCAGCGGCCGCGTACATAATCCACACCGGCATATGCTTTATGTTCCGGAGCAGAAAGTACCGGATTTTTCATGTGTAGCCAACTATAATTTCCATGAATGCGCCAATATGTATTCAGGCGGTATCCCACATTGAATTCGATTCCATGGTTTTCGATCGCACCGGTATTCACATTCAGCGGACGTCCGTCTACACGTTCCACCATAATCAAATTATCTCCTTTGATATAATACAGGTTGATACCGTAATGTAATCCTTTATCTGTCAGACGTTGCGTAAATGATACTTCATAATTCATCAGCCGTTCCGGCTGCAAAGACGGATTTTGTGGAGGGAACATATACATTTCCCGAATGGTCGGATTACGAAAACCCTTGCTAATCATGGCTTTCAATTCGGCATGCTGTGGCAAATGAAAAGCGACTCCGCCCTGCGGAATCCATTCCGTCCCGACATGCGAATGATGATCGACCCGTATCCCGGCATTCAGCGAGAGCCATGTTCCGATATCCTGCCTTACATCCATATAGCCGGCTATTTCATCTTGTTTTTTATCGACACCCGGAAGCCTTTCTCCCGTCGCTTGTACCTTATTCCACGATTCCCCGCCAAAATGTTGATAATCCACACCAGCCGTCAGGCGGTTGCCCGTAAAGACAGCAACACTCTGATACCAAGAGATTCCCATCATCAAGTCTTTCGAGTTAAAACGGGTTTTCTGCGGTGTACCGCCTACTTTATATCCATCGTTTATTTTATGCCGTCCCCAATTATAAAAGACACTCAACGTTCCGGACGTTTTCTCAAAATGATTTTCAAGAGCATACGAGGTCATGCCACGTGTAATGCGAGAATCGTTATTTATCAGAGGCACCGATAACGATCCCGGATTGGAGGCATTGAAATGCGTCACATTCAAATCTCCCCAAAGTTTCCAATTCGGATTGAAATCATACGCCAATTTGGCATATCCGCCATATTGTTCGAACGACATATCCGGACGATGTCCGTCGCTACGGTTATACGAACCGGTCAACACGCTCGAAAACCGCCCTTTTTTTATACGGTTTGTCAGTTCCGTCTGCATCGTACCAAATGATCCTGCACCCAAGTTCAAATCAGTCCGGATACCGTCTTGTTGCATTTTCCGGGTTACGATATTGACAACACCTCCCATCGCATTGGAGCCATACAGTACGGAAGCCGGACCACGCAACACCTCCACACGCTCCGCAAGCATCGTCTGATACGCATCGGCAATCGGATGCCCCATCAATCCCATATATTGAGGATGTCCGTCGATCAACACCAACAGGCCGGTCGTCGGGGCTCCGCCGACACCTCGTAAACTCATCCCTCCGGCAGCTCCGGTCGAAACCCCATATCCCATCATACCTCGGCTGGAAGCAAAAAATCCCGGGATCTGTTCGTTCAATACTGGCAACAACGACGGCTGATGGGTCTGTTCGATTTCCGGTCGTCCTATCACCGAAATCGTCATTGGAAGATGGCGGATATCCGTCGCATTGCGTGTCCCCGTAACTACGATTTCATCAAGGGCATGCGTTCTGGCAATTTGTGCCGTATCACGCTGTGCAACAATCGCTCCAACAGACAAGCACCCCAAAAGAACGCCAATCAATATTCTTCCTTTTTTCATCTGTTCATTCTTATTTGAGACACAAAATGATCCACAGCCGGATAGATCTCTTCGGCCGAAAGTTCCCGGCAGCGCATTTCCAAGGGGCACCAGCCGCTTTGATCCCGGTTTTGTATAAACGGCACTTCCCGGCCGAAAGTCGTTTCGATGCCGGCCTTCCGCAACAAAGCAAGCGCCGGTGTACTGATAATGTCGGCATAAACCGCTTGCACCTTGCCTAATACCATCAATCCGGCAGCCGCTTTGCCGACCACTTTATCGGCAACCGAACTTCCGTCCAGCATCTCCGGATGTACGCTGTACAGATCGTACAGATCGGCCACTCCACGTTGGGTAAACGAGTGGATACCCGTAGCATTGGCTATCACGCACGAATAGCCACGCGAATGTAATAATGCTATAATATTTTCCATGTTTGTCTTATCTTTATACTCGGTCGTCCGGAACTGATTTATCGTTATTCAGAAAGATCATGCGTTCTATTCT
>JBHCAZ010000035.1:0-119205 GCA_041798765.1 Parabacteroides sp. | reverse complement strand
TGTCATGTCAGATAATAACCGGCAGCAGGATTTCCCGGCTCTACCTCTTTTACTTGTTGTAACTGCGTATTTCCGCCCACAACGAGTATCGGAGCACAGGTCTTACTGATGACCGCCCAATCCACCTGTTTTTTTACCATTTCTAAATTGGCTTCTGTATCGTAGAACAATACATCGAACGTCCCGTCTTTATCCAAATCCATCGGTGTATTCAAGGAAGGGATATACATGCCGTCCCAACTCATTTTTAGTAAATAGCCGCATTTCCAACGCCGAATATCATCGAATCGAAATCCTTCCAAGCACAATTCAATGGCCCGTTCTCTTCTTATTTCCAACAATGATGGATCAGTAATAGACGGAAAATATTTTTGCTGAAAATAGGTATCGATACTTGTCGGTTTAACGCTTAATCCACCTGTTATTCCGGCTCTTGCTCTAAGAACTCCGATGGTCAGGCTCCAATCCTTGTCGGTCAACGTTCCCAATTCGGCTTTCGCTTCCGCATAATTCAACAAAACTTCGGCATAACGGAATAAAGGTATTGCATTACTATTTAAAGCGGCATTATCGTATTTTCGTTCATCCAAACAGAACTTGATCGGTTGGTATCCGGTTCTTGAATATCCCATGAAATCAGGAGCAGTCGGTATTCCGTCCCGCATGTATCCCGGTGTACGAATTGTTTGTGACAATCGGGTATCCCTGTTTTTACATTCCTCATAGAAAATCTCCTTCTCCCAGCCTTTTCGGGTTGTATATGGCGTTCCATCAGACTGTAAATACGTGTTGATAAAAGAGCGGGTCAGGCTGAATCGATTTCCGTATGTAGGAGAGGTCCACTTCCAATTGGCATGATGAAGAACTCCTAATTCGGCGCTCGAACAAACAGCGAGCAAAACCTCTTCTGTAATAGGAACATCACTCGTAAATAAAGCCCGGTATGACTGATTGATTCCGGCCCCAGTATAGATTTTCTTTCCGGAATTCTGCATCATAAATCCTGCTTTTTCGACGGCTCTCTGCAACCAGGTTTCGGCAGAAGTCGCCAAATTCAATGCATGATATTTTCTGAATGTCCCTTCAAAAAGACAAACACGACTGGCCAATGCATAAGCCACCCATTTGGTAACCATACTTCCACTTGGATCGGATGTTTGCGTTATATTCTCACACGCAAAAGTTAAATCTTCATACACCTTCTCCATCACCAACTCACGAGAATCTTGCGCAGCATACAGTTCTTTATCTTCTACGTCTAACGGTTTGTCAATCCAGGGAACATCTCCGAAACGTCGCACTTTATCATAATAAAAATAAGCTCTGAAAAAACGGGCGATTCCTACATAATGGTTTCTTACTTTTTCATCGATAGATTCATTGGTACAGTTTACGATGAAATAGTTCACGCTACGCAGTGTACTCCACGACCAACCTCCGGCATTTGATTCGCTATAGGCGTTTTTTATAAGAAAATCGGGCAAATTGTTGATCGCTCCAAAATCCACCAAATCGATTTCAGCTTGATTAGCATCACTTCCGGAAGGGAACAAATCTGCGTAAAAGGAATATATATACGTTTGTAATCCAGCTTCAGAACTAAAAATAGAGTCTTTACTGACAGATGCTTTCGGTTCTTCATATAAATCACATGAATAGAAGAAAAGCACAGATAAGAAAATCGAAAGATATGATATTTTTTTCATTGCAGTGATAAATTAGAATGTTACAGAAAGTCCTATAGTAATACTTTTCATAAGCGGATACGTATAATTATCTCCGTTTTTACCAGATGTCAAATCCGGATCTGAACCAGAATTCGTATTTGTTACATCATAGTCTTTGGTCCATTTATATAAAGGAGACCACGAAAACAAATTTTCTCCGCTCATATAAATTCTTGCGTTCTGTAAACCGGCTTTTGTTGTTATAGAACGAGGTAACGTGTACCCAAATTGCAGGTTTTTCAAACGTAAATATGCGATATTCTGCAAATAACGATCGGAAACAGTTGTTCGTAAAGAAGGTGTATAGCCGGCATAACGAGGTAAATAAGCATCTCTATTGTTTTCCGTCCAATAATTTCCGAGATGCCATTTGGGCAATTGATTGTATGGACGATTGTATTGCCCCCAAAAACCCGATTCATTACTTGGAAACCAATCTTGTTTACCTACTCCTTGAAAAAATACTGAAGCAAAAAAGTTATTCCAATCTCCACTTAATGTAAAACTGTAAATATACCGAGGTTCTTTATTTCCTAAAATTACTTTATCACCAGGATTGTCTACCGTATTTTCTCCGTAATCAATTTTTCCATTATTATTTACATCTACAAATTTAAGATCTCCCGGATAGGTCGTTCCATTAGAAGAGGTTTTAATAATGGTGTTAATATACCCTTCCGTTTCTTTTTCCGATTGGAATAAACCATCCGTCCGATATCCCCAAATTTCGCCCACCGTCTGTCCTTCATAATAATCGTCTAAACTCTTAGTTGCATTATTATAACGATCTATTGTGGATTTATAGTCGGCGAGCGTTACCTTGACTTCATAATTGAACGGCTTATCAGCTAATAAGAATTTGTCGCGGAAGTTAACAGAAAGTTCCCATCCCCGTGTAGTCATATCAGCATAGTTTCCTTCGGGAGAAGTCGCACCGAACACATCAGGCAAAGTTACCCCTTTCGTATACATATCGGTGGTCTTACGGATATAATAGTCACCCGACAGACGAAGTCTTCCATCCAAGAAACCGAGGTCACCTCCGATATCAGTCGTCGTTGCCGTTTCCCACGTGAGCGATTGAGGTATTACTTTGGGTGATTTCGTGTATTTATTCTTTATACCGTTTACAATGTAATCGGAAGTTTGGATCGCCAAAAGTTCCATAAAGCTATAAGGAGCAACATTTCCGTTTCCTAATGAACCAAACGAAGCACGTATTTTTGCATCAGAAATAAAATTACGATTGATTTTCCAAAAAGGTTCCTCTGAAATACGCCATCCTGTTGAAACAGAAGGGAAGAAAGCCCATTGTTGATTTTTCGGGAATTTCGAAGAACCGTCATAACGTCCATTCACTTCTAATAGATAACGATCTTTAAACGTATAATTCAGTCGAAAAAAAGCGCCGGCAATCCGCCATTTTTCCCAACCGGAAGATGTTGTTATCGCGTCTCCAAGTGCAAGATTCAAACTTTCAGAGTCTGGAAACAGTAATCCATTTCTTTGCACATAGGTACTTTCATATTTTGAAGTTTCGTAGTTATACCCCATCATCCCTTTTATATAATGGAAATACGCAAACGTATCTTCATATTCTGCATAAAGATTTGTTGCAGTATACAGTGTATTTCGTATACTGCTTTTATGATCGTTGTATTTTTCACTTAAGTAGACAGTCTGCCCTTTTTTAGTACTGTAGGGAACCGGGACTCTCCGTTGAATGGAGTTGTTGTCGTAATTGCGGAACGTGAAATCTCCGTTGATACGTAATTTATTATTCAAGAAACGAGCAGTGAAAGTTGTCGTATTTTTTAGAACTTTTTTATGAGTATCCAATCCGTTTTTTCCATAAATAAAATCACCGACTGTATATGCTGCCGACATGGTTAATGTTCCATCCGGATTAAAGATCGGAGAGGAAGGATGGCCTTCATCAGCTATATTACGCCAAATAGCTCCCCCTTCGCCAACATTCATCGGATTGTGATACGTCATATCAGAAAATTCCATATTATTGCTCAAACGAAGCCAATCAGTAACTTGAAGGGATGCTTTTGCCCTGATATTCAATGTTTGATAGTCGTCCGTGTTGTAACGAAATAAACCATCATATCCATAGTAACGACCGGAAATATAGAAATCCGCTTTTTCGCTTCCTCCCGAAACCGTTAAATTATGATCTTGTGCGAAAGTGCTGTTTTTATACAATTCATCATAATAATCGGTATTTCCATAATAGGTAAAAGTCCCGTCTGATGCGATTTCAACCTCTTCGGAAACTCTCTGTTCTTTTCTTTTTTTGAAATCTTCCAACCACGAATCGGAATAGCGTTGCGTTTTGTTTATTTTACTCGGCAAAGAAGAATAGTTGTTCCATCCATAATACGCTTCACGAAAATGCGTCGCATAAATAAGTCCATCCGATACGACATCTGGTACAGTAGTTGGTCTCTGAAACGAGACGTTTCCGGTATAATTGATTGTTACTTTTTCTTTTTGAGGATTTTTAGTTGTTATCAAAACCACTCCAAAAGATCCTCTTGCTCCATAAATTGCAGCAGATGCAGCATCTTTTAAAACAGAAACACTCGCAATATCATTCGGATTCAATAAGGCTGGATCTCCTTCTACACCATCAATTAAAATTAAAGCGCTCCCTCCTTGTCCGATAGAAGTTGTCCCTCGTATATTATATTCGGCCGAACGAGTCGGTTTTCCATCACTTAATGAGATATTTAAATTAGGAATAGTCCCTTGCAAAGCTTGTGAGACATTCGATAACGAACGATTGTCGAAAACATCGCTTGTTACTTGGTCCACAGCTCCAGTCAGATTGACTTTCTTTTGTGTACCATAGCCGATAACGACAACTTCTTCTAAATTTTTACTATCTTCCTTTAGGATCACATTAAAAATACTTTTTCCAGAAGTATTTATATATTGTTTATTATATCCAATGTAAGAAATTTCTAAAATTGCATTTTCATTTGCCGTTAACTCAAATTTACCGTCAATATCGGTAATAATTCCGTTTGTCGTTCCTTGTTCGATAATGTTTGCCCCAATAATCGGTTCTCCATTGGTATCGGTAACAATACCGGTTATTTTCTTGCGTTGTTGAGTAACCGGAGCTGAAGAAGTAGCCTCTGCTACTTCTTTATGTGGATTTGTTTTCAGCAACAGGATGTACTTGTTATCGAATTCGTAGGTGATATCGGTGTCTTTGAAAGCGTCGTTCAAGTATGTCGCGATTTTCCCCGATTTTTTGTGTACGGTTATCATCCGTTCGGTATCCACTTCCTTGTTTCTGAATACGACCAAATAGTCCGTTTGTTTTTCGATCTGATTGATGAGTTGGCCAACAGATAGAACCTCGGTATCCAGATCAATGGTAGTGTTTTGTGCTTCCGAATTGATTGCAACCATTTGAAAAACACAGACAAATAGCATAAGTAGCGATATTCTCATGGTTCTAAAATATTCTTTAAGATGTTCGTCTTCTATACAAAAGAAAGCGAACAAAGCGTTTATTTTCATATCTTTGTCAATATTAGGTGAATACTATAAGATTAATTAGATGGTGTTTGCTTATCCTTTAACGGCGGATGGTTCCAGCATCTGCCGTTATTTTTTAGCCGCTTGTTAAGAGTGTGTACCATAGGCATTTTTTTTAAGATTATATATGCGATTTACTAAGTGTGATCTGATTGTGTTCTTCATCTTTTTCAATGTGAAATTTGTGTATTTTCTGTATCATACGCAAAATCTCGTCAATCCCATCGCGTTGTCTGAATTTCCCGGTATAGGCCCATTGAAAAATGGAAGAATCCTTTACCTCTATTTGTACGTCATAATAGAGTTGCAGTTTTTTTAATATATTTATAAGAGGTTCATTCTCAAAACTGTAAATACCATCTATCCATAAAAAGTAGTCGTTGTGGGGAATGGCCTCTATTTTCATCGTTTGCTCTTTTATGGTCACCTGTTCATTCGGCTTCAGGATGATCCCTTTTTGGGCTGATTTCGAAAAATAAACGTGCAGTGATCCTTCAATCAAACTGGTTTTCATCTCTTGTTCTTTCGGATAACTGTACAAATTGAATTTGGTACCTAACACTTTCATTTCTACCCCTTGTGAACATACAACAAACGGCTTTTTCGGATCTGGAACAACATCAAAAAAAGCTTCTCCTTCAACCAAAACCCGCCTTTCTTTCCCGGAAAAAAATGTCGGATAGGTTAAGGTCGTTTGTGCATTCAGCCACACATCAGTTCCGTCCGGCAAGGTTAATTTAGCACGCTGACCGGCAGGCACATACAATTTATTGGCAGTCGCAGCCGGAAAAGCCGGTTCGTGGAAAGTAACAGTTGCCCAAAAAGTGGAGGCGATCAAAAGGCAAGCAACCGCAGCATATTCGGCAATTCGGAAGAGCTGTTGCCTGAATCGTTTGGCTTTTATACGTTTCAGGAAGCGCTCGTATCCCTTCCGGGTCGCTTCCGAATCGTTCGGCAAATCAGAAAGAGCCAACAAGGCAGCCGTATTTTTACAGACAATAAACTCTTTTTTCAGTAAATCGTCCGATTCCATCCGTTTTAACAACTCTAACCGTTCGGCCGTGTCCAATTCTCCTTGAAAATATTTTCTGATTTGTTCGTCCATATATTCCCTTTGATATAATGTAAACACGCATACCTCCAAAATCCGCTAAAAAGAAAATGTTTTTTATAAATAGAGAAAAAAGATAAAAAGGGGCACATACTTCTTCAGTTCTTCTCTTAGCTTTTTGTAGGCAATACCAATCTGTGTTTCAACGGTATGGATGGAAATCTTCAATTCAGAGGCGATCTCTCTCTGTTTTTTACCTTCGATTTTACTCATTATGAAAATAGTCCTGCATTTTTCGGGTAAAACATCCAGCGCCCGAGCGATTGTTTTTTCGATCTCTTCTTCCGAAAACAACTGTTGATCGAAAGTCTCCAACGAATTCAAATTTATCTGTAAGGTGAGCAAGTACTCTTCCTGTATCCGATCGGTTGTCTCTTTGATAATGGTTTTATGACGTAAAAAATTCAGACAGCGGTTTCTAACGGCTGTAAACAAGTAAGCGATCAGATTGATTTGTAACGTAAAAAGCGCTTTTCGCTCCCAAAGTTCCGTAAATACATCTTGCACAATATTCTCGGCGTCCTCTTCGCGTATAACATATTCCAAAGCAAAAAATTTCAATTTAGAGAAGTAGGAAAGATACACCTCTTCAAACCGGATATCTTCTTTTTGATTGGCCAATTTTTCCATTCTCATAGGATACATTTGTCATACATAAAGGATGTCATTTTCTTAATATTCTTTACAAAAATAGTTTATTTATTACATTCTCTTGCTACAACGGCATTACATTTGTCGATCTATACCCAAAAATCCGATTGGAGGGATATCGGCGGGTAAACGGATGTCAAATATACAAACGGAAAAATCAAAAATACAAATCGGAATTTGGCTGAAACCGCTATATTTGTTTCAAGAAAATCCTTGTTTTTAATTTGTTACATCAGAAACGTCTTTTTCAACAGACGAAAACGTGCAATACCATGAAAAAAAAACAACTGTTAAATCGTTTTATATTGCCGACTTTTCTGGCTTTTTATATGATAGGTACCCAAGCTGCCGACAAGAAGCCGTCCGGATTGATGACCGACCTGATCGAACACACCGAGCGGACATGGCAGAACGGATATGCTTCGAACCTGCCGGTCTGGCAACTCGATGAAGCCATCGAGCCGTTACAATATGCTGCCATCCGATCGACCCATCCCGCTTTTTCGTGGATTGTACCCGGTGAAGAGGAAGGAACACGTCAAACGGCTTATCGGATAATTGTAGCTGACAATCGCGAGAATGCTATTTCCGGAAAAGGCAACTTGTGGGATAGCGGCTTGGTCGAGAACGACTGCTCTGTGGCAGTTCCCTACACCGGTGAGGCCTTGAAACCGAATCATGCCTATTTTTGGCGGGTGAAAACGATCACCAATACGGAAGGGGAAAGCGAATGGTCTGAAATAAAAGCTTTCCATACGGCCGACACGCTTTCGGCCTACCGAACGGCTTACTATCCACTGGTGAAAACAATGGAATTTCCCACCGAAACCAAACAGATAGATACCGGTACGCACCTCATCGATTTCGGAAAAGATGCATTCGGACAACTTGTCCTCACTTTAGCTTCCGAAGGGGCATCCGATTCGGTTATTGTACATGTGGGAGAATGCCTCGCAAACGGACGTATTTTACGTGATCCGGGACCATCCACCATCCGTTATCACCGTTATCCGCTCGCATTGTTGAAGGGGGTACATACATATCGGATCAAAATTGCGAAAGACAAACGAAATACCGGTCCGGCAGCGGTGTTGATGCCAACGTATGTCGGTGAAGTGGTCCCATTCCGGTATTGTGAAATAGAGCGTTATACGAAAACGTTGGCTCCGGCGGCGGCGGTACGTGAAACGGTCCATTATCCGTTCGACGAGACGGTCGCTACTTTCCGCTCTTCCGACGACCTCTTGAACCGGATTTGGGAACTTTGCAAATATTCTATCCGAGCGACTTCGTTTTCGGGTATGTATGTGGATGGCGACCGCGAACGTATCCCTTATGAGGCGGATGCACTGATCAATCAACTTTGCCATTATGGAGTGGACCGGGAATATACACTTGCCCGCCGTTCACATGAATATTTATTACAGCATCCGACTTGGCCAACCGAATGGATCTTGCAGGCGTTGTCGATCGCTTGGTATGATTATCTGTATACGGGAGACAGCCGTTCACTCGCCTGTAACTATGAAATGCTGAAGCCGCGCGTATTGATGGCCCTCCGTGAGAAAAACGGACTGATCAGTACGACGACAGGATTGCAGACGGATGCCTTCGCACACTCAATCCGCTTTAAAGGTCAAATACGGGATATTGTGGATTGGCCGCATTCCGGGATCCTCGGTTTGAAAGAGCGGCGAGGAGGTGAAGACGACGGATTTGCCTTTACCGACTATAACGTGGTGACCAATGCCTGGCATTATGAGGCTTTAAAGCAAATGAAGGGGATTGCCGAAGCGTTAGGTAGACAAGACGATGTCGCTTTCTACACCGCTGAGTCGAAAGCATTCAAAAAACGGTTCATCCGTTCGTTCTTCCATGCCGGCAAAGGGTATTTTTTGGATGGACTGGCTTCGGAAACCGATCATGCTTCTTTGCACGGCAACATGTTCCCGTTGGCATTCGACTTGCTTCCGCAAGGAAAGAGACAAGGGGTGGTCGACTTTATCCGAACGCGCGGCATGGCTTGCAGCGTATATGGCGCGCAATTTCTGATGGATGCCCTTTACAAGGCATATGATGCTGGATATGCGCTCCATCTGTTAACCAAAACCGATGACCGCAGTTGGTATAACATGCTCCGCGTCGGTTCGACCATCACTCTTGAAGCCTGGGACAATAAATATAAACCGAATCAAGATTGGAATCATGCCTGGGGTGCTGCTCCGGCTAATATTATCCCACGTCGTTTGATGGGAGTACTACCACTGACACCCGGATGCGGGACGGTCTGTATCAAGCCTCAAACAGCTTCACTTGAATGGGCAGAGGCAACGATCCCGACCATCCGCGGATCGATCCGCATGGCGGTGGAACGCACGGCGAATGCGTATACGCTGAACGTGGCCATTCCGGCCAATATGGACGCCGATGTATATCTTCCGCTGCCGGCAGGCCGCTATACGGTGACAAAAAACGGTCGGCCGATAACTGTTTCGGAAGTGAAAGGAGAACCTTTCCTCTCCGTCGGGAAAATCGGCTCCGGCCATTATACCTTCGTCGTACAGACAGTTTAAAAAGCACGGAAAAAGTATCCGGAAAGCGATCGAAAACCGATGACATAAAACAAAAAAGAAGGCATCCTTTGGGGATGCCTTCTGCTATGCTTATTCGAATGAGACCCGTATTAATAACCCGGATTTTGTTTCAAATTAGGATTCACTTTCAGAATATCATCGTATATCGAAAATACGGTCGTATATCCAGTCTGATCCGGTTGATAATCCAAAGCAATGGCCGTATGCTGTACGCCTACATAGCGGTCCTCCGTTTCAGACGTAAACCGGTTATAACGGATCAAGTCTTGACGACGGACACCTTCCCATGTCAATTCCAGCATACGTTCATCCAAAATCGTGTCTAACGTAACCCCTTTCAAGGCAGGTGCTCCTACCCGGTTACGTACCATATTGACCTCTTCATCCCCGCTTTGTCCCAAACGGACTTTAGCTTCTGCACGCATCAAAAGCGCATCAGCAAAACGGAAAATCACACAATCGTTTCCATGCAATGTTCCACCGTCTTGGGCATTCGGATCATAGGCGTATTTGGCCATACGTGCACCAGCGGTTTTCAAGGAAAGGCCATCGGATTCGACCATACAGACTTTCGGTGCCATCGGTTCGTATTTCAGCGGCACTTTTTTTCCATCCCACTCGGTATACACCAGTTTGCCGTCGGGTCCGGTCACTTCGCCGGTAAAGAAACTCAACTGGCAACGCGGGTCTTCTTCCGGCGTTCCGTATTTAAAGACTTTCATAGTACGAACGGTCGCACAAGCGCCATTCCATCCCGACTGTCCGAAAGCGGATGCATGGTCATAGTGACGGGAACGGACTACACTGTAGTCTTTTGAATTCGGATACGCGATCGGGTCCATCGGTACAGTAAAAATATTTTCAACCGACGCTTCGTTATTGACGGCAAAATTTGCTGCAAAATCGCCTTGCAATTTGTAGCCTAACTGTTCCAATTTATTGACATACGTAATGGTGGCTTCCCAGGCATTTTGCGCATTGCCATCGATCGTGAATCTGATGTCTTTTCCGTTCGGACGTACTCCGTCAGTCCAGTTATCATCGGAATATACTTCGGCATTCAGCGCCAATTTAGCCAACAGCATATAGGCTACCGGTTTCGTAAAACGTCCGTAATACATGCCTTTCATATTGCTGTGATCATCGGCTAAGTAAGGAAGAGACTCTTCCAATTCTTTTACTACAAAACGGAAAACTTCGCTCCGTTCCGATTGTTTGACCTCCGTCATCTGCACGGTCGAAGAGGTAACTAACGGTACGCGGGCAAACAGATCCAACAACTGATAGTAGAAAAATGCCCGTAAACCCCGCACCTCTTCCGTATAGGTCTTGAAGTAGGTAGCCTCCGGCTGCTGTGCCGCAAAAGCGGTCAGTTTATCGATCGAGGCATTGCATTTTCCGATCGACTCATACAGGAAGTTCCAGCTATTGCGGGTCAGGTCGTTCATGGTTCCCCAACGATGCAGAAACAGGTTCTGCCAGAGTCCTCCGTCTTCCCAGTCTCCGCCGCGGGCGGGCAACATGGCTTCATCGGATGAAAACGTATTCAAGTCGTATATATGACGGTCGTTACCCAACACTTTATACATATCGCTGTACAGACTGGCAACCGTATTTATATATACTAAGGTAGGGCTTTGAAAAGCTGTTTCTTCATCAAACGCATCCGTCGGATGTTCTTCCAGAAAATCGGAACAAGAAGAAGAAAAAACGGTCATGGCGGCAGCGCACATGAAGCTATAGAAAGTTCTCTTTTTCATAAATCATTCAATCGTTTAGAAATTAACATTTACACCTAATGAATAGGTACGAGACAGCGGATAGAATTGGCGGTTGTCCACCCCTAAGTCTCCGCCTACAGTCGAACTGTTGATCAGAGGCGATAAGCCGGAGTATCCGGACAGTGTAGCCACATTGTTTACAGAGAAAGTCAAGCGGACATTCTTCACATATTTGCTGATTTTATCGCACTGCAAGTTATATCCCAACGTGATGTAGTCGATATGCAGGAAATCGCCGCTTTCTAACCAATAGTCTGAGATAGCCTGATCATAAATTTTCTTTTCAGGCGCATCGGCCAGACGATTATAGGTGGGGAACTGGCTCATATTGGTATAAGAAAGGCCGGTTCCGTTAAAGATTTTGTGTCCGAATGCTCCGTTGATTTGCGAAGTCAGGTCGAAACGTTTATATCGCATATTCAAATTCAATCCGAGGTGGAATTTGGGCATAGCCTGTCCGGCGATATAACGGTCTCCGCCGTCGTTAGTATCCAATCCCTCTTTTCCGTCGATCATTTCATCGAGCACATAGATGTTCTGTCCTTTTTCATTTGCTTTCAGTCCGATATAGCGCGGAATATAGAACACACCAACCGGTTGACCTACCATTTGATACACCACATTGTTGTTTCCGATAAATCCGGCTCCACCTACACTGGCCAAGTTCATATATTGTTTAGCCTGCAAATCTTGTCCCATATAACTTCCGCTCAACGAATTCAATTTGTTTTTCTGGTAAGCGAAATTGGCTCCGAGGTTGAAATCAAAATCTTTCGTATTAACTAATCCGGCACGGATACCCAACTCGATACCCGAGTTTGTCATTTCTCCCAGATTCGCCAATAATTCTGGGAATACGAACGGAGGTACGGGAACGGCATATTTATACAGCAGGTCGGTCGTTTTCGAATGGTAATAATCGGCTGTAAACGAATAACGTCCGTTCAATACACCGAAATCGACACCCACATCGAATGTTTTTTTGATTTCCCAACGCAAATCGGGGTTGGCATTACGCAGAATATTGAAAGTTGCCGTAGAAGTTCCATTAACGGAAGTCACTCCATTCGGCTGGAGCAGAGCCAGCGAATTATAGGCTTCGATGGCATCTTGGTTACCGGTAAGTCCGTATCCGGCACGCAGTTTCAAGTTGCTGATCCAATTGATTTCTTTCATGAAATCCTCTTGGCTGAGCACCCATGCCAAAGAGGCAGAGGGGAAAAAGCCCCATTTATTGTTGGCTCCCAATTTAGAAGAACCGTCGGCACGTAAATTGACGGTAGCGATGTAGCGGTCGTCGTACATATAATTCAGACGGCCCATAAACGAAGCCAAGCGATTCCGGTTTTCGAAAGAGGCCACGTCGCCATATTTGACAATACCGCCCGCTTTCAAGTTGTTGTATCCGAAATAATCCGTTTCAAACCCACGTGCTCCAGCACTGAATCCGGTATAATGGTACTGCTGCCCTTCCACCAATCCCAACGCATCAATGTGGTGTTTGTCGATGTCTTTCGTATACGTCAACTGAATATTCCCCATCAAGACATGCTGTTTGTTGTCGGCTCTATAGGCATGCGGGTCCGAACTTTGGGTAATGACTTTCAAGTCTTTCGGGATATATTTCATGTTTTCTTTCACATTGTAAGTATAAGAGCCGAAAGTACTCAATTTCAAACCTTCCAAGATGGTCCATGTCAAACGTCCATGTACATTCACATAGGCATTTTTTTCACGGTCCTGAATCGTCAGGCGTCCTAACGGATTCTGGATTTCGTTGGCATAAGGATCTTCATCCCATTTATTGGTTTCTTTATTTTTTTCCGTCGGGAAAGTCGGGTTAAAAGTGGCAGCCGAATAGAACGTTTTTTCATAATCGTTCGTATAATCGGTTTCTTTCAAAGACCCGAACATTCCGAATTCCACTTTCAATTTGTTATCGAACATCAATTGGCTGGCATCCAATTTGGCAGTATAATTCCGCATGCCGCTCTCTCTGATAATACCCGTCTGGTCGATCACACCGATCGATGCCCTATAGTCGGACTCTTCGTTTCCGGCCCCAAAAGAGAGGTTATGATTCTGTGTATAACCCAAATGTTCCATCTCTTTAAAGAAATTGGTATCGTGTCCTTTATCCAGCGGATTGATGCCCAAAGCTTTTGCGGTACTGCGGAATTGCTCTCCGGAAAGCATATCCAAGTTTTTATACACCTGGCTGATACCGTAATTTCCATTGTAACTGAGCGTTTTGATACCGGCTTTTCCTTTGGCCGTTGTAACCACAATGACTCCGGCCGCACCCCGAGAACCGTACTGGGCGGTTTCGGAAGCATCTTTCAAAATGGTGAACGTCTCGATATCCGACGGAGAGATCGCGTCTAACATACCCAAGTCGCCAAATACCCCATCAATGATCACCAGTGGATCGTTTCCTCCTGACAGAGAGGTTGTTCCACGCACACGGATCGAGGGTTTGGCAGCAGGATCTCCACCGGTTCTGGCAATAACTACTCCGGCAACCTTTCCTTTAAGCGATTCTAACGGGGTATTGACCACCCCTTGGTTCATGTCCTCTTTTTTAATCCGCTCTACCGCACCGGAGATGGTCCGTTTGCTTCCGGTTGCATACCCTACGACAACGACCTCATCCAATGCCTCGACATCCTCACTCAAGGCTATATTTAATTCCGATTGTCCGGCAAGAGCGATTTCCTGCCCTTTATACCCGATATACGAAAAAACCAAAACGGCCTCTTTCGAGCCTACACTCAAAGAGAAATTACCGTCCATATCGGTAATTGTTCCATTACTCGTCCCCTTTTCGAGGATCGTGGCGCCGATGATCGGATCACCCAACTTCGCATCTTTCACCACGCCTTTGACGGTGAAATCCTGCGCATAACTACTGAGAGTGAAGAGTAGCCCTATGAACAGACAGGCTATTCCTCGCAATGAACAGAAGTGCTTCTTCATTTTCAATTCTTATAAGATTAATATAATCGTTTATTTCAGTTTTTTCAAATCTTTCAGTGCTTTCGCCGTTTCAACCGGCACGATACTGATGGCATATCCACCTCCAGGAGCACATTTTTGCTGTAAGGAAGATTTGGAAGTCACAATGCCTTTTCGGATCTGATAAGCTTGCGGATTTGTTTCATAATGCGCATCTTTTGCATCGCTATAAACGGTTGCAATATAGCTTTTATCGGGATCCAGAAAATCGAATGATATTTTCGACAAATGGCCGTTTTCATCGACAGTACAGCCGACAAACCATTTTTCTTCTCCTTTTGCCTTGCGGGCAACAGTGATAAAATCACCCGGTTCTGCTTCTAAGTAGCGGCTTTCATCCCAGTCGACTGCCACATCTTTGATGAATTGGAAGGCATCCATATACTTCCGGTAGTGTTCCGGTAGATCGGCTGCCATTTGCAGCGGACTGTACATCGTTACATAGAGTGCGAGCTGACGTGCTAATGTGGTGCGGACAAACGACTGGTTGTCCGGATTCAGTTTGCTGATACGAGGTTCGAATATGCCGGGCGTATAATCCATCGGTCCTCCCATCAGGCGGGTAAAGGGCAAAATGGTCGTATGGTCGACATGATTTCCTCCGAAGGCCTCATATTCCGTTCCACGTGCCGATTCGTTTCCGATCAGGTTCGGGTATGTACGGCATAAACCGGTAGGACGTACAGCCTCATGTGCATTGACCATGATTTTATAATCAGCAGCTTTTTTCACGGCATATAGGTAGTGATTGTTCATCCATTGTCCGTAGTGATATTCTCCCCGTGGGATGATATCTCCTACATAACCGCTTTTCACCGAGTTGTAGCCGTTATCGACCATAAACCGGTAGGCCTTGTCTAAATGGCGTTCGTAATTACGAACCGAAGAAGAAGTTTCATGGTGCATCATCATTTTAATCCCTTTCGAAGCCGCATAGCGGTGCAACTCTTTCACATCGAAATCGGGATACGGCGTGATAAAATCGAATACAAAATCTTTACTTTGTCCGAACCAGTCTTCCCATCCTTCATTCCATCCTTCCACCAAAACAGCATCAAATCCGTGTTCGGCGGCAAAATCGATATATGCTTTCACGCGTTGCGTATTGGCCGCATGCGTACCGTTTGGTTTTAACTGTTTATAATCGGTTTCTCCCAGTTTTACACTGGGCAATTCGTTGGTATAGGCCCATGTGGCTTTTCCGGTAATCATTTCCCACCAAACGCCCATGTATTTGACCGGTTTTATCCAAGAAGTATCCTCCAATTTACACGGTTCATTTAAATTCAAAATCAAGTCGGATGCCAATAATTTACGTGCATCATCGCTGACCATAACCGTCCGCCACGGAGAATGACAGGGTGCCTGCATATATCCTTTAGCCCCCTGTGCATCCGGTGTCAGCCAAGATTCAAAAATCATTTTCTGATCATCCAAGTTCAGGTGCATACAGGCGTAGTCGACCAACGCGGCCTCGTGGATATTGATATACAACCCATCGGCCGTTTTCATCATCAGCGATGTTTGCACACCGGTCGGCGAAAAAGACGTTTGCGACGTATTTGGGGTAATAGCGGCCTGCATTTTTCCGCGTATTTCGGAGAGTTTGGAGGTCGTGTAGTCGTATTCCTGCGTATCATAATCGCCCGGAATCCAGAATGCCGTATGGTCGCCCGTCATAGCAAACTGTGAATGTTCCTCTTTGATCACGAAATAAATCAGCTTTTTTTGCTGCGGAAACTCATACCGGAAGCCCAGGCCATCGTCATATAAACGAAAGCGAATGGTCATGTAACGGTCAGTAGCCGGCTGTTTCAGGTCTACCGCCAATTCGTTATACTGATTCCGGATTTGGCTCGATTCGCCCCAGACAGGCTTCCATGTTTCATCAAAGGAAGAAGAGCTCGTTTTTACCCGTTCAAAACCGCTATACAAATTCGTCTGTATTGAGGTGTTCTCCGATTTCTTTTTTTCCGAAAAATCGTCGAAAGAAGCAGGCGCATCTTCCTTTCCCGGAAGCAATTCCAAACCGAGCATACTGGGATTGACGACTTGTTTATTATCGAAAGAAAGCTGATACACCGGCGTTCCGCTTTCATTCAAATCAAAATGCAAAAGCAAACGACCATTCGGAGAGGTCAATTCCTCGGCATTGACCCATGTGGCGATACATAACAGTAGCGCAGCACCTACCTTATTTTTTGTCTTCATATTATACTTGTGTATTTCATGTTACAGAATTGATCACAAAATTACCCTCCCCCAAAAAGAAAAGAGAGATAAATAAAGAAAATATAAATACATCTACAGAATAAAATATTATTAATCAATGCATCAAAATAAAAATAAAAGAATAAAATATAAATAAATTTGGAAATACAAACAAAGAAATTTATCTTTACAAAACAGAATAACAGCTATATGAAGGTTCTCTTGTCATTCATATTTTTATACTATGGATTTACTGTATATGGAGAAACAAAATCAGTAAAAGAGGTTTTACGGATATTGGACCAGACCATTACCGAAAAGGATCGGTATTCCCGGAAAAAAGAGGAATATATTGCAACGATCAAGCAAAGGCTGGTTGAGGCTGATACGCCGGAAGTTCAATATGATTTATACAACGAACTATTCCACGCTTATAATAAATTCCAACTGGATTCGGCTTTACAATATGTCCGGAAAAAGCAGGAGATCGTTTTGTTAACCGGAGAAAAGACCGCCGCAGAAACCGAAATGAATGATGCCGACCTGCTGTGTACGATGGGGATGTACAAAGAGGCGCTCGACCGCATGGACCGGTTGCAGCCTGAAGGGTTCGACGCGACGCAAAAAGCCTATTATTTCCATTTATACCGAACGATTTACGGCGCCATGGAAGATTATGCACTGACTGCTCCGGAAAAAGAAAGATACCGCCAACTGACAGCCAGCTACCGGGATTCTATTTTAGTGTATAATCCTTCCGAAAGCCTTACGTGGTTGCTTGTTTCGGCTGATAAACAGATTGTCGAAGGAAACTACCGAGAAGCGATGCAATTGCTGCACGAATATGAAAAAACATGTCAGGATGAACATGGAAAAGGATTGATAGCCTACAACTTATCAGAGGCTTACCGCGGAATCGGAGATCGGGAAAAACAGATCTATTATTTGGCTGTTTCGGCCATCGTCGATCTGAAACTGCCGGTAAAAGAATATGTTTCTCTCATTAAATTGGCTTTTCTGCTATACGAAAACGGGGAGATCAAGCGGGCCTACCGGTATCTGAATTGCGCCATGGAGGATGCTGTCGCGTGCAACGCCCGGCTACGAACAGTTGAAATCACGGAAGCCTACCCCATTGTCGATAAAGCCTATCGGGAAAGAGATGTTAAAAACAAACGCATCCAACATATTTTTACGTTCTGCATCAGCCTTCTCTCTTGTATTTTAATAGGCAGTATCATCTATATTTATCGCCAGATGGTAAAATTAAGGCACGTCAGAAAGGCGCTCAGCGAACTGAATACGCAGTTGCAGGAGATAAACAGCCAACTCTCGCAGTCGAATCAGATCAAACAGGAGTATATCGCCCACTATTTGGATTTGTGTACCATGTATTTGGATAAGTTGGAGAACTACCGGCAGTCGCTTGTCAACCTCGCCAGCGCATCGAAAGTAAGTGAACTGTTTAAGGCTTTGAAATCGGAACAGTTTATCGAAGATGAACGGAATAAATTCTACCGGGAATTCGACCAGACATTCCTCAACCTTTTCCCTCGATTTGTAGAGGATTTCAATCGCCTGCTGGCCGTGGAGGAACGGATCTATCCCAGGCCGGGGGAATTGCTTTGTACGGAAATCCGTATTTTCGCGCTGATCCGATTAGGAATCTCCGACAGTACCAAAATCGCCCGCTTTCTGCGTTATTCGTTGACTACCATTTATAACTACAGAAGTAAAGTAAGAAACAAGGCCGCCGGTGATAAAAACCTGTTTGAACAGGAAATTATGAAAATCAACGGATAACTGGTTGTTAAAACAGTTGTACGATCAGTTTACCCAAACGATTGCTCATTTCTGACATACTGCACGAATAGTTGTTCGAGAAGACAACAATGGCATACGTTTTCCCTTCTTTCCGGATATAACCGGCATATCCTCTGACGCCGGATAAACCACCGCTTTTTAAACGTGCATATCCTTGCAAAGAACTGCCTTTCATAAAATTACGAACCGATCCTTCGATTCCTGCCCGTGGTAGCGAGGCTGAAAAAGCGGCCGACGCTGCCGATCTCCGATCCATGTAGACCAATACATTGCATAAAAAATCGGCGGTCACTTTGTCCATCGGCGACAGGCCGCTGCCATCGTAGATCCGCAAACCGGATATGTCCACTCCCTTTCCTGCCCAGTACCTGCACGATACGGCAACTCCCCTCATCAGCGAAGAGATCTTTTCCGATTTTGCCGGTTTGTATTGCAGACCAATGGTTTTCATGAAAGCATCCGCATACAAATTATGACTTACAAAATTACAAATCCGCACGAGTTCTTTGAGTGGAGGCGAATAAGTAGTAATGAGGGCTTTCCGTGGCATGTTTTTCCAGCACCCTTTTTCCTGTTCGATCCGAAAACAAGAGGGTTTGCCGTCTATTTGAATGCCGGCGCTTTTCAACTGTCGGGTCAGGTATTCGGCTAAAAAGGCGGGCGGGTCAGGTAAATCGCCTTTGATCTGATAATCTGTCCGATTAGGAGGTAATGTTCCATACAGATAACGTTCATTCGAAAAAGGAAATCCGGCAATATAGGCGCTGTCGGTAGCCGAAGCCGTTACTTGCAGGTAATTGTGAAAATGCAAAGCGGGCATTTCGGGTATGCACCTGTTTATGGTAATTTTTCCGCCGACCGGCCCGGTGGTAAAGGAGAGTTTATATAAATTATCGAACACGGAAACACCATAACTTCCTGCGGCAAAATAATTTCCCACATCTTCTTTCAACCATTTGGGAGATACGCCCTCTATGTCGAAAATACGTTCATCTGCCATGACTGCCCCTTCAATATGCCGGATACCAGCCTTTTTTATTGCCGAAATCCATGCAGCAAGAAATGCGTTGTCATCAGCATGCAGATGCGAAGAACCTAAAGAAGGATCTCCGCTCCCCCGTATGTACAGATTTCCCCTCAACAGACCGTTGTCTATTGTTCCGTCATACTCAATCGTTGTCGGAAATCGATAGTCGGTTCCTAAAAGTTCAAGCGCTGTGGCCGTTGTTACGAGTTTCAAGACAGAAGCCGGAGAAACCAGCCGGCCGGCATCGTGCCTCCAAACCGTTTTTCCACTTTCCACCTCTTTTACGACCAGCGAAAATGTCGCACCTTTCATAGACGGGATTTCCAGCAACTGTTCGATCGCCGGATGATTCTGGGCACTAAGCAACAGACTGCCAATAAATAAAAAGAAGAAGAATATTTGACCTCGTTTCATCTTTTTCGTATATCTTTATTATATCTTTGCAATAAATAGCAAAGATACGATACAAAAAATGAATCCTCTGTTTGATAAACCATTTACTTTCGACCGGGTCATACGCATACTGTTCGGATTAGCCATGATCACCGGGATCATTTATCTGATAACGTTACTCCGCAATGCGTTGTTGCCCTTTTTAATTGCGTGGCTGTTAGCCTATATGATGCAGCCTTTTGTGAAGTTTTTCCAGCATAAGGCGGGTTTGAAGAGCCGTTTTTTAGCGATCGTTGCCGTATTATTATCTACCGCATTAGCCATTGCCGTAATTACAGTGATGATCGTTCCGTCTATCACCCAAGAGGTTGAAAAAACGAGTCGGCTAATTGAGGAATATAATCGGAATCGTACCGGCGATATCCCCATGATTCCTGCGTCCTGGATTACGTTTTTCGAAGAAAATTTCGATCCGGCCCAATTACAACAACTCTTAAATATCGAAAATCTTGAAAAACTGATCAAACAAGCCGTTCCACAGGTTTGGTCGGTATTAACCAATACATTGTCCATTTTATTCAGTGTCACCATCTTATTCGTTATTTTTCTGTATTTTATTTTTATCTTGTTGGATTACGAAAAGATTGCCGATGGATGGATCCGGTTCATACCGGAACGATATCGTCCCTTTATACAAGAACTGGCAGAAGATGTGGAAACGAACATGAACCGTTATTTTCGCGGGCAATCATTGATCGCTCTTTCCGTCGGCGTACTGTTGGCTATCGGGTTTCGTATTATCGACTTCCCATTGGCTGTCGGTTTAGGACTGTTTATCGGTTTTTTGAATCTGATACCCTATATGCAGACAATCGGCCTGATTCCGATGGCCCTTCTCAGCCTGTTGAAAGCGGCCGAAACCGGAAACAACTTTTGGATTATATTTGGTTCCAGCTTATTGATTTTGACAATCGTACAGATTATTCAAGATTTATATCTGACCCCCCGAATTATGGGGAAAGCCATGGGGTTGAATCCCGCATTTATTTTGTTAGCACTTTCTATTTGGGGAACCCTGCTGGGATTTATCGGATTAATCGTTGCACTGCCCTTAACAACACTTTTCCTATCATACTACAAGCGTTTTATTCTACAGGAAGAAGGATGTGAACAGCATGAAGTTTCCTCTTTTTCAACCGATTCGGAGAAAGAGAATGATATTCAAGTAGAAAAAACTTCCGAATAATATTGCATATTAAAAATATATGATTACCTTTGCACCCGCATTACAAAAGTAATACATATCGGAGATTCGCTAGCTCAGCAGGTAGAGCACATCCCTTTTAAGGATGGGGTCCTGGGTTCGAGCCCCAGGCGGATCACACAAGAGGCTACAAAAAGAGATAAATCCTACAATATCAACGTATTGTGGGATTTTTTATGTTTCAGTCTCACCTGAAAGAAAAAAAGGGCACGAAAAGACACGGTTGAGTATCCAAATCGTACCCCCCTTACCAAAAAAACGATTAGGGGGTACGATTGTCGGAAAACGGCTTACTTTTGACGCGATTCGTCTATACTCTATTTATCTCATTTACAGTGATTAAATTAGTTTTGCAATCTAAAAAGTGAGATTATGAAAAATGAAAAGTAATCAACCAATCGTAACCGCCCGAAGCCAGCATGGCATTCATTAAGAACTTGTTTGAGCGCATCCAAAGAAGATGCTAACAGCTCTGCTATCGTTGCCATAATCTTGATTCTTTTATGTATTACACGATTATTCGATTACTGTAAAACACGAATATAACGCTTCTGTATTACACGAATATTTTGCAAATATAGTCAAATATACTTGGAAAACAAATAGATAGAAACATCGTAAAGTACAAAAGCACCGTCCTTGCCCAATAAAGGCTTTCCTGCTTTTAACTATTCAAAGGCCTTGTTCTTGATACTTTCAAAATCAAATTCTTCTTTCATAAAAAAACTGTGTTCGCAAAGTTAATATTTTATTCCTTGCTGACACAGTTTAATTTACATCCTCGAAAATTTTAGAAATCATGAATCAAATGTAAAAATCCAGTATGCTCAGAGCAGACTTACTATCTCGGTCCTATAAATCTATCTCCATTAAAATGAATCATATGATCTGGATTTTCCGCTATCCAAACTTCGGTTTCCCATGCAATATCAGCCACATGTTTCTTGAACTCGACTTTGTCAGGAAAAGCGGTAACATATACTTTCCCCACTTTGCATTCTTTTGTGAAATCTTCCAGCTCGATTACACGTTTGGGAGATACCGGCCCATGCGAAGTAACCACTTCGATTAAGAATAGCCACTTTTTATTACTGTCATAAATGACAATATCCGGTAGTTTGCTGTGTTCTGTAATTGGAGATGCTCGGGTATTGAAGGAACTGACTTTTTATATTCCAGTTTTTACGCCACAAAACTGGAATATTTTAGATGTACTTTCCACACCTCCGGACGCCTTCAAAAAACACCTGACAAAATTGTCAGTCGGCAGGGTTTCAAAAAAACGCTCCCGATGTCACAGTTGTGACGTCGTATTGGCACAGTTGTGACAGCGTATTGTCACAAGTGTGACAAACGGCCTGGCCACAAGCAAACAACAAAATCCTTTTCATCCCGTGCAAGGTGTTTTTAAAAAAACAGCCCATTAAATATATATCAAACTTATAATCAATATGTTATTTTAGAAAACAGAACATCATACGGATCGAAATATCAAAAAATGAGAACTTTCCGAATCACCTTAAAAAGAATCTGCCATTTTGTCAGCAGGAAGTAATTCTACCCCTCTCAAAAGGATTATTCTTGAGAGATATTTTCCTGTTTGTTCAGGCCGTATGCCCCTCCTTTTAAAAGAGATCCGTTTTTTGAGTTCAATAAAAAAAGAGTATATTTGCCAAAAGGAGGTGGAACAAATCAATAAAATGTTTATCCGGGCTTGTAACAAACAATCATATAAAATTCATGAAAAAGGATATTAAATTTCTTTTAATTAGTATTTTAATAATGTTTGCCAACGTTATTATTGCAGCAAATTCAATTGAATTTACTCTTGAAAAAGAGTCCGGTCATTATTACACGACAACGACGTTGAATGGCATTGAATCAAGAATTATGATTGAGTCAGGGATTCCTGCATTATTGATAAGCCGGCAATTTTATGAATCGCATCATAAGCAGTTTAATCTTGATTTAAAGAAGAGTGATAAAAGAATGAGATTGCTTCATAAGCAATATGATATCAATTTCACGGCTGAAGGACAGATTAAAATCGGTAATGCTATTTATATCGGCCCGATCTTTATTTTAGATGGCGATATTGTTCCCCTCGTTCCTTTACAATTTCTTAAAAATCCCGTCGATGGCAGCTCCATCATCTCTCTTGATTTAAATAATAAGAAATTATCACTTCATTTAAATGACGAATTAAACCGTATTGCAGCTCAATGCGATTCTTTCCCTCTTAAATTATCCAACGACAAAATGCCCATTGTGAATTCAACTCTAAACATGCATATAGCAAATAAAGCATGCACGATGCAAGGTGATTTTATTGTCGATATGGGTAATGGTTCACTTTTATTTCTAATGAAGCAACATCATGCTGTTAAGCAAATGATAAATGAAAATGAGCTCACACTCCTGGAAGCTAAAAACCCCCAAGGCGTAGTTGTGGCAGAGGGGCTTTATGCAGATACACTCACAATATGCGGAAAATCATTTGAAGGGGTGTCTCTTGGAGTTACCGATGCCATGTCATCGATAAAAGAAGCAGGTTTCTTAGGAATAAAGTATTTTACCACTTCGACCATTTTTGATTTTGAAGCCGGGAAAATGTATGTAAAAAAATAAAAGCCGATGGGATACGATATCGATGCCAACAAGTACGAGCTGCAACTGACGGCCGACGGCAGTCATACACTCTATCTTCCGGGAATGGATGAGCATTATCATTCGACTCATGGAGCTATTCAAGAATCGCGTCATGTTTTTATTGCCGCAGGCCTCCATCAGTTGAAAAAAAGAACAATCCGGCTATTGGAAATCGGATTCGGAACCGGCTTGAATGCCTTCTTAACATTATTGGAAGCAGAAAAAAAAGCATTGCAGGTGCAGTATCACACGTTTGAGCCCAATCCGCTACCGTTGCATTTTATCGAAAAACTGAATTACGGCGCATTGATTGCTGCCGACAAAAAGGATTTGTTTGTACAACTGCATGAAACTGCCTGGGATAAACCGGAACCGATCACCACGCACTTTGTATTGCATAAAATAAAAGCCGATTGCCATAAACAAGCCTTTCCGGAAGAAACAGATCTGGTTTATTTCGATGCCTTTGCTCCTGATAAACAGCCGGAAATGTGGAACCAGGCGCTATTTGACAAACTGTATGCCGCCATGTCTGCCGGAGGGATATTAACGACCTATTGCGCAAAAGGGTCCGTCCGTCGGATGATGAAAGAGGCCGGATATACTGTGGAAAGAATACCCGCCCCCCCCGGTAAACGCGAAATGCTCCGCGCCATCAAATTATAGAAGTTTCTCTATCTTATCGACAAAAATTGCTTTCGAAGCGGCTCCGACCTGTTTATCAACCACCTCTCCGTCCTTAAAAAACAGGATGGTCGGAATGTTTCGGATACCAAAACGGGCAACTACCTCATTGTTGTTATCCACATCCATTTTTCCTACAATCACCCGCCCGTCATACTCGGTAGCCAGTTCATCGATAATCGGACCTACCATGCGGCAAGGACCGCACCATTCTGCCCAAAAATCGAGCACCATGGGTTTCCCCGAGCCTATCAGCTCTTCAAAATTCGCATCTGTTACTTGTTGTGCCATAATTTGTTATATCTCTTTTAAATATGTTCGTTTAAAGCGTCAAAATTACGAATTCTTGTCGCTTCCGCCAAAACTATCCGTTAATTTTAAACAGTATATCTTCATTTTCCTCCAGATAATCTATCAGGCGGTTGGAAACCGTCAACCGGATATCTTTCGAGAAAAAATCCAGCGAAATATGATGTTCACCGTCAATCACTTTAAAAGATAACATACTTTTTCCCGGATTGTTTTTGATTAAGGCCGAAAGTTCACTGATCATAGCTTCGTTCAGGCCATGGATCGGGATGGTGATATCGATTTTCTCGATTAAATCGTCCGTTACCTCCTGCAGTGAGCTGATATCGTCTACTTTGAAAGAAAGTCGTCCTGTTTTATACAGATCGGCCATACGCACTTTGACCAGCAATGAGAGTCCGATCCGGCCATATTTTGCGAAGTTGATATAATCCTTGCCAAACAACGGAATTTCTCCGACACCGGTAAAATCTTCCATTTTAATGATGCCGTATTGGCTTCCTTTCTTGGTAAAGCCTTCGCGAAAGTCGGTGACAATTCCTCCTGCCAGATAGGCTTTGTTCTCTTCAAGAGACTCTTTTTCATTCAATTCCACCATTCCGACATTACAAATATATTTTAAAATGATTCGGAATTTATCCAATGGATGAGCGGAAAGGTAAATGCCTATCAATTCCTTTTCTTTATTCAGCCGTTCCAGATCGCTCCAGGGCACGCATACCGGAATTTCCGGTTTACTGATACCCACAAACATGTCATCTCCAAACAGGGAATTGGTGCTCATTTGTTTATCGGCCTGAAACTTGTTTCCGTAGCGAAGTAGAACATCTAAAAAGGATTCTCCTTTCCCATTATCGGCAAAAAACTGTTCACGCCGGATAGTAAAACCGTCGAAAGCTCCGGCCAGTGCAAGCGATTCGATGTTTTTCCGGTTACAAGCGGTCAAGTTCATGCGTTCCACAAAATCGAAAATACCCTTAAAAGGTCCGTTGGCTTTCCGTTCTTCGATAATGTTCTGAACGGCAGCTTCTCCAACCCCCTTGATCGCCCCGAGCCCGAAGCGGATATTCTTGTTTTTATCGACACTGAATTTCAAGATCGATTCGTTCACATCCGGTCCGAGTACCTGTATACCCATCGCCCGGCATTCGTCCATAAATTTGGTGATATCGACAATATTGGACAAACTCCGGCTAAGGACGGCGGCCATGTATTCAGAAGGATAATTGGCTTTCAGATAGGCCGTTTGGTAAGCTACCCACGAATAGCAGGTTGCGTGGCTCTTATTGAATGCATACGAGGCAAATTTTTCCCAGTCTGCCCATATTTTTTGCAAGACATCCTCTTTATACCCGTTTGCTTGTCCGCCGGTCATGAATTTCGATTTCAACTGGTTCATCTTATCGATCAGCTTCTTTCCCATAGCTTTACGGAGGGAATCGCTTTCTCCTCGTGTAAAATTGGCTAATAATCGGGAGAGTAACATGACCTGCTCCTGATAAACCGTAATTCCATAGGTATCTTTCAGATAACGTTCCATGACGGGGATATCGTACAAAATCTCTTCCCGGCCGTGTTTACGGGCAATAAACGCCGGAATATAGTCCATCGGACCCGGTCGGTATAGGGCATTCATCGCAATCAAGTCTTCAAATTTAGACGGTTGCAGTTCCTTCAGATATTTTTGCATACCTGCCGACTCGAATTGGAACGTTCCGGTCGTTTTTCCCTCGCAATAGAGTTTATAAGTTGCCGGATCTTCTAAACTGATATGATCGATATCCAAAACCTTTCCGGTTGTCAACAGAATATTCTCGACAGCCTCTTTGATAATCGACAAGGTTTTCAACCCCAGAAAGTCCATTTTTATCAGTCCGGTTTCTTCAATGACCGAACCCTCATACTGCGTAACCAGCATCTCTTCGCCGGTATCCTTGTCTTTAGCAGTACTGACCGGTACAATATCGGAGATGTCGCATTGCCCGATAATGACACCGCAGGCATGGACGCCCGTGTTCCGTACATTCCCCTCCAACATCTGGGCATACCTCAGCGTATCGGCTTTTAAGCGATCGCTTCCACCTGCCGCTTCCCGTAATTCGGGCACATAAGCGATCGCATCTTTCAGTTTGAATTTCTTCATATCCGGAATCTTGTCCGGAACGAATTTCGCCAATTGGTTGGCATCGTTCAACGGCAGTTTCTGCACACGGGCCACATCTTTGATGGCCGATTTCATCGCCATTGTGCCATACGTGATGATATGGGCTACCCGTTCTGCACCGTATTTTTCCGTTACCCAGCGTAATACTTCACCCCGTCCATCGTCGTCGAAGTCGGTATCAATATCCGGTAAGGAGATACGGTCGGGATTCAAAAAACGCTCGAACAGCAAATCGTATTTGATCGGGTCTATACGTGTGATTCCTAAACAATAGGCGACCGCCGATCCGGCTGCCGATCCTCTTCCGGGTCCTACCGAAACATTCAGCTCCTCTCTTGCGGCCCGAATAAAATCCTGTACGATCAGGAAATAACCCGGAAATCCCATCGTTTTCATAATGTACAGTTCGAAATTGAGCCGTTCTTCCACCTCGTCACTCAGTTCTTCGCCGTAACAAAGACGTGCCCCCTCGTAGGTAAGTTTTTTCAGGTAATCGGCTTCCAATTTGATACGATACAGTTTTTCGTAACCTCCCAACTTTTTGATTTTATCTTTGGCGGCCGCTTCGCTCAAGACCACATTCCCGTTTTCATCACGCGTAAACTCCTCAAAAAGGTCTTGTTCCGTATATTTCTTTCGATACCCTTCTTCAGTTCCGAAATCTTCGGGAATGGCAAATTCAGGCATGATCGGTCCATGGTCGATCGAATAAAATTCCACTTTATCGGCAATTTCCAACGTATTGCGCAGTACTTCCGGAATATCCTGGAAAATCGCATTCATTTCGGCCGTTGTTTTCATCCACTCCTGCTTGGTATAACGCATACGTTTCGGGTCGTCGAGGTCTTTTCCCGTACTCAGGCAGATCAGCCGGTCGTGTGCTTCCGCATCTTCGGCGTTGACAAAATGAACATCGTTTGTGGCAATTACTTTCACATCATGTTTGCGGGCCAGCTCCAAGATCGCTTTATTGGCTATCTGCTGCTGTGGAAAAACGTCTTGCGCGGCATTCGGATCATGCGTTTCGTGGCGCTGTATCTCCAAGTAAAAATCGTCGCCGAAGAGCTTTTTAAACCACCGGATCGCCTCTTCCGCCTTATCCATATGTCCTCTGAGAATATTTCTTGGGACCTCTCCGGCAATACATGCCGAACTGATGATCAAACCTTCGTGATATTTTTCCAGCAATTCTTTATCAATACGCGGGCGGCCATAAAATCCCTCTGTCCACGAAAGGGAAACCATCTTTATTAAATTCTTGTATCCGTTCAGGTTCTTAGCCAACACAATCAGATGCCAGCCGCTCAAGTCATCCTGCGAAGAAAGTTTGCTATGACGTCCGTTTCGGGCACAATAACATTCGCATCCGAGAATTGGCTTGAATATCTTTTTCCGCTCTTTTTCAATTTCTTCCGGAAGGATTTTTATCCGTTCCTGTTCTTCGGCCGTCAGACCGTTTTTTTGCGTCAATTCCTTCAGCTCATTTTCATACGCCCGGATCGCCCCCAACGGTTTACTGTTCCGTTTGGAGACTTTATTGAAAAACTCCTTGATTCCGAACATCGCCCCGTGATCGGTCAATGCTATGGCGGGCATTCCGTCCTTCTGCGCTTTTTCGATCAGCGCATCTATCGATGCCTGGCCGTCTAACAGCGAATATTGAGAATGTACATGAAGGTGTATAAAAGATTCCATATTTTGTCTTGTCAACTACTTTTTCGCGTATAAAGATACGAGTTATTTTATAAAAATCATTTCCCGGATCATACATCCGAATGAAAATAAACTATCTTTGTCCTCATATTCAGAAAGGGAATAAGCGTATGAGAAGCATCAAATTAATTCTGCTGGCAGCAATGATAACCATCTTGCCGACAACTGCACAGGTGACTTTCGGAGTTCGTGCCGGAGGTGCATATTCTTCCATCATCCAGATCGTAGAAGACACACACCGGGCCGGGGCCCGTTTCGGTTTCAGCGTAGCAGGTCTGGCCGATATTCCTTTATATAAAGGATTGTCTCTCCGACCTGAATTGGCATTTGTCAATCAGGGAGGATCATTTATTTCCGACTTTGAAATCGAAGGAGCCTGGAATGTTTACAACAAATGCAACTATTACTCGCTGCAAATACCCCTAAATCTGGCCTATACGTTTAAAATGGAAGATGTCCGCTTAGGTTTCTTCGTCGGGCCGGCACTTGATTTCTCTCTGTTCGGAAAAATCAAAACACAAAATCAGAATGTTGATATCAGTTTTGGGCAGAAAGAACAGAACGACCTGAAATCGTTTGACTTGGGAGTCAATTTGGGATTACGGGTAGATTACGCCGAGTACTTCTTTTCTATCGGTGCCATGTGTGGGACGTTGGATCGCCGATCGGTCAAATACGAAGGAGAATCGTCTATTTTCCAGAATAATGTCACGCTCTCTTTAGGATATATGTTCCGTTAAAAACAACAGATAGCAAAGCGCCTTGAAGCGACCCAAGCTGCCGTCAATGGGACAAGCAGAAAAAAAGAGCCGTTAGTGTCAGATGCGGAAAATAAGGGCGTATTTTAGAGACGATTTTAGTAATGGCTATTTTCATCTGCACCCGAACCGTTTGTTCGCTGATAGACATCGCCTCTGCTATTTCTTTGTATTTCATTCCGTTTTGGCGAGCCATTAAAAAAACGGTACGGCATCTTTCGGGAAGTTCATTGATGACATCCGTCAGCATACGGCTTATTTCTTGATCAATCAATTGTTCTTCAGGCGAAGAAAACTCCTCTGTTTCGATCCGGATAGGGATTTTCTCTATGGATACGAACTGTTCACAATGCCGTTTTTCGATGTAACGGGTCGCTTCATGTCTGGCTACCACATATAAATAAGCCTCTATATTGGCGATATCTTTTAATTTTTTTCGTGATTTCCAGACCGATAGAAAAACATCCGAAACGACTTCGCAACAAGCCTCTTTGTTTTTCAGGAAATAGTATGCAAAACGAAAAACATCATTGTAATACGCTTCATAAAATAAATTGAAAGCATTCCGATCATCTTGCCCAAAAGCATGCGTTAACGTTCGAATATCGATTTTTTTCGTTTCCACTTCGGTTTCCTTTTTATAGCTTGCTCTGATTTGAAGGATAAAGATAGTTAAAAAAGCTGATTTCTTTCATAACTGCAAAAAAACACATCTCTTTCCTTTCCGGCAATTTATTCCTTATCGAAGGATAAGGATTTTTTTCCCTTTGGTAGCTTCTTGCGACTGATCGGAGCGAATGGCTGCCCGATAGAGATAAATACCCGGAGCAACTTTAGAGCCGGAGGAGGTTTTCAGGTTCCACGTCACTTTATAATCGGTAAATAGTTCAGAAGATCCGTTTTCTTCATGTTTCCAGATCAGCCTTCCTGCCAAGTCATATAATTGGATACCTACCGTCAGATAGGTTTCGGGGCGATTGTGGGTAAAATGGAAAGTCACCTGTTCACGTGCCGGACTGGGGGTTGCAACCACATCTATCAGTTGGGGCTTCAAGTGGGGTACCACCTCAAAAGAAAATGTCCGTTTTGTTGAGTTATTCCGGATATCCCACACCCAAAATTCGGCTGAATGCATGCCGGGAGGCAATGCAGGAATGGCAAATTTCACGATTCCACTACCTTCTTCTTCCGGTATCAACTCGTAATAATTGTTCAAATTATAACTGGAAACCGTCGAACTGTCGATAATCAACATCATATCATGTCCGACACTGTTCCCTGAAATATTCACTCCACTCCAATCCCACAGACGAGCCACGAAGAAAGGTGTATTATTCACCTTTCCACCCTCTACAAAGGTGGTATCGTTCAGGTACAATGCACGGACTTCGGGCCCAATTGTATCAGATTCGGCTGTATGCGACGAACCGCCTACAACAAAACGATGGAAACTGCCTTGCGCCTCGTTTCCTTTTTCACGATCTACTGCATACAAACTGATCTTACCTTCCTTATTGGAATAAGAGATATCTTTCGGTACGGTAAACGAGAAGCTGAAAAGGCCGTTTTTTACGACGCCATTTCCGACAAACAGGGTATTGGTATAATCGGAAAAAGTGAATGGCGCATGGGTCGTTTTGTTGTTATTCAGGCAGGTAACGGTGGTTTTACTGTCTTTTACAACCGGATAGACTGTCCCGTTAAAATCGGTATCGACTGTTCCGTCCGTTTTTAAAACTTCACCGTTTATTTCGATTTTCTCCAATGCCTTGAACGAAACGATTTCTTTATCAGCGGATTGTCCGTTAATGGTGGTTATCCGCATGGGCTGTTCCGGATAGGCAGGTTTTAACGCCGGATCTCCGATCAAACAAAAACCGGACTTTTCAGTAAAGAACAGTTCATTTTTCATCGTCTGCAATGCCTCGCCCAATGTCAAGCGCTTCCCATTCGTTTGTTGAAACAGCCGTTGAATCAACTTTTCATTCACGGCAAGGTTCGAGTGGGCATACGCCACCCGGACGGTCGTGAACAGGGCAATTCCTCCGCTGAAACGATTCAGAAAGACATCCTCGCCGGCTGACGTTTCCGAATCGTCAAAACGAGTAAAATCGCACGTCGCCGTAATCCAGATCGGCAAATGTTTATAAGAAAACTGTTTGATATCCGTTTGTGTCAGAATCTTTTCGTCGCTCCAAGAGACCGTATTGCCGTGTCCGGTGTAATTAACCAGCAAAAGACCGTCTTTTAACAGTTTTTGCAAACCGGCACGTACATCCGGATAGCTGTTTTTTCCGCCGGTCAAATCTTTCTTATAGGCATCGAAATAGAGCTTGTTGATCAAAAAACCGGAATGATTTTCTTCCATATAAGTCGCCAGCAAATCGGCCTGACTCATGTGGATAGTATTGAATTTATCGACATTATTACCGTCGTCGGCCACAAAACAAAGCGTATTTTTCCATGTGCCGGCTTCTTTGTTCTCCATATAGCCGATAATTTTGTCGACGCCATAGGCAGCCTGTTCTACCGTACGGACCGGCAAACGCCCGATCGCGAGATTTACTTTTTTTAGATGCAGCGGTTTATCATTGTCGGCATCGTCTAAAAAAGCGAAATAATCGTCGATGACAAAGGAGGTTTGGTTCAACGATTCTTGTGTCTGGTAGGTCAACAACATATTACGCATATCAATTGCTTTCCAAACAGCCGTTTTCCCTCGGTTATCATAAGCTCCATCTCCAAACAACAACAGGTAACGAGGTGCATCCTGCTCGGAAGTCTGCCGGTCGTAAAACATTTTCATAAAACGGCGATAGGCGGTCGCATCCGGCGTTCCGCTGGAAAATTCGTTGTAAATTTCTTCGGGCGCGACTACTTTGACGGAGAGGCCGTCTTTCTGCCGGTGCGCCTCAGCGAGCCGCTCCGCCTGCGTTGTAAAAGCCGGCGGGGCAATGATGACCATCTGTTGCTGTGGCAATGCATGCAGATTTTGATTGTTGATTTCTCCGATCACTTCCGGTGCGCTAATTTTTTCAGGTTGGACAACCGCAAACTCCCGCAATCCGGTAGAGGCCGGAATTGAAAATGAAAGTACAGCACCATTCCGGACCGTTTCCATCAGCAGGGGATTATTGCCATCGGTCACATCAAAAACCAACGTTTGCTCGTTTGTTCCCTGAATAACAAAACGGCTGGCATTCCCGCGGGCGGAAAGACTGCGGAAAAACGTATAAGGGCCATACGCCTTCAACTCCCGTTTTACATGCAGGCGGAAATAATCTAAATGTACATTCCGGTGCCCGGTCGTACTGTATGCAATGTTTACTTTCAGATTTTCTTTTTTTGTACCTTCCCAACGTCCTCGTTTATGGGCCACCAAAGCCATTTTATATTCGTCATTACCGGAAAAAACGCTTCTGGCAATACGTTCGTTGATCAATTCTTTTCCATCGATGCTTAGCGTAACGGCCGAAGGTCCTGAAATCGCTTTTGAGATGAAACGGAGTGTCGCATACCCCTCTTCATCGGTGATCCCCGGAATGGCAACCGGAAAATCGCGGGATAAAACACTTTCAAAGGATTCTCCAAACAATTCGCGACCCGATTTATTGACCGAAACGAGGTCTTGATCGTGCACGTAATAATCATCGAACGTATTGATCTGTAAGGTAGCTCCCTCCTCCGAAGCCTTTTTTTCCATAAGTTTGCCATCCGTGTCCTTTTCGGTAACGAAATAATAACCATAATCGGAATAAGGGTTATTTGCATGAACAAATCCTTCGGTATCTGTATATTCCCATTTACGGGTTCCTTTTCCGTAAAACAACAGGAAATCGGCCGCCTTCCAAACGGCAATTTCCGGAAGATCATCCGTGTAAGGATGCGAAAAATCTTCGTCTAACGGCCACCCGCCATAACCGTAAATCGCAACTTTCCGGATGTCTGAAAATCCCATTTTCTTCAATTCAGACAAGGAAAGTTTATAAATGCCGTTTTCGGCAACCCGTATTTTTACCCATTTTCCCGTTTCCAATACGGAGCGACCCGTATACCGAAAACTTTCCGCCTTTACTACAGACAGAAATGAAAGAAAAAATAGACAGAGATAAAATAGTCGCCTCATGTATTTTGCATCATCTTACATAAAAGTCCAGCAGTTTTTCTTCGCCAATATATCCTTGCAGATGATCGTCGATCTTTACGGATCCTACTCCTGATGGAGTTCCTGTATAAATCAGATCTCCTATTTTCAAGGTAAAGAACCGGCTCGCATAAGCGATAATCCGGTCGACGGAAAACAACATGTCCGCCGTATTCCCCTCCTGTACTTTTCGATTGTTAATATCTAAATGGAAAGAAATATCGGTGATACTTCCAGCCTTTTCTTTCGGTATAAATGTGCCGATTGCAGCCGAATTATCAAACGCCTTGCTGATCTCCCAGGGTAGCCCTTCGGCTCGAAGCCTGTTTTGCAGATCTCTGGCCGTAAAATCGATTCCTACGGTCAATTCACTATAGTAACGATGCGCAAACCGTTCGGCGATATTCTTTCCTAATCGGTCGATCCTGATTACTATTTCCGTTTCATAATGGATGTTCGACGAAAAATCGGGTATAAAGAACGGTTTTCCATCTTTCAACAAGGATGAATCGGATTTCATAAAAAGGGTCGGTTCCGATAATTCTAACGAATGATGCAGCTCTTTATTGTGGGCAGCATAATTCATTCCGACAGCAATGATCTTCATCTTATTAGCGAATAGTCGAATTTAATCGGTTAAACATAACGGCTAAATGCGCATACAGAGAGGTGTTTTGTACCACGATATGCTCCGGAACTCGTATACGGAACGGCGTAAAGTTCCAAAGTGCCTTGATTCCTCCTCCAATAATTTGTTCGGTAATTTCCTGCGCCTTGTCTACCGGCACGGTTATAACCCCGATGGTGGCGTCATATTCCGGCTGCTTGGCAGGAAAGTCGTTCATATGAAAAACGGGGATCTCATTGATCCGCTTCCCGACCACTTCCGGTCGGATATCAAATCCGGCAACGATTTCCAGGCCATATTGCTTTAATCCGGAATCCTGCAACAAGGCAGCCCCCAAACTTCCGACCCCGAATAGAAAAGCTTTATGCCTTGTCGTAAATCCTAAGAAGGTTTCCAAGACCCCGATCAATGTATCAATTTCGTATCCGACCCGTGTTTTTCCGGAAATATTTACAAAGGAAAGGTCTTTGGCCACCTGACTGGAGTCGACATTGATTTCTTTGGCAATCTGGGTAGATGAAACAAAGAGTTCCCCTCTTCCTTTCATTAGTTTTAAAAAAGCAAGATACCAAGGCAACCTTCGGAGCGTCGGCTCCGGAACTTTCCATTTCTGTTTTATTTCATCATTTGCCATTTTTCTCTCTTTTATACGAAATTAGCACAAATGTACGATTTTGTTCTAAAACAGTAGCCCGCGAATATCATTTTGTTTATGTACGAATCCAAAAACACCTTTGTGGGAGCGGTTTACGGTCTCTTTTTTCGTTTTTTTTAACGGAAAAACCTATTTTTGCAACCTAAAACAGTCACCTATGAAAATTGGATCGATCGATTTGGGAGAACAGCCGGTTTTGCTGGCTCCGATGGAAGATGTCACCGATATGTCTTTTCGTTTGATGTGTAAACATTTCGGAGCAGACATGGTATATACGGAGTTTGTATCCAGCGATGCCCTGATTCGGAATGTGGACAAAACCCAGCAAAAACTGACCGTTTCGGAAGAGGAACGGCCGGTAGCCATTCAAATATACGGGCGCGATGTGGAGTCGATGGTGGAAGCGGCCCGGATTTGTGAAGAGGCGCATCCCGATGTACTGGATATCAACTTCGGGTGTCCCGTAAAAAGAGTTGCGGGAAAAGGCGCCGGTGCCGGCATGCTGCGGAATATCCCGCTCATGCTTGCGATCACACGGGAGGTGGTAAAAGCCGTACGGATCCCGGTAACGGTAAAAACGCGTTTGGGATGGGATGCTGACCATAAAATTATCGTAGATCTTGCCGAACAGTTACAGGATTGCGGGATTGCAGCCCTTTCGATACATGGCCGTACCCGTGCCCAGATGTATACCGGCGAGGCCGATTGGACCCTGATCGGAGAGGTGAAAAATAACCCTCGTATGCATATCCCCATCATTGGAAACGGGGATGTCGCATCGGCCGAAACATGCAGACAACGTTTTCAAGACCATCATGTAGATGCCGTTATGATCGGGCGGGGAAGCATCGGCCGTCCTTGGATCTTCGAAGAAGTGAAACATTTTCTGAAAACCGGAGAGCAGTTGCCGAAAAAACCTTTTAGGTGGTATTTGGATATTTTGAAACAACAGGTCATACAGAGCGTCGAACGGCTTGATGAGCGAAGGGGCATTTTGCATATACGCCGGCACTTAGCGGTTACACCTCTTTTTAAAGGAATACCCGATTTCAAATTGATGCGCGTGTCGATATTACGGGCTGAAACAGTGGATGAGCTGTTTGCTCTTATAGATACAATTCCCGATAAATTTCCGGTTGAATAACAGGTAATTGTATAAAAAACATTTATACAATCGTCAGTATGAGGACGGACACAGTGTCATTTTTGAAATAAAAAGTGCCAATTTTATTACAAAAAACAAGAAAAAGAATTGACTATTGACAGAATATTCTATATATTTGCAGTGAGTTTTTTTCATAGTATTTTAGATCTAAGGTTAACAACAAGTCTTTACAGGAGGAGGGATCGGGAGATCATTCCTTTGGAAAGCAAACAAAAAAAGCTATATTTCGAATTGTAATTCGGAATATGGCTTTTTTTAATATCCCGCTCCGTTCTATTTCGCTCTCTCCGAGACAATCCGGATCATTCCAAAAATCCGTAACAATCATCTTCACTGTTTCCGAAAATTTTTAATGACATATAGGTAAAATCCTGTAAAATAAAGAATTGGAATGGATAGACTGATCAATATCCAAGCAATTCTGGACACATGCCCCCAAAATGTACCGAAATGAATAAAATACATTGCACGAACCAGTTTTTCAGCTACAGGCTTATCTTTCCATAAATTGGTCGTGACAACCTGTCCGGTAACAGGATGTATATAAATATGATTGCATCCTGTTCTTTCGAAATCGCCTCCTTTTTTTGACTGCAAATGCCTTTTTTTGACTGCCTCAGATACCGAAAAGGTATTTTGTCCTTTTTGGAAGCTATCAATGGGCAAAATTTACCTTTTGGGATGTTTTAGAGCAGTTTTTTACCTTTTGGGAATAGTTAAAAAAAATAAATTTACCTTTTGGGAATTATTTTTATACCTTTTGAGAAATCGAAGTTGAGAAAAAGAAATATATTTGAGGTACTCTCAGAAAGACAAAAAAGTCGGAATAAAATCACATCATATACATTTTTATCCATACATATTTTATTCATCTTTAAACACTTTTTTGTCATGAAGAAAACGATTTTTACTCTGTTTCTGTTGCTCGCTGCCTTTACACTACAGGCAGCCGTGGGCGATACATTCACATCAGAAGATGGCAACAATTACTTGGTTACGGCCGAAGGAGAAACCAACACTCTCGAATATCAAGGTGGAACTTCCAGCTCTACCATTACGGTTCCGAATATTGTAACCTATAATGGTATTGATTATTCGGTAACTTCCATCTCATCGTATGTTCATTATCGTGATGGCGTAGTCTCTTCCATTGTGATCGGAGACTCGGTGAAGATAATCAAACATCATGCATTTGAAATCTGTATAAATTTGACATCCGTTGTGATTGGAAATTCGGTAGAGACAATCGAATTTTGCGCTTTTGGGCAAAGTCCTAATTTGACATCCGTTGTAATCGGAAAATCGGTAAAGAAAATCGGATACAGCGCCTTTTCTCCTTCTTCTTCTTTACAGAAATGTATCATCTATTCCGTTGTTCCACCCACTCTAGATTCCTATTATGGGATGGGCGGTGAAGCATTCAGCGAAGTGTCGAAATCGGCCGTTTTGTATGTGCCTAAAGGTAGCACCATTCTATATGAAGAGAGTGGATGGAATACGTTTTCTCAAGTTAAAGAGATCGAAGGAACAAGTGCCGGCATAGGAAGTATAATCGAAGTAAACGGTATCCGATATCGGATAACGGCACAAGAGGAAAGTGGAAATACAGTAGAAGTAACAAAAAACACAGGATTTACGGGCGTTGCAACAATTCCAGGAAGTATAAATTACAAAGGAATCGATTATTCCGTGACAGCCATTGGACAGGAGGCGTTTTCCTACTGTTCCGGCCTATCCTCCGTCGATATACCCAATTCCGTCACTTCCATCGGAAATGGGGCGTTTTTCTACTGTACCGGCCTGTCATCCGTCACGATCCCAAATTCCGTCACATCCATTGAAGGTTGGGCGTTTAATTCCTGTACTGGCCTGGAAACGATCACAGTGCAGGCGACTACGCCACCTGCTCTCGGAGACGATATTTTCTACTATATCCCTATCTCTTCGATATCAGAAATTGTACTGTACGTACCCGAAGAGAGCATTCCGCTGTATCAGGCTGCCGACCAGTGGAAAGATTTCATCCATATACAGCCTCTGCCAAGCGACAGCATCGCAGTGAAAGATATTACCCTGAATATCGAAAGACTCTCACTAAAGGTAGGCGAAGTATACAGTCTAACCGATACCGTACTGCCGGCCAATGCGACCAACAAGGGGGTGAGTTGGGCAAGTAGCAACCCGCGCGTGGCATCTGTGTATAACAGCACCGTTACCGCCCATGCACCGGGTACTGCCGTGATCACGGTAACGACCGAAGAGGGTGGTTTCACTGCTTCTTGTACAGTAACTGTAGAAAAAGACAACCTGATCTATATCGAACCTGCTCAAGAAGGGCAAATCGTTGTAGAAGGAGGACTTGATCTTGCTAAAATTCCTACCGGTACGGAGGTGGTGTTCATCATCACACCCGATGAGGGATATACGCTACTTTATCTGCTTGTCAATGGAACGAAAATCTATCCCGAAGCTTTCGAAAATACCCTGAAATCGGCAAATATACGTGCGAAAAAAATGTATAAGGTACGGCTGACAGTTACCGATGACATGTATATCAGTGCGGTGTACGGATTGGCGACCGGTATGGAACACATCGAGGGAGCATCGCTCAAGGTATATGCTATCGACGAACTGTTGTATGTAAAGGGATTGAGCGCTTCTGTCCGTGCGGAAGTCTACAACTTGGTCGGGGCGAAAATGATTCATACCGTGCTGAAACCGGGTGAACCGCTCCATTTGAACGGCGTCCCATCGGGCATTTACCTGCTGAAGATCGAAAACAAAACCTTCAAGTTTATCAAGAAATAACTCCTGAAAACAGAGATATCGTACAGGAATCCTTGTACGATATCTCTCTATCATTGAAACTTCTTTTAACTGCTCATTAACTATAATTAAACGGAAAAGACTTGACACATCAGAAAGAGTCCGTATATTTGCATCGTGGTTTTTTCATAATAGTATTAGATTTAAGGTTAACAAGTTGGTTAGGGGTTGTCGGGAGACAGCCTTTAATTTTTTATAGCACTTTGTACCGATTACCCGGGAGCGATTTGATCCGTCCTTCTATTTCTAATTCGAACAATAATGCAGACAGTTTTTGTACCGGCATATTCAATGCTGCTACAAGGCGGTTCGTATGAATCTCTCCATTTTCTCGGATTGCAGCCCACACAGGAGCTAATTCTTCTTGAGAAAAGGTATCCGAAAAGATCAATTCGGTCTGCCGGACCTCCGGAGCAGATGCAGCAGGTACGTCCCATCCCAGCAGAGCGACCAAATCGGCTGCCGAAGTGATAAGCGCCGCCTTATTTTCGCGAATAAGTCGATGACATCCCGCCGAATGGACATCTTTAACCCGTCCGGGAAAAGCAAAAACCTCTCTTCCGTACGAAAAGGCCAAATCGGCCGTAATGAGTGATCCGCCTTTTTCTGCCGATTCCATCACGATAGTCGCATCCGCCAAACCCGCCACAATACGGTTACGCCGTATGAAATGGGGTTTATCCGGCTGCGTACCACTCGGAAAATCGCTCAAAAGCCCTCCATGCTGCAACATTTCGACGGCTGTTTCTCGGTGTACAGAAGGATAAATACGGTCTAAACCATGCGCCAGCACTGCCACCGTAGGCAATCCGTTGCGTAACGCATTCCGATGGGCACAAATATCGATTCCATAGGCCAACCCACTTACAATCAGCAAATCGGGGAAATCGACCGACAAATCGTACAGCAAAGCTTCGGTCAGTTCCCGTCCATATTCTGTAGCGTGTCGTGTCCCGACAATACTGAGGATATGTCGGGCATCAAGATCGGCATGGCCCTTGAAATAAAAAAGGACAGGTGCATCGGCACACTCCCGTAGCCGGAAAGGGTAGTCCGGGTCAGCTATAAAATAACAGGAGAGGTTATTTTTCTCGATAAAGGCCAGTTCCTGTTCCGCTTTCCGCAGTACTTCCGGACGTTTTATTTCAGCTGCAAGCACAGCGCCTATACCCGGAATACGCTCTAACGTCTGTTTTTTCTCGGAAAAAACGGCTGCTGCATCCCCAATGGTCTGCAGCAAGCTCCGTGCCAGCATATCTCCGACACCGTTAATCATAGTCAAGGCAATCGGATAAATCGAAGATGGGGTCATTTTGATGCTATTCTTTTCAATAAATCATCGAAATACTCCCCTCTTGTCAATTTCCCGTCTTGTACCAATACCGATTCTACCAAACCTTTTACGACCAGCACCTCATCGGAGGCCCGGTAAATGTCCTGTTCGAAAACAAGTTTCACCCCTTTTTTATACAGGTTCAGACAGGAGATATAACGATCTCCGCTTTTGAGGGATACTTTATACTGTATTTCTACTTTTGCTACAAAAGCATCCATTCCCCGATCGTGCATTTCGCCGAAATTCTCGCCGATCGACTCCAGAAACTCATGCCGCGCATGTTCCATGTAATGTTGATAATTCGAGTTATTGACAACACCCTGCAGGTCGCACTCATAGTCGCGCACCTTATCCGTAATTTTAAACAGATATTCTTTCATCTACTTCCACTCTTTTTTAAGTTCAACTTTTTCCATTTTATATAGTCGGTCGGAAGGACGTATTTTCTCTGCAACCCGAATAGAAAACCGTTCTCCTTTTACTGTCTCTTTTACTGCTTTCAGGTCGACCCGGATCTCCTCTACCGTTTGGAGAAGCGCCCCGGTGGTCGGTCCGGTTATCAGTATTTCGTCGCCCACCCGTAAAGCGTCCGATTCCATTTCAAACTCGGCAACCCCTATTTTATCGAAATATTTGATACCGCGGGCAACGTATACTTTTTTCCGGGTCGCTCCAGAACCATATTTACTGCTCCATTCACCCAAACGTTGCCCCAAATAATAACCGTCCCAAAATCCACGGTTAAAAACCATAGCCAACCGTTCATCCCAACGGGCTATTTTCTCCTCATCATAGGTTCCGTCGCAATAGGCCTGTATCGCCTGTTTGTAACATTCGGTGACAATCCGTACATATTCCGGCCCCCGTGCCCGCCCTTCGATCTTAAATACCCGAACGCCGGCATCCATCATTTTATTCATGAAATGAATGGTTTTCAGATCCTTGGGAGACATGATGTATTCATTATCCACCTCCAATTCGATCTGACTGTCCTTATCGTGAACCGTATAGCCTCTCCGACAAATCTGCATGCAGGCACCCCGGTTGGCAGAGGCATTCATTTCATGCAGACTAAGGTAGCATTTTCCGGAAACCGCCATGCAAAGCGCCCCATGTGCAAACATTTCGATGCGGATCAATTCCCCTTTCGGTCCTTTGATCTGCTGCTCTTCGATCTGCCGGTATATTTCATAGACCTGTTCTAAATTCAATTCGCGCGCCAGCACTACCACATCGGCAAACCTGGCGTAAAATTTCAAAGCCTCTATATTCGTAATATTCAGTTGGGTAGACAAATGGACCTCCTGTCCGATACAATCAGCATAATTCATAGCCGCCACATCGGCTGCGATAATCGCTGAAATATCCGCCTCTTTGGCCGCATCGATAATACGGCGCATCAACGGCAAGTCTTCGTCGTAAATAACTGTATTCACCGTCAAGTAACTTTTCAAGCCATGTTCCCGGCAAGTAGCGGCAATGCGGCGTAAATCATCGATGGTAAAATTATTGGAAGACCGGGAACGCATATTCAATCCTTCAATACCGAAATAGATCGAATCGGCTCCTCCTTGAATGGCAGCCATCAGCGACTCGTAAGAGCCTACCGGCGCCATAATCTCAAAATCTTTTTCTTTCAAAGCAGCTCGGTTTAATTTTCAACGGACAAAGGTACAGGATATTTTTTGATCCGGCAAACCCCTCGGGCCAGCTCTTTAACACAAAAAGAAAGACCGTACCGGCACATGATGAAACAAACCTCATCCAAACGATACAGTCTTTCTTTTTTATTCCGGCCCTTTTGCCGGTCTATGATCCATTAATAGTTTTGTTTCATCGGCTCGAAGTAGGATTGCGGATGTACGCATGCCGGGCATTTTGCCGGAGCATTTTTCCCTTCGAACACAAAACCGCAATTGCGGCATTGCCACATAATCGGTTCTTCTTTTTCAAATACTTTACCGGCTTCGACGTTGGCCAGTAACTGACGGTAACGTTTTTCGTGTTCAGCCTCTACCTTCGCAATCATACGGAAAGCCACAGCTACCTCTTTAAAACCTTCCTCATCGGCAATATCGGCAAATGCGGGATAGAGTTCCACCCATTCTTCATTTTCACCGGCAGCAGCGGCAGCTAAGTTTTCAGCCGTTGTCCCGATAGCTCCGGCAGGATACGAAGCGGTAATTTCAACCATACCACCTTCTAAAAATTTAAAGAAGCGTTTGGCATGTTCTTTTTCCTGTTCGGCCGTTTCCATGAATACGCCTGCAATCTGTTCATATCCCTCTTTCTTGGCAACACTTGCAAAAAACGTGTAACGACTTCTCGCCTGCGATTCACCAGCGAATGACTTCAGCAAATTCTGCTCAGTACGTGTACCTTTGATACTTTTTTCCATGATGTCAATTATGTAAGATAAAAAAATAAATAATCGCTGTTTTTTCAAAAACAGTTCAAATATAGGAAAAAATCGAAAAAAAAACGCATCTATTGTGATAAACTTTGCCAATCTACCATAAACAAGACCTATTCAGCCGGCCCGCTTCTTGCCTTTTCGCCTCAGGTAACGAACACCTAACCAACAACCGGTCAACGAAACAAATGCCCCGCCAAGGCATAAAAACCAAATGCAAACGGTCCAGAGCAGAGGACGCTCTACCAACCAGCGTATATTCAGATAATGGATGCCGCTAAACACCCATTTTTTTACCATTTTATTGGTATTGAAATAACGGATATAACCCGTGGAGGGATCGATATAATAACGGCTGCCGATCGCATCGTCGACCACCACTCTGTAAACCGGCAAAGGCAAGGCATTCATCCCTTTCCGGGCCAGATAATAATTGTCGTACCGGTCGATCAGCGTGGCCGTATAGGCAACATCCTCTCCATGTACGGCCCGAATCCCTTCCGCAAGCGTTTTTTCAGGGATAAACAGCTCCTTTACCTCCTCCGAAGAGGCATCTATCGTCAAAGCACGCTTCCCGGCAATGATCTCATAAGCCGGAATATCGCGGAAGTGTGTCCATGAAACTTCCTTTAAATCGGGATATGTTTCTTTTAAACGGCGGTAGTCCAAACGGTATGTTTCGGGCGGTAAGGGTCTTTTTCCCCACATCCGGGAGGCGTTGAATATGTAATTTCCATCTGTCCGGATCATCCATTGTGGAATACGCTGCATCGACATCATGCCGCTCAATCCCCAAGCAACCATGAAAATACCGAAAATCAATCCGCCGACAAAATGCAACCGGTACCATCGGCGGCGGTAGGGGATTTCCCACCGTTTTCGTTGCCGATAGCGTAACAGCAAAAGATAGATGCCGACTACCATGCCGCTTAAAGCCGCTAATAAAGCGAATAATCCGCCCACCGTGATACTCCCCTCCCACAAGTCGAGGTTCCTGCGGATAAAGGGAAGATAAAACTTATGTGGAATGGCGCCTATCCAAGCCCAGAAACGGCTGGAAGCGTCGGTCAACTGCAACACTTCACCCGTACGTCCGGAAACAAAAAGCTCGTGTTTTTCGGCATCATCGAAATAAAATTTATAAATAGGTAACGCCTTTTCATAACGCGAATACAGCACCCATTGTTCCCGTCGGTGCAAGGTGTCCACCTGTTTCACCGGAGCCTGTATCCAACGACAGGCAATCTGCTCCACATCGTCGAATGTAACCGGTCTCGGCCGCCGGGTCGTATCGGCATGGAACAGGTACGTCGTATCCCCGGCAGCCAATGAAATCCGTGTTTCTCCCTGCATCCGATAGACACGGACGTTTTTAATTCCTCCGGAAACACGTTGCCTGAAAGGAGCGATATCCGGCAATGGAGTGGGAAGCGTCTCTTTTTTTTCATTGATTTGTTCGTCGCTCAAGCGCGGATACGGGTGATAAATCAGTACCAACCCCGACACAAACCACATAAAAAAAAGGAATCCGATCACCGTACCGGTCACCCGGTGTAGGGAAAAGACGAATCCGATCGCTTTTTTCATTGCCAGATATCCGTTTAAATGATCAATTATCCATTACATTGATACGGTCGAATCCGTAGCCTTCGGTGATTTCCAGTCCCTTTTCTATTTTTCCGCTCTTGATATCATAGATATATACACACGGTCTTTCTTTTTCCGGATTCACGCCGATATAGGCTTTATCACCCACAACGACCGAACGTTGCGAGAATGTTCCGCTACAATAGGGCAAGACATTGCCGTTATACTGGATTTCGCTTTTTTTGCCGGTAGCCAAATCCAATATAGCATAGTAGCTGTTATAGGCTTTTCCCCATCCGGCAGCGTGCGTGTATTCAGGATCCTGAATATAAAGCAGCGCCTTTCCCGCAGTCAGATAGCTGGCCGTAACAATTTTCCCCTTATCGTAGGCATACCCCTGATAACCTTTATCGAAATCGGTCGCTCCCTTCTTGATACGAAGCAGACGTCCGTATTGTTCGGTCGTTTTTTTCGCTTTCGGCAATTTGTTGTTACAAGCGATGTAAAGATCTTCCTGTTCGTCGAAAAACAATTTGTCCTGCAACAATTCGCCATAGGCTGTTCCCGCCATCTGTTCCGCCCGGTCTTCTTTCACCTCTTTTTCAACTTTCATATCTTTGGCATTGATAAAGGCAGCATAGAAATGTTTCGTTTCTTTTTTATGTTGGAAAAGATAGATGATTTTATTGTCCGATTTACGATAAGCAGCCAATCCCGACGAACTGAATGTATCCCCTTCCAGAATTTCAAGGCTCAGTTCGCCCTCGCTCAGAATCGTCATATTTTCGGCATTCAGTTTTGTCCAGATCACTTTGTCTTTCGATCCGTTGGCAGCCATAATCACCAGCGTCGTTTCATCGAGCCAGGCATGAGTATAAAAGCGCGATTTGAAGGTGTTTTTGGCAAAAGGCCGTTCGGCAACCACCTCCAATTTATTACCGGCAATCCGGTATTTTCCGAAACGGTCATCGCCCACAGGTACCTGATAATAATATTTTCCTTTAAAGATCGTCTCTTCCTTAATCTTCTTTGTCACATCCACACCGTCATTTTTGAAATCGATCAATGGCTGGACCGTCAGCGAGTCGACGCTTTTCACCAATACAGCCCCATCCGAACCCATTCCTCCGGTACTACCTACAGTCACCCAAATATCGAAATGCGTTGTTTGTTGCGGAGTTTCCGGGTTTACAGGAACTTCCGGCTCATCTTTCGAGCAAGAACTCAATGACAGACTACACCATGCGGCAGCTACTGCGCAGGCAAATAATTGAAATTTTTTCATTGCACTATTTAATTTTAATATATTGTTAATGAATAAATATGCGAAATTTACAGAAGAAAGAACGGCCGGGCTTTTGCAACATGTAATTGTCGAAAAGCTTAGCATCCATCAGGTTTGTACACTCCAGCGACACATTGTACCGTTCTTTATGCCAGGAGTAAGAGAGGTGGGCGCTGTGTACATGCTGGGTCGGTATTTTCGATTTGCTGTCGAGCACGCCGTATCCTTCCCACGTCAGGAAAAACCAATGTACATACTGGTAGTGATACCCCACACGCAATTTATCCGCTTTCTCGAACAGGTCGCGAAACATCAGTTCTACGTCAGCATTCGCAAAAAGCCACGGACGATTAGGTAATTTATTCCGGTATGAGATAGACGGTTTTCCGTCCGCCTTATATTTCTGCCGGTCGCGTGCGTCCTGATAACTGCAATTGGCAGTCAGTTGCAACCGCTCTTTCCAATTATAGCGTATCTCTCCCTCAATCCCTTTGATGTCGACACTGGCCACGTTTTCATACTGCATCATTCCCTCTGCCTCGGAAACTACCGCATGGATATAATCGTTTACATCGCGGTAAAAACCGTTCGCCTCGTAATAAAAAAGATGTCCCGGAGCAGGATAAAGTGTCCCGTAAGCTCCGATATTGCCGTTGTTGCTGTTCTCCGGATCCAGCCGCAGATTCGGATAGACGGTCGTTCCGTTACCGAGTAATTCACGTGCCAACGGCAAGCGGATACTGTGTTCGAAAGAGGCTTTCAACGCCAAAGCCTCTTTCAACAAATAACGCGTTCCAACCCCATATCCGAGATGATTTTTAGCGGAAGAAGATGGAACTTTGTCCGCTCCGGTAATCCAGTATAAATCTTGCTGGCCTATTTTCAGCACATTGACATAATCCTTTATAAAAAATATATTGTGCATCCGTTCCTCCCACAAAGACTGATTGAGCGAAAGGCCTGTGATGTGTTTGGTCAGCCGGTCGTCCGAGGGTTCAAATTCCCGGTCTACATCGTCGTATCGGTGATTACCCGTCCGACTCAACAAATAGTTCAAGTTTAACGAGTGCCCGTCGTTCAGGCGATAATCGAAATTTCCGCGTGCGATCGTCAGCGGTCGTTTATAGTGGCGCAAAGATTTTCCGCGCCCGGTTATTTCATTACGCGAACTGGAAATAAAATCGCCGTTCCAATTATATTTCCGGAAAGCGGTATCGACGGTCAGCGAATGATCCCACGTATGCGATACAGAAGCGTTCAGATGCAGCTTCGGGAACAGAAAATCTTTTTTTCGATAACGTACCGAAACATTCAGCGCATCCTGTTCGCGCCGCGCCTCTCCGTATACGATCTTCTGAATGGAGCCGGTCTGTAATTCCTTGTCGGTCGCGGTATAGGAGGCAGAGACAAAAAAGGCATCCGCCCACTTTTTATTCACAACACCCCCTTCTATCTGGAACAACAACGACAGGTAATCGTCGTGAAAACGCTTTTTATCGACCGGCACATACTTTCCTGCGGCCTCGTTCCACTCTTCTACATCCCACATCTTATAATCGTTTTTCGAAAAATTGACGGCAACAGTCGGATGCAGCGCAATTCCGGTTTTGCGATCGACATACTGCCCGTACAGGTTTACCTTATGGGTATGAAAAGAGCCTATTCCATAGGATACATCCAAATAATTATTTTTTTCCTCTTTCGTAATGATATTGATAGCCCCTCCCAACGCATCGGCCCCCAATGCTGCCGGCACGACCCCTTTATAAATTTCGATGCGATCAATGATATTGACAGGCAAATTAGCCAGATTCACACCACTTCCTTTTGCCGAAAGCGGAATTCCGTCGATAAAATAACGAACTGAATTACCGGACATGCCATTAATCGAAAGGTCAAAATCGGAGCCGACTCCACCTTCTTCCCGCACTTTGATACCGGTCGTCCGGTCGACCATCGTATTCAAATTGTTGAGCGTGCCGACAATCGGTTTGATATCGATGGCATTCACCGAGAAAGCGCCTTCGCGCACCTTCTGGGTCTTCGTTTTTCCATATACTTCGACACTATGAAGCGCCACACTGCTTTCGGCAAGCACAAAATCGAATATCCGGTCGCGGCCGACAACAACCGTTTTCCGGACCGGTTGATACCCGATACAAGAGACCACCAGGCTTTTCTGACCAGCAGTGACTGCCAGCCGATAAGCCCCATTATCATCGGTATAGGTCCCCACAGAGGAGTTTTCGATCGCCACCGCCACCGCCGGCAACGGTTTACCCTCCTTATCGGTTACTTTTCCAGAAAGCACATATTGCTGATCTTGTGCATATACACCCGACAGCAATACCGCAAAGCACAGTACTAAAAAAAATATACGCCTTTTCATATCAGTCGATACTTTATGTTCCGGGAGACAAACTGCACAAAAAAAGACCCGCTCTTCATTATTTCAAGAAACGGAAACCGATGCTGTTTTTTAGTGCTTTATTCCCCGAAAGCATCCATAAACATTCATATTTTTGGCAGGTCTTCTGACTTGTTTCATTTTCGAAAGCCTTCCCATCCTTTTTCAGACAGTGGCATCAGCAGTTTCGAAAACAGTTCGGAAACTCACAGCAGCGGGTCTGTCCGGGATTTTCACCCGGTTCCCTTTTCATCGCTCTTCCACAGGAACAGGAAGCAGCGAAACCAAAAACAGCGCAAAGGTACACTTTTTTAGCATAGCATTAAACCTTTTGGCGCTTTTAATATCTAATAGATTTTGCTCCGGAAGCATATAATATACATTATTAAATTACAAACGAAAAATAAACGATAAAACGATGAAAAAAATAACAGTCTCAGAGTTGATACTTGTACCTGTAGTTATTGGTTTGATATTCAGCATGTTCATTAATGGAATAACACTGATCCAAGGGAATCCGGAAACGATCGGGACATTCATGAACTTCTACAATCGGATCCCTGTAGAAACGCTCCCTTCTTTTTCCATGCCTGCCATGTTGTTCGTTGCAGCCTTGCAAATACTCACAGTCCTTCTATTGATTACGGCGCTCATCAAAAGGCAATTTCTTTTTCATCAGGATACCCGGATACTGAAATGGGGAATATGGACAGCGATCTTGTCGGTTGTGATGTATGGTTTTGCCGTCAGGATGATCTCCAATCATCAAGCCGCCGCCAATCTGTTTTATTATACGGGGCTGCTCTATCTCCTGTTGTGGTATGTGGAAAAGCACACCGAAAGCATTGATACGCTTTTCGAAAAATTAAAAGTACTCCCTCTGTTCTTTACCATGATATATACGATGGGACAGCCCGGATTTCAGAAAATATTTGCCCCTCAAGAAGTCATTCCAAAGTATGTGGAAATGTTCAAAGACAGCTTTTTAGCACAGTTGCCCGGTGGCATACCACCGTTCATTTATTTGCTCGGTGTTTTCGAAATAACGGTAGCAATCCTACTTATCATCAGTGTAGTAAAGCGCGAATTCCTGCCAGCGAAAAATAAACTATTTTTCTCCATCGCAATGATTACAGGTACGTTGACCTTTATCATGCTTGCATTCGGCTTAAGCGTATTGCTGATGTACCCCGGAGCTACTAATCTCGTTTTCTACGCGATATTCTGTCTGTTTTTTTATTATTATACTACACATCCGGCCGATTAAAAATGCGAGCTTCAAAATAGAAAAAAGGCTATCCGAACAGCAGTCGGAAGCCTTTTTTAGCAATTTCTCCGATGATACACAACCATATGTAAGCGAATCAACCTGAAAAATCGAATGAAAATTTGGCGGATGTTCGATTTTCTATCTATATTTGCGCCCGAATACAAAGGGGTGCTTGTTTTTTATGCCGTTCGAATCGGTAAGACAGGCTGAGATTATACCCATAGAACCTGATACGGATAATGCCGCCGAAGGGAAATGTGTATCGCGCGTAAAAAAAACCTACCTCCTTCTATTCTTTTTATTTTGTGAATAATAGCCTGCAGGATTGTTCCTGTCTGCATTCGTGCGGGTATGTGTGTTATCAAACAGCGTAAAAGGCAAAAAAAAATGAAAAAAGTATCTGTTTTAGCCGCTTTATGGGCTGCATCTGCCGTTGTATACGGAAAACAACCGGAAGGAATCGACTCTGTACGAATAGTCCGCGACATTCCGCTCGATGAAGTTGTGGTTACAGCAACCAAAGTGAACAAGGAAACCCCTGTTGCTTACAGCGAGATATCGCAAAAAGAATTGAGCCGACGGAACGACGGACAGGGAATCCCGTTTCAACTCCTGCAATCGCCTTCCGTTATCATGACATCGGATGCCGGAACGGGAATCGGATATTCCGGATTCCGAATCCGCGGAACAGATGCCAATCGTATCAATATTACCGTAAACGGAGTACCGATGAACGACTCGGAATCGCATACGGTATTTTGGGTGAATATGGCCGACATCGCCTCTTCGGTCGATAACATACAGATCCAACGAGGGGTGGGAACCTCTACCAACGGTTCGGCAGCTTTTGGAGCGACAGTCGCCTTGCAAACGCAAAAACCCGATTTGAAACCCTATGCCGAATATGCGCTTTCGGTTGGCGCTTTCGGTACAGTCAGACACACCGCTAAAGGCGGAACCGGATTGATCGGAAACCATTTTGTTTTCGATGCACGTTATTCCGACATTCAAAGCGACGGCTATATCGACCGTGCCAGAGCCGACATGCACGCCTATTTCGTTTCAGCGGCTTATTACAGCACAAACACATTCATTCGTTTTCAGACGTTCGGCAGCGGAGAAACCACTTATCAGGCTTGGAACGGCGTGCCTTCTTATCTGCTGAAAACCAACCGCACCTACAATCCGTGCGGGGAATACAGTGAAAACGATGTGACGAAGTATTATGACAATCAAACCGATAATTATTGGCAACAACATTATCACCTGACCGGAAGCCAGCGCCTGAACGATTTCTGGAACATGAACCTTACCCTGCATTATACACCGGGAAAGGGATATTATGAAGACTATAAAGCCGGTGCAAAATATAAAAGTTACAAATTGCAAGCATTTGTCACCCCGGAAAGAACTCTTTTGACAAAATCGGACTTAGTACGCCGGAAATGGCTGGATAACGATTTTTACGGGGCTATCTACAGTGCCAATTATCGCTCCGAACAGCTGCAATTCTCCTTAGGGGGAGCTATAAACCGGTATGATGGCGACCACTTCGGACGTGTCATGTGGGTCAAACAGGCCAATGCCTTGCCTATGCCCGATTATGAATATTACCGAAACAGAGGGGATAAACTGGATTATAATGTGTATGCCAAAGCAACCTACCGGGTTCTTCCCGCCCTCTCCGCTTATGCAGATCTGCAATACCGGGGAATCGATTATTCCATCAAAGGAAGCGACGACAAAGCCGGAGACCATGTGGATATCCAAAAGAACTGGAATTTCTTCAATCCGAAAGCAGGACTCCACTTCCAAAAAGACTCTCACAATGCCTTTGCCTCTTTCTCGGTTGCCCACCGGGAACCCAATCGCGACAATTTTACGGAAGCCGGTCCAAACGAACAACCCCGCCATGAAACATTGTTCGATTACGAAGCAGGATATACATTTACGCGTCCACGCTTCCATGCAGGAATCAATCTTTATTTCATGGATTATAAAGACCAACTGATCCTTACCGGAAAAATCAGTGAAATAGGCGAAGCTTTGACCTCCAATATCAAAGACAGTTACCGGATGGGTATTGAACTGACCGGAGGCATCCAAATAACTTCTTGGCTGAATTGGAACGGAAACCTGACGATAAGCCGGAATAAAATCAAGCATTTCACGGAAAACATCTCGGTTTACGATGCCGATTGGAATTACCTTCGCGAAGACCGCAACAATATCGGAACCACCAATATTGCTTTTTCGCCCGACCTGATTGCCAACAGCATATTCGATTTCGCATGGAAAGGGTTTTCGGCAAGTTTCAATTCACATTTTGTCGGCCGGCAATATATCGATAATACCTCCGCCCGCGACCGTTCGATCGATCCTTATTTTGTAAACAGCCTGCAGGTAGGATATACATTTATGCCCCGTTTTATGAAAGAAATCCGTGTAGACGTCACCGTAAACAACCTCTTTAATGAACAATATGAAACTAATGCATGGGTCTACTCGGCGATTGTCGATGGAAAACGATACAAGGAAGACGGTTATTTTACCCAAGCCGGTACCCATGCCATGGCACGTGTGACATTCAAATTCTGAAGAAACAGGCATGGAACGGTTGCTGGAATATTTCGGGGTAGCATCGGGCTTGCTCTACCTCTTTTTAGAGATCAAACAGCATCGGGCGATGTGGATTGTCGGGTTTCTGACTTCGTTTGCTTATATTTTTGTCTTCTTCTTTGCCAAAATATATGCCGACATGGGACTGAATATCTACTATGTAGCTATCAGTATCTACGGTTTCAGAAAATGGTCGGAAAGCGGAGAAAAGAGGAAGAAGCAGGAAGCGGAAACCATTCTATACCGTCGCCTGACACTTCGGTCGCTACTCGGAACCGTATCGGCAACGGCAGTTCTGTACGGTCTGTTGTACGCTGTGCTGCACAAATGGACCGATTCGCCGATCCCGGTGGGGGATGCCTTTACAACCGCCGCCGGAATCGTGGCGACCTGGATGCTCGCCCGACGTATCATCGAACACTGGATATATTGGATTATTATTAATTTTGTTTCTGTATATCTGTATTATTTACGCGACCTGTACCCGACGATGCTGTTGTATTTTTGCTATGCATTGTTGGCTTTTGCAGGATTGTATATGTGGAAAAAGAAAGGAATAGAAACCGATGATAGAACCTTATAAATGTATCGTGGTAGCCAATGGCGACTTTCCGAAGAAAGCGTTGCCCTTGACATTGTTACAACAGGCAGACACGATCATTGCCTGCGACGGGGCTATAGGTAAATTAGAAAAGGCGGGTATCGTTCCGGATGCAATCGTCGGCGATTTGGACAGCATACCGCAAGAGGCATTTACACGGTATGCCGACCGTATACATATTGTTCAGGACCAGGAAATAAACGATCTGACAAAGGCCGTTCGTTTTGCCCTTCAAAAAGGAGAAAACGAAGTGTTGATCATTGGGGCAACCGGACTAAGAGAAGATCACACATTGGGAAACATCTCCCTATTAATGAGTTACGCCCCCTTTTTCAAACGTATCGAGATGTTGTCGGACTACGGATTATTTACTCCGCTACTGCAAAGTACATGTTTAAAAAGCACTGAAGGTCAACAAGTTTCCATCTTTTCAATGATGCCGGAAGGGGAAATCACCACCAAAGGTCTGCGATGGAAAATAGAAAAAAGACGACTGACGGAATGGTGGCAGGGAACTCTCAATGAAGCACTTTCCGATCGGTTTACCATCACATTATCCGCCGGAGCACGTGTTCTGGTATACAGAAAAACCTGATAAAATTGTCAGTCGGGACTTCTGAAAAAACGCTCCCGACGTCACAGTTGTGACAAACGTATTATCAAGTACGGTCGGTCTGCCACAAAAAAAGAGGTATCCTTTTGAGATACCTCTTTCCAGCGACTGATAAAACGACAGTCGAAAACCTTTTTATTTTAAAAGAGCCAAGGCCGCCTTCATACGGCTGATTGCCTTTTCGATATTGGCATCGCTGGTTGCATAACTCATGCGGATACATTCCGGAGCACCGAAAGATGCACCGCCTACACAAGCGACATGCGCCACTTCCAACAGATACATTGCTAAATCATCGGCATCCTTTATCTGGTGCGTGCCATCGGATTTTCCGAAATAGAAACTGCATTTCGGGAAGAGATAGAAAGCCCCTTCCGGAACATTCACCTCAAACCCGGGAATCTCTTTCGCTAAGGAGACAATTAAATTACGACGCCGTTCGAAAGCTTTCCGCATCTCTTCTACCGGCTCTTGCGTCCCCGTATAAGCAGCTTCGGCCGCTTTTTGAGAAACCGAACAAGGACCGGAGGTATACTGTCCCTGCAACTTGTTGATTGCCTTTACGATCCATTCCGGACCGGCAACAAACCCGATACGCCATCCGGTCATCGCATAGGCTTTGGAAACGCCGTTCACGATTACGGTACGCTCCTGCATGCCAGCTATCTGGGCGATACTGCTGTGTTTGCCTACATAATTGATATGTTCGTAGATTTCATCGGCAATCACGATGACTTCGGGATATTTTTTCAAAACGTCTGCTATAGCGGCCAGTTCGTCGGCACTATAAACCGATCCGGTCGGATTGGAAGGCGAACACAGTATCAATGCTTTGGTTTTCGGCGTAATAGCAGCCTCCAGCTGTGCCGGCGTAATTTTGAAATCCTGCTCGATCCCGGCAGAAACGATTACCGGCGTTCCTTCCGTCAATTTGACCATCTCCGGATAACTCACCCAAAAAGGAGCCGGAATGATAACCTCATCACCCGGATTTACCAAAACCAGTATCGCATTGCAAACGGACTGTTTAGCGCCGTTGGCACAAGAAATCTGATTGGCTGTATATTCCAATCCGTTTTCTTTCTTCAATTTAGCAACGATTGCATTCCGCAAATCCGGATAACCCGGAACGGGAGAATAACGGGAGAAATTATTGTCTACAGCTTGTTTAGCCGCCTCCTTGATATGGTCCGGCGTGTTAAAATCCGGTTCGCCCACACTCAGATTAATTACATCAATGCCATTGGCTTTCAATTCGTTACTTTTTTGAGACATCGCCAACGTTGCAGAAGGCGATAAACTTGCTAAACGTGCGGATACCTGTGTCATAGTGAATTTTTATATTATATTATTTGATGTTATGAAGTGTATGTCCCATTCTCTCTTTTTTCGTCTTCATATAGAATTCGTTATAGGGATTGGGCGCTATTTCTATCGGGATATTTTCGACCACGGTGAGCCCATAAGCCTCCAATCCGACTCTTTTGACCGGATTATTGGTCATCAATTTCATCTGCGTAACCCCGATATGCCGGAGAATTTGTGCTCCCACTCCGTAATCGCGCTCATCCGCACCATGCCCGAGATGCAGATTGGCATCTACCGTATCCAGGCCGTTTTCCTGCAATTTATAGGCTTTCATCTTCTCCATCAAACCTATTCCGCGCCCTTCCTGGTTCAAGTATACAATCACCCCTTTTCCTTCTTTTTCGATCCGCTGCATAGCCTTATGCAACTGTTCGCCGCATTCGCAGCGCATGGAACCGAAAATATCTCCCGTCACACAAGAAGAGTGTACACGTACCAATACCGGTTCGTCTTTTTCAAACGTTCCTTTAATCAGCGCCACATGTTCCAGGCCGTTGCTTTTCTGCCTGAACGGAATCAAGCGGAAATGGCCGTACTGCGTCGGCAAATCGACTTCCACTCCTTTTTCGACAATCGATTCCGTCCGCAAACGATAAGCGATCAAGTCTTTGATACATATTATCTTGATACCGAATTTTTTCGACACTTCGATCAGCTGGGGTAACCTCGCCATCGTGCCGTCTTCGTTGATAATTTCGATCAATGCTCCGGCCGGATAAAGCCCTGCCAAACGTGCCAGATCGACCGTCGCCTCCGTATGACCGGCACGGCGAAGTACGCCTCTGGAGCGGGCACGTAGCGGATTGACATGTCCGGGACGACCCAAATCGGAAGGTTTCGTTTTCGGATCGGCGAGTGCGCGAATGGTTTCCGCCCTGTCGAACATCGAAACGCCCGTCGTACATCCTCCTCCCAATTTATCGACCGTAACGGTAAAAGGAGTTCCCAACAAGGAAGTATTATCCGACACCTGCATCTCCAATTCCAATTCCCGGCAACGTTCTTCAGTAATAGGGGCACAGAGTACGCCGCGTCCGTGTTTCAACATGAAATTGACATGTTCGGGGGTTATTTTCTCTGCGGCAATAATGAAATCACCTTCGTTTTCACGATCTTCATCGTCTATCACGATCAAAAACTTTCCCTGACGGAAATCTTCAATCGCTTCTTCAATGGTATTCATTTTCAATTCGCTCATATTTTTCTTCATTTATTTGACAAAGATACATTTAATAATCATAATCTACCGATTTCCGGTGGTTATATCGATCAGTTCCTCGCTTGTTTTCAATATAACCTGCATATCATGCAACATCCATTTCCGCTGATAAGCGGCGATCAGATAAAGTGGTATTCCAATAGGGAAACAGAGTCCGATAGCCATCCCCCACTTTTTATCCAATTTCGTTCCCAAAAGGTTATATCCCCCCATGAAGGGATAGTCCATCAATTTATTCAGTACCAGATTTTGATCCGAATTGGCCAACTCTTCTACAATTTCCTCCATTTTCTGTCCGATTGCCGCCACTTGTATATCCTTGCCTCCCTGTTTCCAATACCCGAAATAGTTCATCCAGCGCTTGTGTAGCAACAAATATGCTTTGCAGTCGGCTATCAGTTCTTCCAGAAGAAGCACTGTCTTCGGATAGTCGGGAGTATAAATCAGTACCTCCTTCCGCTCTATTTTCCTGCCGGCCCGTTTTCCGATCAGGTTTTTAAGCGAATTCAAATAAGTATCGGCATTCAGGATAACCGAATCTTTCACCGCTTTATAGGTGAGGAATCCACCTAATGGCGTCAAGACGGCCGAACTCAACCACATGCCCTCCCAAGCCGGCCATATACCGTCGCGCGCCATTTTAAAACCGATGTTGTCGATAATATAATAAAAAATGAACAGAAACACGGAAATAACCACCGGCATGCCTAATCCGCCTTTTCGGATAATGGCTCCTAAAGGGGCACCGATGAAAAAGAACACCAAGCAGGCAAACGACAAGGTAAATTTCTTGTGCCACTCGGTCTGGTGTCGCCTGACTTTATAGGCCTCATCGCCCAAGGTAGCCGCTTTAAAAAAATAATCGGTTTTCGCCATCTCTATATTCGATTTTGCCCGTGTATACAAAGCGGCTTTCTTACCCGAATCCATCGCTTGTAAAAGACTGTCGTAATTCAATACGATTGCCGGTACCCGTTGTTCTTCGGAACTTTTCGACACGGTCTTTTCGATGGTCAGCTCTACATCAGTCTCTTTATTGTTTTCAAATCCAGACTGTAGGGGTTCTTGATTGGAGAATGTACGTAAATAGGAGTTTCGGAGCACATTACGGGCATTATCCGATCGTATGCTATCTAACCTGACACTCATCGAATCGATAAAAAGGCGCAGATCTTCCATTTTTTTTCCGACAAACATCCCTGTCATCAACGATTCGTCCGCCCGGTTGAAATTGGCATCGAATTCCATCAGAATCTCCCGCGAAGAAAAAGTTTCGCGGCTGTAAGGTACAGCTGCTCTTGTTCCCGATTCAGCAGACTGGTCTTTCAGATTTTCGAACGATTCGCCACTATAGAGTGAAAGGATCAAAAACGTTTTATCCTCAGAGGCTTTCAAGCGACCGGAGTCGGCCACTATCACACGGGCATTGTTAAAGCCGGCCGAATAATCGTAAATCATCAGATCCCGCAACAAGCCGTTTTTTTTATCTTTATGCTTTACATAGACATTGAAATTGGTAATCTGGCTATTGAAAACGCCTTCCGGAATTTCCAATTCCGGCGATTTTTGCTGTATAGACCAAAGAAGCGTATATAATTTTACTTGCACGACCGGCATGGCATTATTCTGAAAGAAAAAAGCTCCGACACTGATCATGCCGATCAAAATCATCAGCGGACGCATGATTTTAGCCAAAGAGACACCGGCCGATTTCATCGCCAATAATTCCAACTGTTCGCCGAGATTTCCGAAAGTCATCAAAGAAGCCAGCAAAATAGAGAGAGGCAGCGCCATCGGCACTAAAAAGAGGGCGGCATATAGAAACATTTCTGCCAGTACAAAAACCGACAGTCCTTTTCCTACCATATCATCGATGTTCCTCCACACAAACTGCATCAGAACAATAAACAAACAGATGCCGAAAGTCATTAGAAACACTGGCAGAAATGTCTGTAAAATGAAAGTATATAATCGTTTTATTCTTAGCATTTCCTTTTTTTGGATAATAAGACAAAAGTAATGCAAAAAACGATACCGAACCTTATCGAATGTCTTAAACAATCGAAGAAAGGCATTTTAAATAATACTTTCGTGAATCCGTTTCTCCGTCGGCAATCGTTTTTTTCATGGAGAAACGATGGAAAAACGCTTCCGGATTCGAACCTAATGGGGAAACGGCCGGTCAGATTCCCAATGTCCGTTTTAACACTTCGACCTGCGAATCCCACAAATCAATGGCGTCTCTTTTTTCAGACGGCTCGGCAAAATCAGTTATTTCGAGCGAAGTTCCCCCGGTCAATTCAAGCGTATGTATCTGAAATTCGAAATAGGCGCGTTCATCTTCTTCCTCTTTCCAACGATACCGGACACTTATTTCCGGTTTTAAAGACAACACTTCGGCCTCCTGTCCCTCTTTATGCCATCTGAACGTATAGGTATTTCCGTCAATAGAAACGTCATCTGCAAACCAAGCTGCCAATCCGGGAGGTGTGGTGAGGTGATTCCATAAACTTCTCCGGGACACAGTATCGAAAACATATTCGATATGGAACTTTTCTTTTTTCATCATCCTTTTATGTTTATAGCGCAGCAATATAGAAAATTTTTTCATGAAAACCAAATTGTTCGAAAAATTAAAAATTGAAAATACCATCCTTTTTTTCTCCCGAGTGAAGAAGTTTTATACCTTTGCACCATTTTTAAAATACAGGCAGAAATGAACAAAAATTTTGATTTTAAGCCTAAACTGGTCGCCGAACTGAAAAACTATTCAAAAGAAAAATTTATGGCCGATCTGATGGCCGGCATTATTGTAGGTATTGTCGCCTTGCCACTTGCCATCGCTTTCGGTATCGCTTCGGGGGTAAGTCCTGAAAAGGGGTTGATAACGGCCATTATAGGCGGTTTCTTCGTCTCTCTCTTAGGCGGTTCGAATGTACAGATAGGAGGCCCTACCGGTGCATTTATTGTCATCGTATACGGAATCATCCAGAATTTCGGAATCGAGGGGCTCGCGATAGCAACAGTCGTCGCCGGTATTCTCTTGCTAATTATGGGTTTGTTAAAATTAGGGACGATCATCAAATTTATACCTTATCCCATCGTTGTCGGTTTTACCAGCGGAATTGCACTGACTATTTTCACGACCCAAATGAAAGATTTTTTCGGATTAACGATCGAAAAGATGCCGGCTGATTTTTTCTCGAAATGGATCGTCTATTTCCGTCACTTCGACACCATACATCCGGCTTCGTTTTTGGTCGGATCTGCCAGTATATTGCTCATCCTGTTCACGCCGAAAATTTCCAAAAAAATACCGGGATCGCTGATAGCTATTATTTTGATGACCGTTGTTGTTTACATTATGAAGAATTATATGGGTATTACAGGGATCGAGACGATCGGCGACCGGTTCACGATCAACGCTTCGCTTCCCTCTCCCGAGCCTGTTTCTTTCCGTATGGAAACGATCAACCTGCTCTTGCCTTCCGCCTTTACAATTGCGATGCTCGGCGCCATCGAGTCATTGCTGTCGGCAACGGTAGCCGACGGTGTCACCAGGCAACAACATAATTCCAATACCGAACTGATAGCCCAGGGGGCTGCCAACATCATCGTACCTCTTTTCGGAGGAATCCCTGTAACCGGCGCCATCGCCCGTACCATGACCAATATCAACAATGGCGGAAAAACACCGGTAGCGGGCATTATCCATGCAATCGTATTGTTGCTCATCCTACTGTTTTTAGGACCCCTTACCCGGCATATACCCATGGCATGCCTGTCGGGGGTACTTATCATCGTTTCGTACAACATGAGCGAATGGCGTACATTCCGGTCGCTCATGAAAAATCCGAAAAGCGATGTATCCGTCCTATTAGTCACATTTTTGTTGACAGTCATTTTCGACCTTACCGTCGCCATAGAAGTCGGATTACTGATCGCCATGTTTTTATTCATGAAACGGGTATCTGAAACCACCCGCGTATCGGTTGTAAAAAATGAGCTCGACCTTTCCGATGAGGGCGAAATCCATCATGATGAAGAGGTGCTTTCGCTCCCGAAAGGAGTGGAAGTCTACGAAATAGACGGTCCTTTCTTTTTCGGAGTCGCCAGCAAATTCGACGATGTCATGCATACGATGGGAGACAAACCGAAAATCCGTATTATCCGCATGCGAAAAGTCCCGTTTATGGATTCCACAGGATTGCATAATTTAGAAAACCTGTTCCGTCTCTCTACAGATGAAGGTATCCACCTGATTCTCTCCGGAGTAAATGATTCGGTTCGGCGTATATTGATCCAATCGGGCTTCGACCGGAAGATCGGAGCGGAAAATATTTGCAGCAATATAAACGAAGCCATCGAAAAAACAAGGAACTTAATCGAAAAACAGAAGAAAATTTAGCGTATTTTTTTTAAACATTTCCTTTGAATTCTTTTTTTCTTATTTTTGTTTCAAAAAAACCGCCATGCTTCAAAAAATAAATGTTCCATTCCTGATCAGTATGCTATTCTTTATAGCTACAGGATCAAATAGTGTCGGCTATGCACAAATAAGCGAAGGAGGAATCCCCGTTTCATTCCATTATACCTATAATACGTTAAAAAGTAATGAGATACCTGTCCGTATTCCGGTTTTATTCAGTGTAGAAGATTTAAAGGCAGTCGATGCCTGGCGCGTCCGTCAGGGGGCACCACTACGGATTTCCAAATTGATCGATACGGATATAGATCTGACAAAGGAGGCGAAACGGATTACACTTCCGGGAGGTGAAATGGTGTGGCGATTGCACATAGAAGCCGAAGGAGCCATCGCATTGATGCTCTATTACGATGCCTTTTTTATTCCCGAAGGGGCGAAATTATATATTTACAATGCCGACCATTCGCAAGTGATCGGGGCATTCACGCATCGGACCAACCCGAAAACCACGCAATATGCCACCGAGTTCATTGCCGGAGATGAACTGGTTCTCGAATACGAACCCGGCAATAGTATTGAACAACCTCAGATACGTATTTCTCAGGTCGGTTACGGATACAACCATTTGTCGGTGACTACCAAGGCCGATTCCGGTTCATGTATGGTGAACATCAATTGCGAAGAGGGAGATGCCTGGCAAAAGGAAAAAAGAGGTGTCTGCCGGATTATCGAAAAAATAGGGAAAGACGGCTTCCTCTGTAGCGGATCGTTGGTCAACAATACGAAAGAAGACCTTAAACCCTATATTTTATCGGCTTTCCACTGTACAAAAAATGAAAAAGGGGATCTAGCTACTCCCGACGATTTCAATAACTGGATCTTCTATTTCCATTATGAATATGTCAACTGTAACGGAGACATTGAAAATTTATACAAGACCATAGTCGGTGCCACTAAAAAAGCATTTACGGATATCAACAAGGCTTCAGATGGTCTTCTATTGCTTTTGAATCAACAAATTCCTGAATCCTACAATGTATATTACAACGGATGGGACAGGGAAGAAATCGCTCCACAATCGGGAGTAGGTATCCATCATCCCGGAGGAGACTATAAAAAAATATCCACTTTCAATTCACCCGCCATCCATGCAACTTGGTATGGAGATGATGATACCGAAGGGGACAAAAAAGCCCATTGGAATGTTGTTTTCAACCAAACGGTCAACGGGCACGGGGTTACGGAAGGAGGATCGTCAGGATCGCCCTTATTCAATGAAAACGGACTGATTGTCGGTACATTAAGTGGCGGCATTTCAAAGTGCGGCTCGAAAGAGGACCAGGAAGGATTCAATTTATACGGAAAAATGTCGCATCATTGGAATAAATACATGGATTCCGACAGTACACACATGGATACATTCCTGGATCCGATGCATACCAATAACCTTCGGTTAGAAGGTCGTTATGCCGACGGCCGCAAACCGGCTCCTTCCGACCTGAAGGCCGTTTACAAACAAAAAAAGGTAAATATAAGCTGGAAAGCGCCGGCATCGGCAAACGGATTGGATAAATATTTCGTTTACTTGAATAATACGCTTCTTTCGGAAACAACTTCGACCTCTTATGTGTATGAAACAGAAGATTTCGGGGAGAAGCTGTTCCGTGTATCCGTCCATTATAAGGACGGAAAAGAATCGGCTGTTGTCAATAAACGGATTACCATACCCGAATTTAAAGCGCCGCTGAATGCTACTTTCCACACAAGCGGGAACAACGTCGTTTTAAATTGGAAACAACCCGAATACCTGCAAACCGTTTTTTGGGGAAAAGAAAATATCGAACTGGCTTTATGGTCATTTGGAACAGAGCCGCTCTACGTAGGACAACTGTGGGAACCGGCTGACTTGGCTCCGATTCATGAGAGCCAATTGAAAGAGGTTCATTTTTATCCGATAAAGGGTGCTTCTTATTCGATCTTTATATCGCAAGGCAAAAGAACATACACGCAAAAAGTGGAAAACCCGGAATATAACAATGTCTTTGCCGTCAAGTTAGATACTTCTTTTACTATTGATGCCTCCCAAAACTTGGTCGTATCGATCTATGTTCATGATATAGAAAAAGATCTCTATCCGTTCGTAACCGATCAAGGACCGGCTGTAATGCAAAAAGGCAATATCGTATCCGAAGACGGAAAAAAATGGGACTATTTCTATGCTCCCGATCAGGACTTCGATTGTAATTTCTTCATCCAGGCAAAAATAAGTTCTGAAAAAGGACTGTTACCACTATCGAAAGCTTCGGGAATCATCACTGCTTTTCCGGAAATCACAGCCTATTATATCTACAGAAACGGACATAAAATAGGAGAAACAAACGGTAATACGATGGAATATACCGATAAAAATGCCGCATCTGCCAATTATACATACGAAATTTCGAGTGTATATGCCGATGAAGAAAGCAAAAAAACAAGTGTGACGAAAGCCGCTCCGGTACATAACGAAACGATTATGGTTGTCGAACCGGATATTTTTCCGACCCACTTTGATACGCACGTCCGCTTAATCGGAAACGAAACAGTCAATCGCTTGGAAATTATCTCTGTTTCCGGACAGACAGTGCTCCGTCAGGAACATCCGGCACCTGTCATCGACACTGAAATACTTCCTTCCGGAATGTATCTATTCCGCATCTATATGAATGACGGTCAAACAAAGACCATAAAAGGGATCAAATAGAAACGGAAACTTCCAATCCGATCTTACGGACACGTTCGGCAATGGCTTCAAGTTCTTCGGGAGAGGCTTTTTTCAGCCCTTTCACCGGAGTTTCCCTATCGATGGTGTAAATCATCACTTTACGGGGATTTATCTGCTTGAGAGCATCCAACCAACCTGTCATTTCGTGCTCGGTCATATTATTAACGGATATACCATCTGCTTCTCCTTTTAAAAACAGGGTTTGTATGATCAGATTTCCGTTAAACCGGCAAAGTTGTTGCAATAACCTGTCGAAAGTAAAAGAGGGTGCATTGGGTACATTCAGCTGCCGAATCCGTTCGTCCGAGATAGAATCAAGTTTAAGTATATTATCATCCACTTTATTCAATGCATCGAATACCTCCTTTTTATAAATCATCGTCGCATTTGATAAAACAGCTATTTTGGCCGTAGGAGCAAGAAGATTCCGTACCTCGATCGTATCTGTTATAATATCTGCAAAGTCAGGATGCATGGTGGGTTCTCCATTTCCTGCAAAAGTGATCACATCCGGAACTAATCCCTCTTGCTTCATTGCAACCAATTTGGCCTCTATAGCCTCCTTGACTTCTTTCCGAAGCGGCAAACCTGTTTTTGTGCGCCGCTCTTCATTCAGTCCACATTCACAGTAAATGCAATTAAAAGAACAGAATTTGCCGTCCGGAGGCAACAAATTAATACCCAAAGAGACACCTAAGCGACGACTACATACCGGTCCGAAAACAATTTTATCAAAAAGAATGGTTCCCATATCTTATTTTATGTTAGTACATACAAAGCTACAAAAGTTTCAGACAATCTAAAATTTCCAATGAATCATTGTTGATAAATCCAGTTTATAAGGCGATGTTATTTTTTCCAAACCAGTCCCGATTGTTTGTCTATCGGTATAATAAGTGCCTCCTACTTTAGCCGACAAAGCCAAAACACGCCCTATATTCCAACGAAAAGAGCAAGCCATACGGAATCCTTTACCGTAAAAAGAAGGCACATTGAATGTATACAGTAAATTTTTTTCATACGAATAGATACGGCTATAGGAATCTCCTGTATGAAAAAGTGCACCATACCAATTCAATAAAAACGAATTATCCGGCGATTTCCAATCCACATGCTGGGCCAACATCCATCCTGTGCTTCTTTTTTTACTGTTGTAAACCGTAAAATCGCACGACGTTCGTAACGACAAAAAAGGAAAAGGCATCCAGATTTGTTGCCAACGCACCTGTCTGCGAACAATCTCTTCCTCTTTTCTATATTTATACCGGATATAGCTCATATAACGGTCGTTTGGTGTATAATCGAAACGAATCATGCTTTCCATCCCTTCGGCAGGATGGTCTTTTTGGTATGTAAGCCACGGAAAACGATAAAGATCACTGTAAGCCGAAAGGATACCATGTGGAAAAACCGTCCATTTCATACCCATATAAAGCCCTTTCTCATTTTGAAGCAATCTATTTTGAGAAAGGGAATTGCCGAAAAATGCATGATACTGCTTATCATAATAACGATACGATAAAACAAATTCAAAATAAGAGACCGGTGTCAACGAAAATGTGTGTAAGGCCGCCATTTTTCCATTGGCAGAAAGCGCCGTTTCTCCGTATAATTTAAACAGATCTTTTTTAAATAGGTAATCGATACTTACATTCGTATGATGATTTCCTCTAAAATAAAATAAATTGTAAGGCCTATCTGTCGATTGAACCGATAAACGTCCAAATGAATAGGTCAAAGCTGTTGTCCCCAAATACAAATCAGGCATGATATACCAACGCATATTTCCGCCAATAACCTGCATAGATACATTGTTTTTCTGTTCTTTCTCACGGATTAACCGATGAAGCCCGTCGGTCTTGAAGGAGCGTATCAAATGGCTATCGACCACCGCATCCATTTTCCGATAGGAATAAAAAAAATGTAGATCTGCATTTTTTAGAGAAAATGTGGTGGCAGCCCCTCGCATAAAATTAGATTCATTTGTAGAAAAATGACGACGAAATCCGTTTGTACGATTTTCTATTTGCGTAACAAGTGCGCTCTTACCGGGAGAAAAACCGTTATTGATTACAAGCCCTTGTCCGAAAGAGACTTTATAATCACCTATGGCTACTGTTTTCAACCATTTATTCACCTCTTTCATCATCAAATGGGCCGCATAAAAATCATATCCTTTATGAAAACGATTCCAAAAAGGTTCACCGGCATCTTTTTCTGCAATAATCCCTAATTGCAAACGGTCGTCGAATGTATAAGTATACCGTAAAGCATGATAAAAAGGTTCGCCCATATAGGTTTTATTCGGATATACAGCTAATATACTGTCAGGATATGAACTATATCCCTCTTTATGTTGAAAACATTTATCATAACTGATATACAAATCATTATGACCTTTATTCAACAGGTTATACATAGAAAAAGGAAGTTTATCAACATTTAATTCACCGACATATACAAAAGGCATCAACAAAGAGATCGTTTGCCTGTCCATACTTTCTATGTTTTTCAATTCGTAGATAGTCGCCATTTTGCCGTATCTAATACGATATTTCACAATTTCTTTTATTTGCAAATCGGACAGGAAAGGTATTTTTTTCAATTGTTGCTCCGTTACAACATTTAAATCTAAAGGATGTTCGGAAAGATACGACAATTCAGTATATAATGCCTCCATCCGCTCCACATCTTCCGTTTCGGATGTCGTTTCTTTCCAATATTCCATCCAATCATCTATCGATCGAAAAGATTGGGCTGAAAGTTGAGAAATACTTATCAACACGTTTATAAACAAAAAAATAAATAATCGCTTCATAAAAATCCGTACCATTTAAAAAACATAACCGATAGATAAACCTGTGTTGACTCCTAAAACCGGATGTAAGACAGCAGCGACATCTACTTTAAAATGAGAAAAAACAAAACCTGCTCCCATTGTAGGAAGTATCGGATGGGAAGAGATACCTGTCCGCACATAAAATTGACTGAACAGACGATATTCCATTCCGAAAGAACCGATCAACGCATCCATTTCATTACTTCCTGCAGAAGCAACTATTAACAAGTTGTTTATAAATTCCCATTGAAAACCTACTTGAATTGTATAGTTTATAAGTCCTTTTAAATCAACATTATTTTTTAATGAAGAAAATGCAGGGAAATGCATAACAGCAGCTCCTATCAACAATTTTTCAACAGGAACATAACAAATTCCTATATCTGTCGATATTGTTTTAGGAACTTCTTCGTAGAGCAAAGAATGAAGAAAAACGGATTGCACGGATATACCTGCTCGCCATTGCCTGTTCAATGGTTTTGCAACCGATAAACGGAACATGTTCGCTCTATAATCGGCATATCCGAAAGAAAAAAGATCGATGCTGGTAGGAAGCATGGCATTATCGTAGGTAAAACCGGCATATAATGTATTTAATTCCTTGACATCGTAACGATTAAAATAACCTGTATGTAAATTTTTAGATCCATTACCGGCCACTAAAGCTGGATTATAAAAAATAGATTGGGTAACTTCGTTACCTCCCATACCAATACTTCGTATGTCGGGAAGACGTACATAATCGGTCGCATAAACAACCGATGAAAACAGCGATAATATAAACAGTTTTTTAGATAAAAACCGATGAAACGGTTTTTTCATAGTCATTTGTTTTAGTTATTTACTTGCAAATGTATACAAAAAGGAATTGTAACACATACTTTAGATTACACAAATATTGATAAAAATGAATGATTTAACGATATACTATTTTGAAATAGACTATTTTTGTGCGCTATGCCAACATCAAAACGACATAAAATATTTTTTTTACTGATCGGCATTTTCTTTGTTTTACATGCAAATGCACAAAAATACAGGATCAATACTATTCCGGACGGATTACAAAAAGCAGTTCTGGAAGGAAAAGATACCATTGCAGTCGTGCATCTGAACGAGGTTTTCATTTATCCGAAAATACGGTTCAAAAACAAGCGCGAAGAAGCGCAGTACAACAAACTGGTAAGAGATGTCAAACGAACGCTCCCATATGCTAAAATGGTGTATGAAACGTTGATAGAGACGTATGAATATATGGAGACGCTTCCTGATGAAAAAGCACAACAGGCACATCTGAAACGAATGGAAAAAGAGTTGTTCAAAGAATACAAACCACAATTGAAAAAGCTTACCTTTTCGCAAGGTAAATTACTTATAAAACTGATAGATAGGGAATGTAATCAATCGAGTTACAATTTGTTGAAAGCTTATTTGGGTACTTTCAGAGCCGGTTTCTGGAACTTTTTTGCCGGTATGTTCGGAGCCAGCTTGAAAACGGAATATGATCCAAAAGGAAAAGATGCCATGACCGAACGAGTCGTTGTGCTGGTAGAAAACGGACTAATCTGACAATTGTTTAAAAAAATCCCAAATAACAATGCCGGCCGTTACCGATACATTCAACGAATGTTTGGTTCCGTATTGAGGAAGTTCTATACATGCATCACACTTGTCAACTACGCATTGTTGAACACCTTTTACTTCGTTTCCTAAAATAACAGCATATTTTTTTGTTTTGTCTATCACTAATTTATCTAACATCCGACTACCTTCTGCCTGTTCGATGGCACATATCGTATATCCTTCGGATTTTAACTTATCAACAGCCTCAAGCGTATCTTTAAAATAGAACCAATCTACAGTATTTTCCGCACCAAGAGCAGTTTTATGTATTTCAGCATGTGGAGGACATGCCGTTATTCCGCATAAATAAATCGATCGTACTCTGAAAGCATCGGATGTACGGAATACAGACCCTACATTGTTCAAACTTCTTACATGATCCAAAACAACAACTAAAGGTAATTTTTCACTTGCTTTGAAAGCTTCAGGACTCAAACGATTCAATTCCGTTATTTTAAGTTTACGCATATGTGTTCCGTTTCTTTTTTCTTTGTTGCAAAAGTAGTGAATAAACACAGAAATATCGTTGAAAAGTATTTTATAAGTTATAGATAGATTAATCGTAATCTTTTTGTTATATCCGTATTCTTGATTATATGGTACACTATTCTTTTTTTACAATAAAAAATACCTTTATTTTTTCATTATTATTTCAACGGCAATATAACGTGATTTTCACATTTATACATCCAACTATTTTTACACACTATCCATTATCAACAAGTTTAGTTGATAATTATTTAAATAATTGATTATCAATTTAAATATACTATATATAGATGTTTATATCCTTTTGATAAATATCCATCTACTTTTAATAACGAAAAAAACAACTATCGGTCATAAAATATATAAACCGTTTCAACCGACTATTATCATCATAACATTTATAAGAAAAACATATAAAAAACATAATATATGATGATGGGGAAAAATAACTGTATTTTTTGATCTCTGAAAGTACGAAAAGTTATTTATCTTTGTAAGTAAGAATTTATTAAAAAATAAGGTATATGCAGACAACAAAATCCATAGGATATATAGATGTTCCGATTCCTGATAATACAAATATCAGAGGAGAAATAGATCGTTTACGAAAAGAAAAAAATGCGATTATTTTAGCACATTACTATCAGACAGGAGATATACAGGATATAGCGGATTTTGTAGGAGACAGTCTTGCGCTGGCACAATGGGCTGCTAAAACGACAGCGGATATCATCGTATTATGCGGGGTTCATTTTATGGGAGAAACAGCCAAAATATTGTGTCCGGATAAGAAAGTGTTGGTTCCCGATTTAAATGCGGGATGTTCGTTGGCAGATAGTTGTCCGGCAACTGATTTTGAAGCTTTTGTAAAGCAACATCCCGGCCACACGGTTATTTCTTATGTGAACACGACCGCCGCTGTAAAGGCAGTAACCGATGTTGTGGTTACTTCGACCAATGCGAAGCAGATTGTAGAAAGTTTTCCGAAAGATGCCAAACTTATCTTCGGTCCTGATCGTAATTTAGGCAATTATATAAACAGTATTACGGGACGGAATATGTTATTATGGGATGGTGCTTGCCATGTTCACGAGCAGTTTTCGTTGGAGAAAATATTGGAATTGAAAACATGTTATCCGGAAGCAGAAGTGATTACTCATCCGGAATGTAAACAACCGATTATCCAGATTTCGGATTTTGTAGGTTCAACGGCAGCTCTTTTAAAACATGTTATCCATTCCGATAAAAAACAGTTTATCGTAGCTACCGAAAGCGGTATTATACATAAAATGCGTTTGAATTGTCCAGATAAAGAATTTATTCCAGCTCCTCCCAATGACAGTACATGTGCATGTAACGAATGTAATTTCATGCGATTGAATACGATGGAAAAACTGTACAATTGTTTGAAATTCGAATTGCCTGAAGTTTTTGTAGATGAAGAGGTACGGAAAAAAGCTGTTCGCCCCATTCATAAAATGTTGGAAATATCCGAAAAATTAGGTTTATAATTCGATCATTGATTAGTTCGGATCTCATTCCGTACATCGGATGATGCTTTGTACAGCTTTTAGGGCCGTTCTGGATTTATCGGACAACAGCTATTTTAGTGATGGCACTTTCTTTAGAATCGGGAGTGGCAGCCATCACTAAATAGACACCTGTGGCAACCCGTTGTCCGGAACGGTTCTTACAATTCCATGTAATTCTGCCTCCATTAGATTTTCCCTGAAAAATAAGATTTCCGTTCAAATCGGTTATTTTTACATCCGAATCTTCCATCAATCCCGTAATGGTAACTAATCCGGTATATTCCGGACGTACCGGATTTGGATAGGCATAAATTTCAGAGTAAGTCTTACTACCTTCTGTAGCGTCGCTATAATAGGCTGTCAGACCTTTATCACTTCCTATATATACTTTTCCGTTCGAAGGATCGATGGCAATGGCGGTAATTGTATTGGATGGAATGGGAGAATTTTCGGTCGTGAAATGATGAATGGTTTCCGATCCGTCTTCACTGATTAAAAGAATACCCGAATTTTGCGTACCAATCCATTTTCTGTTTCCACCGTCCACAGCTATGGCATTGACCTGTTCTCCATCTAAAAAGTAGGTAAGACTTCCATCATCTAATGTACGTGTGATACGGGTGGCATATAAAAATTCTTTTTCAGGTGCATTATCAGGTGAAGAACAGATTATCACTCCATTCCCGGTACCTATATAAATGTTTCTTTTTTTATCTTCTGCCATGCAAAAAAATCCGTTCGAAGAAATTTCTCTTTTATCTGCCGTATTGACGAATGTATTGTAAAAACGATAGGTATCATCGGATGTGTTTTCGAGTGTATGATTGTCGTCGAATACGAAAATACCCGGATTGCTGCGGGGAATATTAATCCATTTTTTTCCTTTAGAAGTGATTAATATTTTATCGATCAGATTGGCATTTCTCAATCCTTCTTTTGCAAGTGAATACATTTTTCCTTCAGGTGTGAGTACCTTAATATTTCCATTATCAGCCTCTGTATTTGTCATCCATAAATTATTTTCTTTATCGTAGCAGAGTCCTTCTATACGCACATAGTGCGGATTATCACCTATAGCCGATCCTAATAGGCTGTTTTGGTTGTTATAAAGACGAATGCATCGGTTATCTTTAAATTCGTATAATCCTTCTCCCCAGGTAGAAGCAAAATAATGTGTTTCGTTTTTCGGATCTACGGCAATGCTTGTTACATCCCGAAAATATTCGGAAGCTGCTTCTTTGGCTACGGTTGTTTCATTGTAATTCAACCATCTTTTATTATCATAAATCATGAATGTTCCGTAATTTTCATACCGTTCGGCCCATCTTCCTCCTCCGGCAACAAACAGTTTTCCATCATGAATTGTCATAAATGCCGATAAATCCCGTTTTGGGCTGTTTTGTACGATGGTCGTATCTCTGAATAAAACAGTAAATTTAGAATCGTTTGTTTCTTTGATACCTTTCAGACTTTCCGTACCTGCGGCGATCCAATACGTTCCATCGTTTTTCAAGGAAGCTACATCATTTATAATGCCCGGATGAACAATTTTCTGTTGTGTCAACGAACGGTTAATATATAATTTGTTATTTGAAAAAGAAAGCAATTCATTGTTTTGTATTTTTATGGATCGAATTGTATGATCTTGTATCAGCGGTTGGATAGCTCCTGAAGAATGTTGATAAAAAACGCCTTTATCTTTTATACGAAAACAGAGTGTATTCTGAAATTGTACAATTTGTTCAATTACGTCCATTCCGGATGTGATCGGATTGTATTTCCAGTTTGCCAAATCTAATAAATTATCTTTTAAAAATCCTTTTATTACGCCTTCGTTTGTAACTGCATACAGGTAATTGTCTTTTATACAGAGCGAATATACCTTTTTATTTAATTTGTACGTATCCGTTATTTCTCCTTTCTGTAAGTGAATGACCATAATGCCGAAATTCCCCGACAAATATGCATATTCATTATGAAAATAGATGTCGTTGATTGTTTTGTCGTTGATTACCGACGTATTTTTCAAATATGGAATATTATAGACCTCATTATCGCCAAACAAATCGATGTTTCCGTTTTTATATACGATTAATAAAATATGTGTGTTCGGATGGTATCCGATATGTGTTATTTCCCGATCATTGAGTCCGTCTGTACGCGAATATAATTTTATACTGTTATCTTCTTTGCCGTAACGGAATAAGGATCCTCCATTCTCTTGCGTGTCTTTTCCGCTTATTTTATCTCCTTTGGCTATAGCAAATACATAATGATCCGTTTCCGCTACTTTTACAGTGTTATAATAAGAAAAAAGGATCTCCCATTGTCTGATTGTTTGGGCATAAGTAATCGAACAAATCAAGTATGAAAAAAGAAGAAAAAAAGCTGTTCGTTTCATTTTTTTTCGGCTATTTGTGATAGAAAAGCAAATAATTTGCGGGTTGCTTCTGCCCGGTGACTGATCCTGTTTTTGATTGTTTCTCCCAGTTCGGCGAATGTCTGATCGTATGTATCTGGTATGAACAGCGGATCGTATCCGAAACCGGCCGATCCACTTTTATATTCTGTAATTCTACCTTCGACAATACCTTCAAACAGATGTTCTTCTCCGTTCAATAAAAGAGCAATGACAGTCCGGAAACGTGCGTTTCTGTTCGTTTTATTTTTCATTTCGGATAGAAGTTTGTTCATATTTGCTTCTGAATCATGAGCTGTTCCTGCATAACGGGCAGAATAAATACCGGGTGCATTATCCAATGCTTCTACCTCTAATCCCGTATCGTCGGCAAAACAATCATATCCGAAATGTTCCTTTATATAACGTGCTTTTTGCAGGGCGTTTCCTTCCAACGTATCTGCTGTTTCCGGAATATCGTCGTGGCAGTCGATATCCGAAAGGCTTACTATTTCGGCTTTATTGCCGATTATTTGCCGGACCTCTTCCAATTTATGCCGGTTGTTTGTTGCAAATACAAGTTTCATCATGTGTACAGGTATAAAATAAAAAAACTTCCATACGATAACTATATAACGGATGGAAGTGTTTTAAATTGTCTTTGTTTTTCTATGTTTTTATTTGATCGAATCCCTCACCATATACTCCTCGTACAATACTTTGTGAAATAAATGCCTGATGGTCGATTTGTTTGACAAGTCTGAAAATAGCAACAGATTCCGATTTTTTAGCTAATAAGACGATTACTTTTACCGATTTGCGTGAATATCCTCCTACTCCATCCAATATCGTACAGCCACGTCCTAAATTATGGATGATTTTGTCGGCAATTTCATCGTATTTCTGGGAAAAAATGAAAAATTGAACCGATTGCCTGTTTCCATTCAATACGGCATCTATCACATAATTGCTTATAAACATTTCTACAAAACCGAATACGATTTTTTCTGTATTATGAAACAAAAAGAAAGAAGATCCGATAATGATGAAATCGCAAAAAAGAAGTGCACGTCCGATCGATATGTTTTTATATTTGTTGACTACCGCTCCTATGATATCGGTTCCTCCGGTACTTCCGTTTGCCGAGAAAACAAGTCCCAATCCGGCTCCACACAAGAAAGCTCCGATCATGATCGACATAAAAGGCTGGTCATGTAAAATCGGATTTCTGTTTAAAAGCCATTCGAAGAACGACAAAGAAAGCGACAAAGATACGACACCGAAGATCGTTTTAATTAAAAATTTCAACCCTAAAATTTTCAATGCGGCAAGCAGTAACACGACATTGATGAAAAAATAGGATACAGAAACGGGAATCAGTTCGTTTGTTGCAAAGAAAATTAAAGCACAAATACCGCTGACTCCTCCTGTGATGATTTCATTCGAAAGAATAAAAGCATTAAAACCGAATCCATATAACAGCGTGCCGAATACGATCATTATATAATCTTGTACGGCAAAGTAAATTTTATTGGTTTTCAGATTCATATTACGATTAAATTACAATGTTAACGATTTTACCGGGAACTATAATTATTTTTTTAACGCTCTTTCCTTCCATCCATTTTGCAGAATTTTCGTGTGTAAGTGCTGCTTTTTCGATCTCTTCGCGCGACATATCTGCCGGAAGTTGTATGTTGAAACGAGCTTTTCCATTGAAAGATATGGCATACGTCAATACGTTTTCAATCAAATATTTTTCTTCATATTTCGGCCATTTCGCATCGCAAACGGTTGTATCATGTCCGCAAATATGCCATAATTCTTCGGCGATATGAGGTGCAAACGGGGCGATCAGAATGATCAGTTGTTCCAAAATGAGGCGTTTGTTACATTTCAGACTTCCTAATTCATTTACACAGATCATAAAGGCACTGATGGAGGTATTATACGAAAAATGCTCGATATCGTAAGTTACCTTTTTTATCAGTTTATGCAACGATTTCAGTTCGTCGGAGGTAGGATTTTCGTCAGATAATAAAAGCGTATCGGCATTATAGAACAATCCCCATAATTTTTTAAGGAAACGATGTACACCGTCAATTCCGTTTGTATCCCAAGGTTTGGACTGTTCTAACGGACCTAAAAACATTTCATACAGACGGAGCGTGTCGGCACCGTATTTTTCGACGATCATATCCGGATTGACAACGTTGAACATCGATTTCGACATTTTTTCAATGGCCCATCCGCAGATATATTTTCCGTTTTCCAACTCGAATTCGGCATCTTTGTATTCCGGACGCCAGTTTCTGAAAGCTTCGATATCCAATATGTCGTTCGAAACAATATTCACATCCACATGGATCGGTGTAACTTCATATGCATCTTTCAGATTTAACGAAACGAATGTGTTGGTTCCGTTTATACGGTAAACGAAATTACTGCGTCCTTGGATCATACCTTGATTGATCAGTTTTTTAAAAGGTTCGTCTGCATAGACAATTCCCAAATCAAACAAGAATTTATTCCAGAAGCGGCTGTAAATCAAGTGCCCGGTTGCATGTTCGGTTCCTCCTATGTAAAGGTCTACATTTTGCCAGTAGGCATCGGTTTCCCGATCGACTAAAGCTTCCGGGTTATGCGGATCCATATAACGCAGATAATAGGCCGATGAACCGGCAAATCCGGGCATGGTACACAATTCTAACGGGAAAATTGTTTTATTGTCTATGTTCGAATTGTCCGTTATTTCTTGACGGACAGTATCCCATGCCCATTTAGAGGCATGTCCTAATGGGGGTTCACCTGTTTCGGTCGGTAAAAATTTATCTATTTCCGGAAGTTCCAACGGTAGTTTTTCTATTGGCAACATACGAGGTATTTCATCAGCATCGTAATAGACCGGGAAAGGTTCTCCCCAATAACGCTGCCGACTGAAAATAGCGTCGCGCAGGCGGTAATTGACCTTTACACGACCCAAATGTTGCTCTTCTACATATTTTTTAGTGGCGGCTATCGCCTCTTTTACAGTCAGTCCGTTCAATGTAAGGTCACAGTATGGAATAGTGCCCGGTTTCGGAGAATTGCATACAATGCCCTCTTTTGCATCAAAACTTTCCTTGCTGACGTCGCATCCTTCTATCAAAGGAATGATCGGCAGATTGAAGTGTTTGGCAAACGCGTAGTCTCTGCTGTCGTGAGCCGGAACAGCCATGATGGCTCCGGTTCCGTATCCTGCTAATACATAGTCACTGATCCATACGGGAACAGCTTCTCCTGTAAAAGGATTGATAGCATATGATCCGCTGAATACACCTGTCACGGAACGATCGGAAATCCGTTCCCGTTCCGTTCGTTTTTTTGTGCGTTCTATATAGGCTGTAACTTCTTGTTTACAGTCAGCAGTGGTCAACTGTTCCACCAATTCACTTTCGGGTGCCAAAACCATGAAAGTGACTCCGAACATGGTATCTGCACGTGTAGTGAAAATCGTAAATTCGAGATCACTGTCTTTTACCTTGAAACGGATTTCAGCTCCCTCGCTCCGTCCGATCCAATTACGTTGTGTTTCCTTGAGCGAATCCGTCCAGTCGATTGTATCCAATCCGTCCAATAATCGTTGCGCATAAGCCGATACACGGAGACACCACTGACGCATTATTTTTTGTTCTACCGGATAACCTCCACGTTCCGAAACACCGTTTACTACTTCATCATTAGCTAATACGGTTCCTAAAGCGGCACACCAGTTGACCATTGTTTCCCCGCGGTAGGCGATTCGGTAATTCATCAAAATTTCCTGTTTTTCCGGTTCGCTTTTGGCATTCCATTCAGTAGCGGTAAAATTCAATTCCTCTCCGCAGGCTATATGCAATCCTTCAGTACCCGTCTGTCCGAAAATATTGACTAATTCGCTGATTGGACGCGCTTGCCGGGCATCGTAGCAATAATAGCTTTCAAACATCCGGATGAAAGCCCATTGTGTCCATTTATAGTAATTCGGATCGCAGGTTCGGATTTCACGGCTCCAATCATAGCAGAAACCTATTTTATCCAATTGTTCGCGATAGCGTGCTATATTTTTCTTTGTTGTAACTTCAGGATGTTGACCGGTCTGTATGGCATATTGTTCGGCAGGTAATCCATATGCATCGTATCCCATCGGATGCAAAACATTGAATCCGTTCAAACGTTTATAGCGCGAATAAATATCAGAGGCAATATAACCGAGCGGATGCCCTACATGTAATCCTGCTCCGGAGGGATAGGGAAACATATCCAATACATAATATTTCGGTTTACCGGCATTTTTTTCTACTTTATATACTTGATTGGCGATCCAGTACTCATGCCATTTTTTCTCGATTTCTCTGAAGTTATATTCCATAATTTTAAACGTTTGCTATTTTTAAGTCGCAAAGTTAGTGAAATCTTTAAAAACAATCGAATATCCATTTTTCTTTCTTGGATAAATAGCTGTTTCTGTAAAAAGAAACGGCCGTTGTGAGCGATTGACAGTTGTCATTATCACAACGGCAGGCTGCACAAAAAAGTTCGGTAGCCTTTTTTCGTCCGTATTGTCTCCGGCGACTGTTATTCGCCCGGTAAGAGAGGCCATGCCTCATCCGGACGGTGTTCGCGCAACATAATGGTTTTTAATTCGGCCACTTTCTCCGGATATTCGCTTGCCAGGTCATGTTTTTCTGACGGATCAGCAGCGATATTATAGAGTTCGAAGCGGGATTTTTCACTACGTATATCCATGTGTATCAGTTTCCAATTACCTTTTCTGACAGCCTGCCTGCCATTCAGTTCCTGAAATTCGAAATAGAGAAAATCGTGTGTTTTCTGCCCTTTTTCGTTTTTAAGTAGTGGAAGCAGACTGATTCCGTCGACACCCGATGCTTTTTGTTTCGGGTGGATCAGTTGATCGAATGTAGGCATCAGATCCCAGAAAGAACAGAGAAAATCGGTTTCAGTACCCGGACGGATATGTCCCGGCCAGGAAACGATTAGCGGAACACGTATGCCTCCTTCGTAGAGATCCCGTTTATATCCGCGATACATCCCGTTGCTGTTGAAGAAGTCGGGATCAGCACCTCCTTCTCTGTGAGGGCCGTTGTCACTTGAAAACAGAATGATCGTATTTTCGTATAACCCTTTTTCTTTTAGTTTTTCGATGATTTGTCCGACATACATATCCAACCGATATACCATAGCTGCAAAGGTTGCATGCGGATAGAATTGCGAGCAATAGCCTCCTTTCTGGAAAGCCGGATTTCCCGGTTCTGTGCCTTTATATGGTTTTTCAGGATAAAGACCTTTGAATTTTTGAAAAATAAGATCGTCGGGAACGATCAGTTCGGCATGTGGGATGGTTGTCGGATACCACATGAAAAAAGGTTCATCCGGTTGCATCTTCTCTAAATATTCCAATGCTTTTTGGTGAATGAGGTCTTGAGAGTAGCTCCCTTTTCCATATTCGGTTTCCGGCCTGTTTTCGGGTAATTCGATCCGTTTATCGTTTTCCCACAAATGGTCAGGGTAATAACTGTGTGCCAATAACTGGCAATTGTATCCGTAGAATGTGTCGCAACCCTGATTTGCCGGATCGCCCGACGTACCGATATATCCCAATCCCCATTTGCCGAAAGCAGCCGTTTTATATCCTGCCGTTTTCATGAGTTCAAAAAGTGTAAATGTATTGGCAGGGAGGGCAAATTGCCCTTCCGGTTCAAGTTCCCTGTTTCCACGTATCGGTGTATGTCCGCTATGCATTCCCGTCAACAGGCAAGAGCGGGAAGGGGCGCTTACGGTTGTTCCCGAATAAAACTGGGTAAAACGCATTCCCTCCTGTGCCAGCCGGTCGATATGCGGTGTTTCGAATTTTTCCTGCCCGTAACAACTTAAATCACCATAGCCCAAATCGTCGGCAAGAATAAATACGATATTCGGTTTCTCTTTTTGTTTTTGCGCCTGTATCCATGGAGCGATCGAGAGCGTGACAAGGAAGATAGTCTGTTTCATGATCGGGTTGTTATAGTATACCATGCAAAATAACGTATTTTTGTGCGGAATACATAATAACTGACAATTTTTGTTTAGATTTGTACTATCAAGCCTGCATATGACAGGAACAGAAATTAATATAACGAAAAGAATACAACTGTGTCGAAAATAGTAGAAACGCCTTTGATGAAACAGTATTTCGATATCAAAGCCAAACATCCGGATGCTGTCTTGTTGTTTCGTGTAGGCGACTTTTATGAAATGTACGGCGAAGATGCCGTTATCGGTTCGGAAATTTTGGGCATTGTACAAACTCGGCGTGCCAACGGTCCGGGGCAGACGGTTGAAATGGCCGGATTTCCTCACCATGCATTGGACAGTTATCTTCCGAAGTTGGTGCGTGCCGGCAAGCGAGTCGCTATCTGCGATCAACTGGAAGATCCTAAATTGACGAAAAAATTAGTAAAAAGAGGCATTACAGAGTTGGTTACTCCGGGCGTTTCCATAAACGACCATATATTGAATCATCGGGAAAACAATTTTCTGGCAGCGTTGCATTTCAGTAAAGATACGTGTGGAATCTCTTTTTTAGATATTTCTACCGGCGAATTTTTAACGGCGGAGGGTAAAACCGATTACATCGATAAATTGTTGAACAATTTTTCACCGAAGGAGGTCTTATTGGAAAGAGGAAGCCGGAAACGTTTCGAAGAAGTTTTCGGGTCTCGTTTTTTCCTTTTCGAATTAGACGACTGGATTTTTACAGGAGAGGCGGCAAACGACCGTTTACTGAAGCATTTCGAAACGAAAAATCTGAAAGGATTCGGTATTCAGCATTTAAAGCTTGGCATTGTTGCTTCAGGCGCCATCTTGTATTATCTTGATCAGACGCAACATACGCAAATTTCGCATATTAACACGCTTTCCCGGATTGAGGAGGAGCGTTATGTCCGTTTGGACAAATTTACCGTGAGAAGTTTGGAACTGGTAGATACGATGAACGAAGGAGGTACCAGTCTGATGGATATATTAGATGAAACCGTCTCTCCGATGGGGTCGCGTATGTTACGCCGTTGGATTCTTTTTCCGTTGAAAGAGGTACAGCCGATTCGCGAACGACAGGAGGTGGTGGATTATTTTTTCCGCCATCCGGAAATGAAAGAGTTACTTGAATCGAATATTGAACTGATCGGTGACCTAGAACGTATTATTTCGAAAGTAGCTGTCGGACGCATTTCTCCGCGGGAGGTGGTACAACTGAAAGTAGCTTTGCGGGCAATCGAACCGATTAAAACGGCTTGTATGGAGAGCAACGAGCCCTGTCTTGTCCGGTTCGGCGATCAATTGGACGCTTGCATACTGATACGCGACCGTATCGAACGGGAAATAAACAACGATCCTCCTTCTTTGTTGAATAAAGGTGGGGTTATCGCCCGCGGAGTGGACGAAGAACTGGATCAGCTCCGCGAAATTGCCTATTCGGGAAAAGATTATTTGCTGAAAGTACAACAGCGCGAAATAGAACAGACCGGCATTTCCAGTTTGAAAATAGGTTTCAACAATATATTCGGGTATTACATAGAGGTGCGTAATACCTATAAAGACAAGGTTCCTGCCGAATGGATTCGTAAGCAGACTTTGGTCAATGCAGAACGTTATATCACGGAAGAACTGAAAATATATGAGGAAAAAATATTAGGAGCGGAAGAAAAAATACTCTCTTTGGAAGCACGTTTGTTCAACGAATTAGTCCTTTGTCTTTCCGAATACATTCCGCCAATTCAACTGAATGCCAATTTGATCGGCAGATTGGATTGCCTGCTTTCGTTTACTAAAGTGGCAGAGGCCAACCGCTATATCCGTCCGGACGTATGCGACTCGGATGTGTTGGACATTAAAGGAGGGCGTCATCCGGTGATTGAAAAACAATTGCCTGTAGGAGAAACATATATTGCCAATGATGTCTATTTAGATGGAGAAAAACAACAGATTATCATCATTACCGGGCCGAACATGGCAGGAAAATCGGCCTTGCTCCGTCAGACAGCCTTGATTACTTTGATGGCACAGATCGGTTGTTTTGTCCCGGCAGAAAGCGCTCGGATCGGCCTTGTAGATAAAATCTTTACCCGCGTAGGGGCTTCGGATAATATTTCGGTGGGTGAATCTACTTTTATGGTCGAAATGAACGAGGCTTCCGATATCCTGAACAATATGTCATCCCGGAGTTTAGTCCTTTTCGATGAACTCGGGCGCGGAACCAGTACATACGACGGTATCTCGATTGCATGGGCGATTGTGGAATATATCCACGAACATCCTACGGCCCGTACCAAAACGCTTTTTGCCACTCACTATCACGAATTGAATGAAATGGAACGTGCCTTCAAACGTATACGAAATTACAATGTTTCGGTCAAGGAGGTGTCGAATAAGGTGATTTTTCTCCGGAAATTGGTACCGGGAGGGAGTGAACATAGCTTCGGTATTCATGTTGCGAAAATGGCAGGAATGCCGAAAAGTATTGTAAAACGTGCCGGCGACATCCTTAAACAGTTGGAGACGGAAAACCGTCAAGATGCTATCGGGGCCGAAAAAAGCAAAGGATTGAAAGGAAAACCGGTCCGAGACATTGCCGCCAGCGGTGAAGGATATCAATTGAGTTTTTTTCAATTGGATGATCCTGTGCTCAGTCAGGTTCGTGATGAAATAAAAAATCTGGATGTGAATAACCTGACTCCGCTTGAGGCGTTGAATAAGTTGAGCGAAATACGGCGGATTATCACCGGAAAATGATTTTTCCGAGTGATAACCGGCGCTTTACCAATAAAGAAATCCAATCACACCGCAACTGATGAGCCCGATGCCTAAAAGGGCGTAGAAAACACGGGCTCCATTGCGTCCGAACCACTTTACGAAAGTCATTGCTCCGCTCGTCTGAAAATACCATTCGAAATTGAAAAGAGCTGCAATTACCGAAAAAATGCCCAATAATACGAAAAGGACCAGTATAAAATATTCCGACGGTTCCATAGGCTATTTAGTCGATCGTTACTGTACGTGTTCCGTCGGTATTTTCTGTAATGGCCACGTTTACAACATCTCCTGGGAGCAATTCCTCTATTTTTTCAGGCCATTCGATAAAGCAGAGAGCTCCGCTGTAGAAGTAGTCTTCTGTACCGATGTCTTCGGCTTCGCTTAATTTATGGATCCGGTAAAAATCGAAATGGTAAATCAGTTCGCCGGTCGTTTCGCTCCGATATTCGTTGATGATGGCAAATGTAGGGCTGTTGATCACATCTTCTACCCCTAATTCTTCACAAACAGCTTTGATGAACGTTGTTTTCCCTGCACCCATTTTTCCGCGGAAAGCAAATACGGTCCGGTCGTCCATGTCGCGGATAAAGGCTTTGGCAGCCTCCCGGATATTTTCTATTCGATCGATTTGGATTGTCCTCATATTGTTTTTTTGATTTCGATATGCAAAAGTATATAAATTGTCAGTATGTTTTTATTTCGAAGTCAAGGTAATAAAAGGAATCAACATCTCTTCCATCGAAATACCCCCATGCTGAAACGTGTTCCGGTAGTAGGAAACGTAGTAGTTGTAGTTGTTCGGATAGGCGAAGAAATCGTTGTTCATGGCGAAAATATATTTGCTGCTCAGATTTGGAGACGGCAACCCTGCATTTTCCGGATTTCGGATGTCGAAGACTTCTTTCGGATTGTAATTCAGACTCTTCCCTACTTTGTAACGTAGATTGGTGTTGGTATTTCTGTCTCCGATCACCTTTTGCGGGTTATCGACCCGGATCGTACCGTGGTCGGTTGTTACGATGACCTTATACCCTTTTCCGGCAATTCGCTTGAAGAACTCTAAGGTACCCGAATGCTGGAACCAGGAACGGGTCAGGCTGCGATAGGCTGCCTCGCTTTGAGCCAGTTCGCGGATCATTTTATTTTCCGTACGGGCATGCGAAAGCATATCGATAAAATCCAGTACTATGACATTCAACTGGTTGTGTAACAGAGAGGAAATCATGCCCAATAATTTGTCGTGGAATTGCGAATCATATACTTTATGATAGGAAAACGTGTATTTTTTGCGAAAACGGTCTATTTGCGTCTGGATCAATGGGGCCTCATTCAAGTTTTTCCCTTCTTCACTCTCTTCATCGATCCATAAATCGGGAAACATTTTTTCGATCTGGGCAGGCATCAGTCCTGAAAAGATAGCATTGCGGGCATATTGCGTTGCAGTAGGTAAGATACTGTAATACAGACTTTCGTCGAATGTATAGTATTCGGCCAGCAGATCTTTTACCACACGCCATTGATCCAATCGGAAATTATCAATCAGGAAGAGAAAGACCTTTTCGCCGTTGTCCAATAACGGGAAAATCCGTTTTTTGAATAGGTCGGGGCTCATTAACGGCCGCTTTTCCGGATTTTTCATCCATTCGTCATATTTTCGTTTGATGAACTTTCCGAAAGCAAGGTTGGCCTCCTGTTTTTGCATGCGCAGCATATCGGTCATCGGGACCTGGCTGCTTTCCAGTTCAAGCTCCCAGTATACGAGCTTTTTATAGACCTCCATCCAGTCGTCGGAAGTCAAGGAATCGTTGATTTGCATACCTATTTTACCAAAATCCTGCTGATATCCGACGGTCGTCGTTGCCGAAATGATGACCTGTTTATGTACGTTTTTCTTGATAGAGAGCAGCAATTGGTTCGGGTTGACCGGCTTGATAAGGTAGTCGGCTATTTTGTTTCCGATCGCCTGGTTCATGATGCTCTCCTCCTCGCTTTTGGTTACCATTACGATAGGTACTTCCGGATTGATTTCTTTGATTTTGGCCAACGTCTCCAAGCCGCTCAGTCCCGGCATATTCTCATCGAGGAAAATGATATCGAATGTCTCCTCTTTACAACACTCGATCGCATCTTGTCCGCTGATGACGGGTACGATTTCATAACCTTTTTCCTGCAGGAAAAGCATGTGCGGTTTCAACAACTCTATTTCGTCGTCCGCCCAAAGGATTTTATCTTTTTTTGTAATCATATAGTCTTGTATATGACACAAATATAGAAGAAAACATTGAAAAAAGGGATATAATTCCGTTAATATTTCGGAATCGCTTCTTCCTGAAGTTCGCGGTATATCCGCATGATTTCGACGGCAATTTGCTCATCGGAAAAACGGACAACATACTTTTTCCCCTCTTCCACCATATGCTTTCTACATTCGGGGTTGTTTAGCAAATGTTCTATTTTTTCGGCCAGCTCTTTTTCATTTTTCGGATCTATATAGAGAGAAGCAGGTCCGCCGGCTTCTTCCAAACAAGAACCTGTTGCTGCTATGACCGGTATGCCGGAATGGAGGGCTTCTATGATAGGAATGCCGAATCCTTCGAAAAAGGAAGGATAAACAAACAGGGTTGCCATCTGATAAACGGCAGGCAGATCGGAATGGGATATGTCGTTTTTCAGAAAAACACGTTCCGTCAAGTGATGTTCTTGTATGTATTGCTTGATCTCATTGCAATACGCGGTCTGTTTTCCGATGACGACAAGGGTGATTTCAGGATCATTTATCGAACGCAAAGCCTGCATGGCCAAAAGCTGGTTTTTCCGTCTTTCAATGCTTCCTACACACAAGATGTAACGCTCGGGTAGCTGGTAGGTTTTCCGAACCTCCTTTTTTTTCTGCTCCGTGACAGTTTGTAAGAAAGCGGGGTCGCAACCTTGATAGACAACGTCGATTTTAGACGGATCCGTTCCAAAGAAACGGATGATGTCCTTTTTTGTCATTTCACTGACAGCAATGATCCGATCGGCTTTTCGACAGGCTCGTTTGAATTTATAGGTATAAATGAGCCGGTCGATCGGTTTGTAAAATTCGGGATAACGTAAGAAAATCAGATCATGGATGGTTACCACAGAGCGGATATTCCGTTTTTGCAGGCCATAAGGCAACTCGTTGCTGAGTCCATGGAAAACCTTTATACCGTTTTTTTGCAGATCGGCAAGCAGAAAAAAACTTCGCCAGACCGATTTCAGCCATTTAATGTACATTTTTCCGGGAAACCGGAAAGTAACGGAATCCAATTTTTCCATTGAAGAACGGAGCGTTTCTTTGCCCGCAGAGGGCGTATAGAGGAAATAACGTTCGTTTGGATAATAGCGGGCCAATACACGGACAATAAAACGTCCGTAATTACCCAATCCCGTAGCATTGTGGGTAATCCGTTTGGCATCAAACCCTATGTTCATACAGGTCGTTTTGTTTTATTCGTTTAAAATTGATTCTGCTTTCCGGACGATTCTTTCGGGGAGGATCTGTCTCATACATGCCCAATCTCCCCGAAAACAAGGCTTTTGTCCGAAGACGGAACAAGGGCGGCAGGATAACGCCTCCTGAACAGTATCGTCCGGATGTTGATGGTATCCGTAAAAACCGGTGTAAGGATGCGTAGCCCCCCAAATGGAGAGCACACGTGTTCCGACCAAAGAGGCAAAATGCATATTGGCCGAGTCCATACAGATCAGCAGGTCGAGTTGATTCATCAACGCCAATTCGTTGTCCAACGAATATTTTCCGGCTACGCTTTTCACGCGTGGATATTGATATTCCCACTGTTCTAACACGGCCGATTCATAGTTTCGCCCTCCAAACAGAAAAATTTTGTAGTTTTCGTTTTCGGAAAGACAGGATACGACCTGTTCCATTTCTTCTATCGGATAAATTTTCCCGTTGTGTTTGGCAAAAGGGGCGATACCGATCCATTTTCCGTTTTTTTCTTCTCCGGTTATGCGATGCACAATCGAAAGGTCGACCGGAATTTCTTCATACAGGGAGGTGAAGTTTTCGGTATATTGTAGACCTGCATTGCGAAAAACATCGGCATATCGTACAATGACCGGATGTAACGGTACGAATTGTTTCTGTTTGTTTGCCGTGAGCTGTTTTCGTTCTTTCCGCGCCTTATCCAAGGCATAGACCCGTTTACCGTACAGCCTGAAAAATGTCCGGATGATTTGCGAACGAATCACGTTATGCAGATCCAGAATGATGTCGAAATCGTATTTCACAAGGGCAGAGGCGAATTTTAACAGGCCGAACAGGCTCTTTTCGGATCCTTTTGTATTGATGCCGATCACCTCCACATTCGATGGCCGGTGCATGAAAACAGGCATCAGGAATATCTGGGTCAATACCGTGAAAGAGTCTTCCGGATTGGCTTTGGCTGCGGAATAAATGACAGGAACAGTCATGGCTACATCGCCGATGGCCGAGAGACGTATGATAAGAATCTTTGCCATTATTTTTTTTCGTACAGAACCGGATTCAGTGCCGGGTCGTTGTACATTTTCATCTGTTTGTAAACTTTCATGTACTTTCGTCCGGCATTGATATCCGCCAATAATTGATCCAACGCCAGCGAAAGATCCTTTTTCTGTTCCGACAATACGTGCAGCTTCTTTTCACATCGGTTGCGATGTTCCTCGCTTGCATCCGGCCGGTTTACCTCCTGCTGCATGTGGTAAATTTTCAGCATCAGGATCGAAAGCCGGTCTACAGCCCAAGCCGGGCTTTCCGTATTGATCGTTGCATCTTTTAATACGTTGACGTTTTTGTATTTATCCAAAAAGAAACTGTCTATCAACTCGACCAGATCGGTGCGATCTTGATTGGATTTGTCGATCCTGCGTTTGATGGCCAACGCTTCTGCCGGATCGATTTCCGGATTACGGATGATATCTTCCAAATGCCATTGAACGGCATCTATCCAATTTTTCAGATAGAGATAAAACTCGATGCTCTTTACCTCAAAAGGGTTGTGTACGGTGGCATCTACATGATCGGTGATATGATATGTTTTTGTCGCCTGTTCAAATACGGTACAACATTTCTCGCTAAAACTCATACGCATTATAAGGATCTGTTCTGTTTGTAGCAAAGATACACAGAAAAAATGAAAAAGCCTCTTTCGGCATTCTTTTTTGTCTGCATAGGATGTAAAAGTATCGAAAAATAGGTGTTTACTGATAGTTTCTGCTTAAAGCTGACTATCTTTGCTCAAAATTAAGACATTTAAGAGCATGACATTCAATTACGATGTGATTGTAGTCGGAGCAGGACATGCCGGCTGTGAAGCGGCTGCCGCTGCGGCCAATATGGGTTCGAAAACGCTCCTGATCACCATGGACATGAATAAGATCGCACAAATGAGTTGTAATCCGGCTGTCGGCGGGATTGCGAAAGGACAGATTGTGCGTGAAATCGATGCTTTGGGCGGGTATATGGGGATCGTGACCGACCGTACAGCGATTCAATTCCGTATGCTGAACCGGAGTAAAGGACCGGCAATGTGGAGCCCGAGGGCACAAAGTGACCGTGCACGCTTTATCGAATGCTGGAGGGGGATTCTGGAAAATTTGCCGGATCTTTCGATCTGGCAAGATACGGTTTCCGAACTGATAATTGAAAAAAATCGGGTTTATGGCGTGAAAACAACGTTAGGAGTCGAGTTTCGGGCTAACAGTGTCGTGTTGACCAACGGGACTTTCCTGAACGGACTGCTGCATATCGGACGGACACAGCTACGGGGAGGACGGATCGCCGAGCCTGCGGCAAGAGGACTGACTGAACAGTTGGTGGGGTTGGGAATCCGCTCCGAACGGATGAAAACCGGCACGCCGGTACGTATCGATGCCCGTAGCGTCCATTTTGATGAAATGACCGAACAGCCAGGAGAAGACGATTTTCATAAATTTTCGTACATGGATACGGTGGGACGCAGCCTGAAGCAGCTCAGCTGCTGGACGACGTTCACCAACGAGGCCTGCCATGCCGTTTTGCGAAAAGGTCTCCCCGACTCTCCTTTGTATAACGGGCAGATCCAAAGCATCGGTCCCCGTTATTGTCCGAGTATTGAAACAAAAATCGTTACGTTTGCCGATAAGCTGCAGCATCAACTGTTTCTTGAACCCGAAGGAGAAACGACGCAGGAATATTATCTGAACGGCTTTTCCTCTTCTCTCCCATTGGAAATCCAGTTGGAAGCGTTGAAACAGATTCCGGCTTTTCGGGATGTACATATTTATCGCCCGGGATATGCGATTGAATATGATTTTTTCGATCCGACGCAACTGCACCATACTTTGGAGACCAAACAGATCCGCAATCTGTTTTTTGCCGGGCAAATCAATGGTACGACCGGCTATGAAGAGGCGGGCGGCCAGGGATTGATAGCGGGAATAAATGCCCATATTGCTTGTCATGGCGGAACGCCGTTTGTTTTGGGGCGTAACGAGGCATATATAGGTGTGTTGATAGATGATCTGGTTACAAAAGGGGTGGACGAACCCTATCGGATGTTTACATCGCGTGCGGAATATCGGATTTTGCTCCGTCAGGATGACGCGGATATGCGCTTGACGGAAAGGGGGCATGCCATCGGATTGGCGAAAGCGGATCGCTATCGTTTGTTGACGGAAAAGCGGGAATACAGAGACGCTATAGTTCGCTTTGTTCAAGGCTATTCTATTAAGCCACAGCAAATTAATGCTGGATTAGAGGCTTTGGGTACAACCCCTTTGTCGCATGGATGCAAATTGGTTGAACTGATACCTCGTCCACAGGTTTCGTTGGAGAATATGGCTGGTTTGCTTCCCGATTTTCGAGCCGAATTGGATAAAGTTCCGGTATCTCGAAAAGAAGAAATAATAGAGGCTGCCGAAATTTTGATTAAATATAGCGGCTATATTCGTCGTGAACAGATTATCGCCGAAAAAATCAATCGCTTGGAGAATATCCATATTCGGGGTAAGTTCGATTATCACTCGATCCAGTCGCTTTCTACCGAAGCACGCCAGAAGTTGACCCGCATCGATCCGGAGACGATTGCCCAGGCAAGCCGGATTCCCGGTATTTCGCCGAATGATATCAATATACTGCTGGTTTTATTAGGTCGTTGAGTTTTTTTAATGTTTCACGTGGAACATTTGAAAAAAAGAGATTTGTTTTATTCGATTTCGGTGAAAATAAAAAATATGGGTGCAATTGAAGAGTATATAAAAGGGATTGTCTTGATTCTTCCCGAATCGCCGGGTTGCTATCAATATTTTGATGCGAAAGGGGTGATCATTTATGTGGGAAAAGCGAAAAATCTGAAACGTCGTGTTTCTTCTTACTTCAATAAAGAGCACGACAACAATAAGACGCGTGTGCTTGTCAAACAGATTTGCGACATCAAATACATTGTCGTCGATACGGAAGAAGATGCGTTGCTTTTGGAAAATAACCTGATCAAACAGTATCGCCCCCGTTATAATGTCTTGTTAAAAGACGACAAGACCTATCCGTCGATCGTGGTAAAGAACGAATATTTTCCACGAATCTTTCAAATACGCAACATTGTGCGTGACGGTTCTCGTTATTACGGCCCCTATTCTTCTGTTTATACGGCGAAGGTAATGCTTCAGATGTTGAAAGATCTTTATCCGATACGTACGTGTAAATATCCGCTAACGCCCGAAACAATTGCCGAAGGGCGTTATAAAGTTTGCCTCGAATATCACATCAAACGTTGCAAAGGCCCGTGCGAAGGATTGCAATCGCTCGAAGAATATCAGCAAAATATATCGGAAATAAAAGAAATTTTGCGGGGAAATATTTCTCAAGTCTCTAAAATGCTCTATGACGAGATGCAGCGGTTGGCCGGAGAGATGCGTTTTGAAGAGGCGCAACAGATCAAGGAGCGGTATGATGTGATTGAAAACTATCGTTCGAAATCGACTGTTGTTACTCCTACCCTTCACAATGTAGATGTTTTTTCGCTGATAGAACATGAAAAATCGGTGTATATCCATTTTATGCATATCGGAAACGGAGCAATTGTGCAAGCGTATACGTTCGAATATAAAAAACGGTTGGACGAAACAAGAGAAGAATTGCTCGCGCTCGGGATTATAGAGATGAGAAACCGCTTTAAAAGTACCGCTCGCGAGATGATTGTCCCTTTTTTGCCGGATATAGCATTGGAAAATGTAACGATGACGGTCCCGCAACGGGGCGATAAAAAGCATTTGCTCGATCTTTCGGAAATGAACGTGAAACAATATAAGGTCGATAAATTGAAACAGGCGGAAAAATTGAATCCCGAACAGCGGAGCACACGCCTGTTGAAAGAAATACAGGATGCATTGCATTTGCCGAAATTACCTCTGCATATCGAATGTTTCGATAATTCGAATATACAGGGAAGCGATGCGGTGGCTGCATGTGTCGTCTTCAAAATGGCAAAACCTGCTAAAAAAGACTATCGAAAATATACGATAAAAACGGTTGTAGGCCCCGATGATTACGCCTCGATGAAAGAGGTGGTGCGCCGAAGGTACCAGCGCCTGATACAAGAAAAGGCCCCCCTGCCCGATCTGATTATTACGGATGGCGGTAAAGGCCAGATGGAGATGGTAAGGCAGGTTGTTTTCGGCGAATTGGCGTTGGATATCCCCATTGTCGGATTGGCGAAAGACGGCAAGCATCGTACTTCCGAGCTTTTGTACGGTTTTCCACCCGAAACGATCGGTATGCCGGTACAAAGTCATATGTTTAAATTTTTTACGCAGATACAGGATGAGGTACATCGTTTTGCCATTACGTTTCACCGGAATAAGCGAAGTAAAAATCAGACGAAATCGGAACTGGACCGTATAAGAGGTATCGGAGAAAAAACAAAAACGCTCCTGCTATGCCATTTTAAAAGCGTAAAACGGATTCGGGAGGCAGATGCTGCTGAACTGAAAGCGTTGATCGGAGAAGCAAAAACGAAAATCATTATAGATGGATTAAAATAGTAAGATGAGAACATTGGTGCAACGTGTACAATATGCGTCCGTTACGATTGATGGGACGATAAAATCGAAAATCGGCAAAGGCTTGCTGCTCTTTGTCGGTATAGAGGACCGGGATACGGGAGAAGATATTGCCTGGTTGACGAAAAAAATCGCAAATTTGCGTATCTTTGATGATGAAAACGGCGTGATGAATTGTTCGGTTACCGAGATAAAAGGCGAAATATTGGTGGTAAGCCAGTTTACGCTCCATGCATCGACGAAAAAAGGGAATCGACCTTCGTATATCCATGCCTCTAAACCGGAATTTGCAGTTCCGATGTATGAAGCGTTTTGCTCGGAAATGGGACTGCAACTCGGACGGGAGGTGCAAACAGGTACGTTTGGAGCAGATATGAAAGTGGAATTACTGAACGACGGGCCGGTAACGATCTGGATCGATTCGCAGCATAAAGAATGACGGTTATGGAAGAGATGACAATTCGTGAAGCACAGCTTAAAGTGGACGATTGGATTAAAACGTATGGTGTCCGCTATTTTAACGAACTGACCAATATGGCGATTCTGACGGAAGAAGTCGGTGAATTGGCACGCATTATGGCACGTACATATGGCGAACAATCGTTTAAAGAAAGTGATAAACAGCGCGATTTGGGCGATGAAATGGCCGATGTACTGTGGGTATTGCTCTGCCTTGCCAATCAAACGGGAGTCGATTTGACCGCTGCTTTTGCACAGAATCTGATGAAAAAGAGCAATCGGGATAAGGAAAGACATTTACAAAATAAAAAATTGAAAGCATGAAACACGAACACGAACAGGGTTGCGATTGCGGACATCACGATCATCACGATCATCTTGTTGAAGATCATGGACATTTGCATACCGACATTTATCAAGAGGCTTTTGCGAAAATTGCAATTGCAGAAACCGAAAAAGAGATCGGGGAACATGTCGGATCTTTGTTGGTAAAACAGGAAAAGGCCAACTTTACACCCGATGTTCTGAAGAAGATACACGGTTTCATCGATCTGACATCGCTTACAAGCTTGGATACGAAAGAGCGTATCTGGCAGTTGACCAATCGGGTGAATGACTATGAAGGCACTCGGCCGGATGTGCCGAATGTGGCAGCGATCTGTACATTTCCGCTTTTTGTCGAGACGGTAAAGGAGACACTGTCGGCACAGGATGTGAAGATCGTTTCTGTTGCCGGAGGTTTTCCCGCTTCGCAAACCTTTATGGAGGTGAAAATTGCCGAGACGGCAATGGCTGTCATGCAAGGAGCCGATGAAATCGATATTGTGATGAATATCGGGCGTTTTATGGAGGGTGCTTACGATAAAATTGCCGAAGAGATCCAGGAGATCAAAGAGGCTTGTCGGGGACGGATCTTGAAAGTGATTCTTGAAACGGGTGCTTTGATTACCGCTGAGAATATTCGGAAAGCGGCCATTTTAGCACTCTATTCGGGAGCTGACTTTATTAAAACGTCTACCGGAAAAGGGTATCCGGGAGCTACTACCGAGGCGGTATATACGATGTGCCGCGTATTGAAGGAATACCATGCGGTCAGTGGGCGGAAAGCCGGAATCAAAGTGTCGGGAGGCGTCAGAACTGCCGAAGATGCCGTTCGTTTTTATACGATTGTCAAAGAAGTCTTGGGAGAAGAGTGGCTGAACAAAGAGCTGTTCCGTATCGGAGCAAGCGGCTTACTTACCGACATTGAACAACGTCTGGGGTAAATACAGTCTCTTATACATAGCCGTTTTCCCCTCGACAAACGATACAAAACAGTGGGTATGTAACGGAGATAGGTCAAAACCGGCCTATCTCCGTTTTTTTTACACATTTTTAGTAATTATGACGCATCCCTGCCCCTCTCTGTAGATCTGGACAAAAATATCAGTCGGGAGTTCTAAAAAAAACGCTGCCTTTGTCACAACTGTGACAATACGACGTCACAACTGTGACAATACGCTGTCACAACTGTGACAATACGACGTCACAACTGTGACAATACGCTGTCACAACTGTGACAAGCTTTTATTTAGAAAGGGATTTCGGGCGATATATTTATATATTCCGCAGTTTTCGGACTGGCCTGTAATTCGGTTGCCAATCCATTCGTTTGTGGGAAAAAGTTGCGTTATTTCTTACGTTCGAGGATGTAGTCCGTCAACAATAAAAGGGCTTCCCGGGCTTCCGAATCCGGCATGTCTTTTAACATTTCAATTGCTTTTTGCCGATAGTCTTGCATCCGTTTTTCGGCATACACGATGCCTCCGTTTGCTTGGGCAAAAGAGATCAGCCGATCGATATTGGCGTCGGAAAAATCTTTTTTACGAATGATTTCGTACAGTGGAGCCGTCTCCTCTTCCCTACCCGACCGCAACGCATACAATAACGGCAGGGTGATTTTCCCTTCCCGGATGTCGTTTCCGGTCGGTTTTCCGATGTCGCTCTCCCTGAAATAGTCGAAAATGTCGTCCTTGATCTGGAAACAATATCCGATATATTCGCCGAACTGACGGAATTTTGCTACGATATCCGGCGAAGCACCCGATGAAATAGCCCCTATTTCGGCGCATCCCGAAAGTAATGTTGCCGTTTTTTTATGTATGATCTGCATATAGCGTTCCTCGTCGAGGAGGCTTTCTTCGGCCGTTTCCATTTGTTTGATTTCCCCTTCCGAGAGGTCGCGTCCCAATTGGGAAACGATGCCGATGATTTGCAGATTACCGGTCTGTATCGAACGGATCAGGGCCGACGAAAGTATGTAATCGCCGACCAATACCGAAACCCGATTGTCGAATATGGCATTTAAAGAGGGGACGCCTCTACGTTGGCGGGTTTCATCGATTACATCATCGTGGATAAGTGTTGCTGTGTGAAGCAATTCCAGCAAGATGGCCGAATTGATCGTCTGTTCGGTTATTTTTCCGCAAGATTTTGCCGTTAACAAAACGAGCAGCGGCCGTATGTGTTTTCCCGTCGAAATCAATAAGCGGTCGATCGCGTTTTGTAAAAGATGTGTTTCACTACGTAAAGAAGCGGAAAAGGCTTCATTAAAACGTTGGAATTCGGCTGCAACCGGTGCTTCTATTTTACTTCGTATAGCTGTCATATATTTATCCGAGACGATGCACAAAATTAACAAAAACTATTGATTAAGCGAGTTTTTTCGTACATTTACCGAGAAATGTCACAAAAAAACGTGTTAAAAGTCATGAAACTATTCCTTATAGACGCATACGCTTTGATTTATCGTTCGTATTATGCTTTTATCAAAAATCCGCGGATCAATTCGAAAGGTTTCAATACATCGGCTATTTTCGGGTTTGTCAATACCTTGGAAGATGTATTGAAGCGGGAAAACCCGACCCATATCGCGGTTGCTTTCGATCCGAAAGGGCCGACTTTCAGGCATGAGGCTTACGAACAATACAAGGCGCAACGGGAAGAAACGCCCGAAGATATCCGGAAATCGCTTCCGTTTATCAAAGAGATCATTGAGGCTTACCGGATTCCGATCTTGGAAGTTCCCTGTTTCGAGGCGGATGATGTGATCGGTACGATTGCCAAACAGGCCGAAAAGGAAGGTTTCGAAGTATATATGATGACACCGGATAAAGACTACGGGCAGTTGGTGTCCGACCATATTTATATGTATCGTCCTCGATTCGGAAGCGGTTATGATATCATGGGAGTAAAGGAGGTTGTTCAGAAATACGGCCTGCAGTCGGTCGATCAGGTTATCGACCTGTTAGGGCTGATGGGCGATAGTTCAGACAATATTCCCGGCTGTCCGGGTGTAGGCGAGAAAACCGCTCAAAAGTTGTTGGATGAATTTGGGACGATCGAAACGTTGCTCGAAAACACCGACAAACTGAAAGGGGCACTTCAGAAAAAAGTGATCGAAAATAAAGAACAGATTCTTTTTTCCAAATTCCTGGCAACCATCCGTACGGATGTCCCCATCCGTTTCGATGCCGACCAATGTCTACGTGAAAAACCGGATGAGACCAAACTGACGGAAGTGTACACGACTTTGGAATTCAGAACTTTTTTGAATCGGATGAATTCACCGGCAGAGGGAAAACTGCCGATACACGAAGACGAACCGGTGGTTACAAGCCGGAAAAGCAATCCGGAGATGCCCGTTCAAGGTTCGCTCTTTGACGTATTTCCGACCGAGACGCCGAGTGTTTCCAAATATTCGAATCTCGCGGACTTGACGACAACGCCTCATGTTTATCATTTAGTTGATAATCAGACGAAAATGGAGCATTTAGCCCGCTTTTTGAAGCAACAGGAATTTTTTGCTTTTGACACGGAAACCGACGGTACGGATCCGCTGCGTGCCGGATTGGTCGGAATGTCGTTTGCTATCTGCGAAAATGCAGCCTGGTACGTGCCTGTGCCCGCTGACCGCGAAGAGGCGATGAAAATCGTTGCGCTCTTCTCCCCTGCCCTCCAGGATCCGAAATCGCAGAAGATCGGTCAGCATATCAAGTTCGATATGCTGGTTCTCCGCAAGTACGGTGTCAAGATAGCCGGGCCGTTGTTCGATACGATGATTGCGCATTATCTGTTGAATCCCGAGTTACGTCATGGCATGGATTATTTAGCCGAGACCTATCTGCAATATAAACCCGTTCCCATCGAAGAACTGATCGGGCCGAAAGGGAAAAAGCAGTTGAGTATGCGTGATGTTCCGATTGAAAAGGCGGCCGAATATGCCGCCGAAGACGCCGATGTGACGTTGAAGCTGAAAAACTATTTTGCACCTCTTTTGGTACAGGCTGGACTTGAAAAGCTGTTTACTGAGATTGAAATGCCGCTGGTATATGTGCTGGCGGAGATGGAATATACAGGCGTAACACTCGATACGGATGCACTCAGGCTATCTTCCGATACGCTCACCGCCAGTTTGGCTCGTATTGAGGAGGAAATTTACGGTTTGGCCGGAGCCGAATTCAATATCAACTCGAACTATCAGGTAGGCGAAACCTTGTTCGGCCGGCTGAAAATCGATGAAAAGGTAAAGAAAACGAAAACCGGCCAGTATAGTACAAGTGAAGAGGTGCTGAATAAAATGCGCTCCAAACACCCCATCGTGGAAAAAATATTGGAATACAGGGGACTGAAAAAATTGTTGAGTACCTATATCGATGCGCTTCCCAAGTTGATCCATCCCGAAACGGGAAAGATACACACCTCTTACAATCAGGCTGTTACAGCTACGGGAAGACTTAGCTCGACCAATCCGAATTTGCAGAATATACCTGTGAGGAATGAACTGGGCCGGGAAATCCGGAAAGCTTTTACCGCCGAAGATGCCGATTCGGTATTCTTTTCGGTCGATTACTCTCAAATCGAATTGCGCATTATGGCGCATTTGAGCGGCGATGAACGGATGATCGAGGCGTTCCGGAGCGGGGCCGATATCCACGCGGCTACGGCGGCTAAAATATACGGCGTCCCGATCGAAGAGGTCCATGCGGATATGCGTCGAAAGGCGAAGACTGCCAATTTCGGGATCATTTACGGGATCTCGGTTTTCGGGTTGGCGGAACGTTTGAATATTCCGCGCGCGGAAGCGAAAGAATTGATCAGCGGATATTTTAATACCTATCCCCGAATACGAGAATATATGGATGAAAGTATCCGGATTGCCAAAGAGAATGGGTTTGTGGAGACAATTTACCACCGGAAACGCTTTTTACCGGATATTCATTCGCACAATGCCATCGTGCGGGGATTTGCCGAGCGTAATGCGATCAATGCCCCGATACAGGGAAGTGCTGCCGACATTATAAAAATCGCCATGGTACGTATTTTCAACCGGTTCGAAGCCGAAGGATTGAAAAGTAAAATGATCCTGCAGGTGCACGACGAGTTGAATTTCAACGTCCGGAAAACAGAACTTGAACAGGTCCGTCAAATCGTATTGGAGGAAATGGAGGGGGCTGTTTGTCTGCAAGTTCCCTTGATTGCCGACTGTGGAGAGGGCCAAAACTGGCTGGAAGCACATTAAGGAGCTGCACGGAGGAACATGCGCAAATCCGGGTTCGAAATCAAACGAATTTCTAAAAGATTGATTATCTTCGCGAACTGAATTGAAAATAACAAAGAAAGAATAAAAAATGGCGTTACAATGTGGCATTGTCGGACTTCCGAATGTAGGGAAGTCCACCCTTTTCAACTGTTTGTCAAATGCAAAAGCCCAGTCGGCAAACTTCCCGTTTTGTACGATAGAGCCGAATGTCGGGGTGATTACCGTTCCCGATGAACGGCTGAATAAGTTGGCCGAGATCGAACATCCGCAACGTGTGATTCCGACGACCGTCGAAATCGTAGACATTGCCGGATTGGTAAAAGGTGCCAGCAAAGGTGAAGGATTGGGAAATAAATTCCTTGCAAATATCCGCGAAACGGATGCGATCATCCATGTGTTACGCTGTTTCGACGACGATAATATCGTGCATGTAGACGGACGGGTAGATCCTGTGCGCGACAAGGAGATCATCGATGCGGAATTGCAAATCAAAGATTTGGAAACGATAGACAGCCGGATTGCCAAAGTGCAGAAACAGGCGCAGACAGGGGGCGATAAACAGGCAAAAATTGCCTACGAAGTCCTTTGTAAATATAAAGAAGCGTTGGAACAGGGAAAAAGTGCACGGACCGTCTCTTTCGAAACGAAAGATGAGCAGAAAATCGCCCACGACCTTTTTTTGCTGACCGATAAACCGGTTTTGTATGTCTGTAATGTCGATGAAGGCAGTGCCGTAACCGGAAACCGCTATGTAGAAGCGGTGCGGGAGGTTGTAAAGGAAGAAGATGCCGAAATACTGATTGTAGCAGCTAAAATAGAGAGTGAAATCGCCGAATTTGAGACCTATGAAGAGCGGCAGATGTTCTTGCAGGAAATCGGATTGAAAGAATCGGGGGTGAACCGGCTGATCAAAGCGGCTTATAAGTTGCTGAATCTACAAACCTTCTTGACTGCAGGACCGGATGAAGTACGCGCCTGGACATTCCACAAAGGCTGGAAAGCGCCGCAATGCGCCGGAGTAATCCACACCGATTTCGAAAAAGGATTTATCCGGGCAGAGGTGATCAAATATGACGATTACATCTCTTTCGGTTCAGAAGCGGCTGTGAAAGAGGCCGGGAAAATGAGCGTGGAAGGAAAAGAGTATATCGTACAAGACGGCGATATCATGCACTTCCGCTTTAATGTATAAACATATGATGTAGGTGTATCCGGACATTGTCTCAGGGAGGTAAAACGCCCGGGCGATGCCCGGATTTGCTTTATCTGCCGTCCGTTTGTTGTACTTTCGGGATTTTTGAGTATCTTTCTGCAATTTAAAAGCTATGGTATGAAAAAGATCGGTTTTATAATGGCAGGTATCATGTCGTTTTCCCTGCTTTTCGCGCAAGAACGAGACGTGATCAGTGTGTTGGAAATCATAGACGTTACGGATGGGCAACGGACGGTGGTGAAGGAATTTCCGTTCCTCATCGAAGCACCCAATTGGACTCCCGACGGGAAGTGGTTGGTATACAACAGTAACGGAAAATTATACAGGCTTTCGCCCGAAAACGGCGGAGAACCGCAGGAAATCTACACCGGATTTGCCAATCGTTGCAACAATGATCATGTGATCGCAGCTGATGGCAGGCAGATCGCTATCAGTCATGGGACAAAAGAGGATGGCCGGTCGCGTATTTATACGTTTCCGGCAGAAGGTGGTATTCCTCGCCTGATAACCCCGATGGCACCCAGTTATCTGCACGGGTGGAGCCCTGACGGAAAGGAGCTGGCCTACTGTGCCGAACGGAAAGGGAACTACGATGTGTATGCGATTCCCGCAGAGGGAGGCGAAGAGATTCGGCTGACAACCGCCGAAGGATTGGATGACGGCCCCGAATATTCGCCTTGCGGAAAATATATCTGGTTTAATTCGGTCCGTTCCGGCCTGATGCAGATCTGGCGTATGAAAAAGGATGGATCCGAACAGACGCAGATGACGTTTGACGAACAACGGAATGCGTGGTTTCCGCATGTTTCTCCCGACGGAGAAACGGTTGTTTTTATCGCTTATCGTAAAGGAGACTTGAGGCCCGACCAGCATTTGCCCAATAAAGAGGTCGAATTGATGCTGATGCCGGCAGGTGGAGGAACACCGCAGCCGTTGGCAGCCTTGTTCGGCGGCCAAGGGACCATTAATGTCAATTCGTGGGCACCCGACAGTAAGCGGCTTGCCTTCGTCAGCTATCGACTGAAAAAGCATGCCGGGAAATAAGGATGCTCTTAAAAGGAAAAACGAAAAAACAGGGCGTTGAGTCTGCCTGAAATAAGGACATCAAGCGGATGAAAAATTGGATGAAAAAGATAGGAATTGCTTGCTCGATACCGGTTCTATTGGTGTTGCTCTCTTCTATTCTTTTATATGTGCCTTTTTTTCAGGATTTTACTATACGTACGATTACCCGTTACGTGGCGGAATCGACAGGTATGCAGGTCGAAATCGGAAAGGTGCGTCTTGCCTTTCCGCTCCGTTTGGATATCAGAGATGCCTGTGTCCTTTCAAAATCTGATACTCTTTTGGTTTTCAAGAGCTTCCAACTCCATGTCCATCCGGTTGCTCTCTTGAAAAAGAAAATAGAACTGAAAGCCTTCGATCTGAAAGGGGCGAGATTGAATACCGCCCATCAGGTTGAAGGAATGGTGTTGAGAGGCTCATTGGGCCATTTGTCGGTACGGGCCGATCAGATCGATTTTGAAGAAGAGCGTGTCCGGTTGACCCGGTTTGATCTTTCGGATACCGAACTCGACCTGTTTCTATATGAGGCTGAGGAGGCCGATACAACCGAAACAAAGGCGCAATGGAATCTGTTGCTTCAGCGGATACATGCAAGAAATACGATGCTGAATCTCCATTTGCCACAGGATTCGCTGGCTTTTTCATGCGAAATCGGCGAAATGACCGGTTCGGATATACAGGCCGATTTAGCCAACTCGGTCTATCGTGCGAAACAGTTTCGGCTCAACAACTCTGCATGGACCTACGATGAAAACGATGCTGATCCGGCCGACGGTTTTGATCCATCGCATATCCGGATGGATCGTATCCGGATGGAATTGGAGGCCCTTTATTATGCCGAAAAAACAATCAAAGCTTCTTTGAATGCCTTTTCCGGAACTGAGCGTTCCGGCTTGGAAATTTCCTCTTTAACCGGACATATCGAAAGCGACCGGATACGTATTTCATTACCCGATCTGAAACTCAAAACCCCCTATTCGGAAGCTGACGTGATTGCTTCTATTCCCTGGATTACGATCGGCGATGCTCCTTCCGGGGGAATGGATGCCCGGTTGACAGCCTCTATCGGCAAAGCCGATGTGCTGACGTTTGCCGGTGCGTTACCTGCCGATTTTCAAAAAGGATATCCCGAATTACCGGTTGCGTTGACGGCTTCCGTCGAGGGCAATCTGGCCGATATCCGTCTGAAGGAACTGAAAGGGACGTTGCCGGGCGCATTCGAGATCGCTCTTTCCGGCGAATTGAAGGCGATGACCGACAGTGTCCGACGGTCAGGAATGTTGCGTTTGAGCGCACATACCGACAGCCTCGACTTTTTGCTGAATATGCTTCCGGCCGAAGAGCGAAACCGTTATCGCCTCCCTCCTCTCCGATTTTCCGGCGAATGTTCTTTGAAAAATCAGCAGTACCAGACGACGTTTTTACTGGAACAAGACTCCGGCCAAGTACGGATGAGCGGCCGTTATCATCCGTTACGAGGTTCCTACGCGTTGGATATACTGGTCGATAGCTTGCGTCCGGTACATTTTCTACCTGAAGATTCACTCTATTTTCTGGCAGGCGTTTTGCATGCCGAAGGAGAAGGGACCGATCCGTTCCGAGCTTCTACCCGGGCTACATTATCCGGCGAACTGCACGATATCCATTATGGTTCTGCTTCCGTTTCGAATGTTAAAATGGAGGGGAAACTGGAAAAAAATCAACTGAACTTCGATCTGCTCAGCCAGTATCCGTTGGCACAGATGGATCTTTCCTGCAACGCCCGGTTTCACCGGAAAAGAATGATCGATGCAATGCTTATTGCTGATGTGGCACATATAGACCTGTACGGCATGCATCTGTTGAACGATTCGTTGCAGACCTCTTTTCAACTGTTTGCCGAGGCAAGTACCGATATGGGGAAAAACAACCGGCTGGATGTGACATTGGGAAACTGGGAGTTGGAGACGAAAACGGGTGTTTATAACCCGAAAACATTGACATTGCATGCACGAAGCGATCGGGATACGGCACGTGTCTCTTTTCATGCCGGCGATTTGGGTATCGTATTGACGGGAAATGCCGATATCGAAAAGATGGGAAAACAATTTTCGCGGATCAATGCCGATATCCATAAGCAGTTGAAACGGGATTCGATCGTCGATTTTCCTTCCCTCCGTCCTCTGTTGCCTGATTTGTCGCTGAAAATCTATGCAGGAACGGATAATCCCGTTTATAATTTTCTGCAACAATACGACATCGCATTCGAGCGCTTTTTTGTAGAGGCGACCACTTCTCCCGCCAATGGATTTGTGCTGGATGCCGGTTTGTTCAACCTGATGAAAGATACGACACGTATCGACACCATCGGCTTTGCGGCCCGTCAGGATTCGTTGGGTGTTGTGTATGAAGGATGGGTGCATAAGCACCGTTTCCGCAAGCAGGAGCCTTTCTCGGCCGAATTACGGGGAAAACTGCGCAATACTTTTGTAGACGCCGATCTCCGTTATACGGATGGAAACGGTGAAACGGGTATTTTGATAGGTGCCCGTGCAGATAAAGAGCCGGAAGGCTTCCGGATCCACTTTTTCCCCGAAAATCCGATTCTTGCATTCCATGCCTTTCAGTTGAATAACGATAATTTTATCTTTTATAAAAATAAGAAAGAGATCGAGGCGAATGTCCATCTTGCGGGAGACAACTATGCTTCGTTGTGGGTTCATTCCGAGCCCACGGATGAGAAGCCGGTATTACATGCCGAATTGAGCCAGATCGATCTGGAGGCAATCTCGAAGGGTTTCCCGAACCTTCCGGCCATGCGAGGCATGTTGAGTACCGATCTGCAGTATGCTCCGTCTGAAGAGAGCTTCATGTTGGTGGCCGGCTCGCACATCGACAGCCTGTTTTACAATGGCGGACGGGTAGGCGAATTGATGCTCAATGCCGTCTATTTGCCGCTTGGAGAAAAAGAACATCAGATCGACGTCCATTTTTTCCGCGATCAGGAGGAGTTCGGGGCCTTGACTGCTTTTTATTGCGAAGGCAGGACCGGTTTTGTCGATGGCAGCGCATCGGTATCCGATCTGCCACTCGAAATGATCACGCCTTTTATTCCGGACGGGATGGCGGCTTTAAACGGAAAAATGCGTGGAGAGATGGCCATTACAGGCAATCCTGCCAACCCGAAAGTAAACGGCTCGCTGACCTTGCACGATGCAGATGTGTATGTAACGGCTGTCGGAAGCCGGTTTAAATTAGACCGGAAGACCGTCGATGTGGTCAATAACCGGATGATCTTCAAGAAATATGCTATTTTTGGAGCGGGAAACAATCCTTTTGTGATCGATGGGGTGATCGATTTCCGGAATCTGGCGAATACGACTGCCAATATGAAGCTGAGGGCCGACAATATGCAGCTTATCGATGCAAAACCGCAAAAAGAGAGCCTCCTTTACGGAAAACTGTTGGTTAATCTGAATTCGACGCTTAAGGGGCCATTGGAGGCATTGGTGATGCGGGGGAATCTGGAAATTTTAGGAGGGACGAACCTCACATATGTGATGCAGAATTCCTCGCTTACGGTACAAGACCGCATGGCCGGATTGGTTACGTTTGTCGATTTTTCGGATACATTGCTCATGCGCCGGAAAAAGAAGGAGATTCCGCTGCCGGTCGGAGGATTGGATGCCTTAATCACGGTTCGGATCGACCAGTCCGTCCGTTTGAATGCCGATATTACACCCGATCGGAGCAGCCGAATCAATTTGGAAGGGGGAGGTGATCTTTCGCTTCAGTACACGCCTCAGGGAGAGATGTTTATAAACGGTCGCTATCAGCTTTCGGGAGGGACGGTCAGATATGCGATGCCGGTGATCCCCTTGAAAGAATTCCGCATACAAGACGGCAGTCATGTAGAGTGGACCGGAAATCCGATGGATCCGAGGTTGAATCTGACGGCTACCGAGCGGGTACGGGCCTCGGTCAGCCAAGAAGGGGGCGCTTCCCGGTATGTTGCTTTCAATGTCGGAGTTGCCTTTAGAGAACGGTTGGAGCGGTTGAAGATGCAATTTGTCCTTTCTGCTCCCGAAGATCCTGCCATGCAGCAAGATCTGAATAAAATGGATGAAGGACAGCGTTCGCAGATTGCTGTAACCATGCTCATCTCAGGTATGTACCTGAACATGAGTGATACCGGTGGCGGAAAAGGACCTAATCTGAATATGGGAGCTGCTTTGAACAGCTTTTTGCAAAGCGAGATCAACCACATTGCCGGAAATGCTTTGAAATCGGTCGATATTACGTTGGGTATGGAACAATACGACCAAAACGGAAATATAGGGGGCGGACAGCGGACCGATTTTTCGTTCCGTTTTGCAAAGCGTTTTTACAACGACCGGATCAATATCATTCTTGGCGGCCGACTCTCTTCCGACCGTAGCGTGAACAACGGTCAGGCCCAGCCGTTTATAGACAATGTATCGGTCGAATACCGATTGGATGCCAGTGGAACACGCTATATCAAGCTGTTTTACGATAAAAATTTCGAGAGCTTGTTGGAGGGAGAAATAACGGAAGCCGGAGTCGGGATCGTTCTGCGGAAGAAAATGCTACACTTGCATGAATTGTTTATCTTTAAGAAAAATAAAACGAGGCCTGTTCCGGAGGAAGAGCCTGAAACAGATGATAGAGAAGAATGAAAAGAGTCTTATGTTACTTGATATGGCCGTTTTTACTTGCCTGTTCTACGACACGTAATCTGCCGGAGGAAGAAGTGCTGTATACCGGAATCGGGAAAATAGAGGTCGTGCAGAAAGATGAAAGCCGGGAGGGTGAGGAGGTCTTGGACGAGATCGAGGCAGCGCTCTCCTATCCACCCAATAATGCCTTGTTGGGAAGTTCTTCGGTTCGTACCCCTCTCCCATTCGGTTTGTGGGCGTATAATGCCTTAGTCGATAAAAAAGGAGCTGTCAGCCGGTGGCTTTTCGATATTTTTGCCGCCAAGCCGGTCTTTATCAGTACCGTCAATCCGGAAGTACGAGCCAAAATTGCCGGGAACCTATTACGCGAATACGGTTATTTTAGAGGAGAAAGCGGTTTTACGATCGAGCCAGATCCGAAAAATTCACGGAAAGCGCGTGTGAATTACCGAATAACGATGGATAAACCCTATACCTACGACAGTATAGCCTATGAGCCGTCGTATCACCGTTTTGATACGTTGTTCCGGATGTATCCGGAACAACGTGTGGTGAAGATCGGCGATCCGTTCAATGTGGTTCGGTTAGAAGAAGAGCGCCAGCGCATCTCGTCGCTTTTGCGTAATAACGGATATTATTATTTCCGGCCCGAATATATATCCTATCAGGCTGATACGTTGCAGCATCCGAGGCACGTAGCCCTTCGGGTAGCTGTACAGCAGGGGTTACCCGATTTAACCGTCCGTCCGTGGAAAATCGGTCGGATGTCGATCGCCTTATTCGGTTACAAAAACGAACCTCCTACCGACTCTATTCAGTATAAGAATCTTACCATCCGGTATGAGAAGAAACTGAGGATCCGCCCGAAAATATTGTACAACCGTTTGAAATTTCGTCCGGGCGATCTCTATTCGCAAAGCAGGCAAGAACGTACACAGGCTGCATTTGCACGATTAGGCATTTTCCGCTATTCGGAGATGCAATATACTCCGGTCGACACATCGCAGTTGCATAATGTATTGGATTTGCATATCAATACGGTATACGATCTGCCTTTGGATGGCGAATTGGAGCTGAACGTGACGACGAAAAGCAATGATCAGACCGGACCGGGAGCCGTATTCAGCATTACAAAACGAAACCTTTTCGGAGGTGGAGAAACTTTTGGCATTAGCATGAGAGGCTCTTACGAATGGCAGACCGGAAAGCGATTGACAGGCCGGAGTTCGCTGATAAACAGTTGGGAATTCGGACTCAGCGGAACGCTGACTTTTCCCCGCCTGCTGTTCCCCTCTTTCGGAAAAGAGAACTTGAATTATCCGGCCAATACCTCTTTCCGTATCTATGCCAATCAACTGAATCGAGCACGGTTTTTCCGCATGCTCTCTTTTGGTGGAAATGTCTCTTATGAATTTCAGCCTACAGCTACGATGCATCACCTGATTACACCGTTTAAGCTCACCTACTCGCTCTTGCAGCACCGGACGGCTGAATTCGACTCCATTACGGCCGGTAATCCCGCTTTGGGCAGGAGTTTGGAAAATCAATTTATCCCAGCTATCGGCTATACATATACCTACGACGATATGCCCCTTTCTTCCCGTCGGCATCACCTGTGGTGGCAGGCTTCTGTTACACAGGCCGGTTTGCTGATGAATTCCCTCTATTCCATTTCGGGCAGGGATTTCGGCATCTTAAACAAACGTTTTTTGGGGAATCGCTTTGCACAATTTCTGAAACTGACCGGAGAAATCCGCTATAATTACGATATCGGAAAACAACATCGGTTGGTCGGCCGGTTGATGGGAGGTGTTGCATATGCTTACGGTAATGCCAATACAGTCCCTTACAGCGAACAATTTTATATAGGTGGTGCCAACAGTCTCCGGGCTTTTACGATCCGCAGTATAGGACCCGGGCGTTTTCGGCCGGCTGATTCGAAATACGGCTATCTCGATCAGGCGGGCGACCTGAAGTTTGAAGCCAATCTTGAATATCGTTTCCCGCTCTTCGGCGATCTGTATGGGACTGTTTTTTTAGATGCCGGAAACATTTGGTTACTGCGTGAAGACCCCAATCGGCCCGGAGGCCGGCTAAATGGCAGCGATTTTCTAAATGATTTGGCGTTGGGCACCGGGGTCGGTTTTCGTTACGACCTCTCTTTCCTGGTCGTCCGACTGGATTGGGGGATCGGATTGCACGTTCCCTATGATACAGGCAAGAAAGGCTATTTCAATATTCCGAATTTTAAAGACGGCATGGGGATTCATCTGGCTGTCGGTTATCCTTTTTAATTTATCTATAAAGTTAATATTAATTAATTAATTAATTATGTTTTTAGTTAACGGTGGGGGGCGATATATATATTTATATATCTTTGTGCCGTATTATATTTATTCGGATATACAAGGATCTAGTATTGACGTGTATATAAAAAGAATATCGTTTTTAATCGTTTAAAAGAGAAAAAAGAAATGCATTTTAACAAATTGTTTTATGAAAAACCTGAATGTGATTTTATTCAGATTTTTTTGGAAGGAAGTTTTTGTACTTCTGTGAAACCAGACGCACAAAACAGTACGGAGCCGGAATGGGAAGAAGAGGTAACTCTCGATGGTGGAACAATCGACTTTTATTAGAAAATCCGATTTTTATAAAAGCCAAATAATCTATTTTCGAAACAAAAGAACAAGAACAAAAGGAAAAAGAGATGAATATGAGAAATAAATGGGCCGCAATGATGGCACTATTGGTTGTTTTTGTCGGTACGGGATGCGATAAAGAATCGAAAGAAACTCCTATAGAAAATATGGTAAATGTGGTTGAAAATATCCGTTTCAAAGTGGAAATTGTTGAAGAATCCGAAGAAGAGGAGTTGTCTGCGTTACGTTCAGAAAAAGTTGAAGAGTCATCAGCCGAGTCGTTCGATCTGGGAGGAGGTGTCGAAGCGATAGTTACGGTCGATCATATCCCGAACAAACAAGACTGTGATGAAAAGCGATTTATCACACGCAGCCTCAGTAATAATGGTTATACGCTTTTAGCTTATCAGGGAGGAGTTTTGAAAGGATCTCTTGCCGGAACGGTTTCTGAGGGACAGTTTATTCCCTCGGGTTCAAGTCCCAGTTTGATTTTGCCGCATGGCATTTATGATTTTTATCTCTACCGCACAGACAAAGTTTCTTTTGATCAAGGGCAGCATAAACTGATCGTTTCGCGTGAAAATTCCGCAGAAGGTTTTATCGGATGGACAAAAACGGAAATCAATCAGGATCCGGATCAGTACGTTCAATTCACTATTCAACGCGGGGGAGCGCGGGTGCGTATTCAATTGGAAGGGTTGATGAACTTTTCGAATGCGATTACGGCTACGCTTACGAATGCCACGGGAGTAAAGGTTCCGGTCAGTGTGGAAAATGGATTAGTTACTGAGACTGACCAGTTGATCTATGGTGACATAAGCGAGAGTATCTCGTTTCCGACAACCAATCTTGGGTATTATGAAACTGCCTATCAAACCAACAGTCCTTATCTCTATTTTTTGGAAGGAACGACGTGTGATTTACTGAAACTGACTTTTACCGGCGGAAATTTTTATAATCAATCGATTTCCGGAAAAAGTATCGTTTTTTCCAATACGACGCAATTTACGCGAAATAAAACATACCTAATAAAGGTTAAATTGAAATTTAACTACGTCTATCTTTTCAATAACGGAACAACAGGCCTATTGAAAGACAGGGGGACGCGTACACCTATCGGGTTGGTGGTGGATCCGTCGAAAAAATTAGCGATTTTCTTGAATCATACCGATGCCGGAGGAATAAATGCTACAACCGTTAATGCAAGGGCCTGGTCTACTCGAACGGAACAGATATCAACGACCATGTCAACTAATTTAGCCTCACATATTGCCGATTTTAATGGCTACGATTATACATGGACGAAGACGTATCAAGCTTCAGGAGTGGGTATTTACGGTGCTTCTCCAAGAGGACGAAGATTCGATCATTATCCTGCTTTCTACTATGCCGGAAAGCATTTCGACAATGATATTTCTTGGGTTTCTTGTTCCAATTTAAATGGGTCTGGAACGGGGGCCTTTCTCCCCACTTTAGGTGAATGGATGCTGTTTTTCAAGAATATCGGATTCGCAACCGGAGATCCGACTACTTACAGTACCATCGGGGCAGGTATTTCGTGGTATCCGCATTTGGTACAAGCAGCATTTGATAATGTTCGTACCGATGTGCCCGGATTTCAGGGAGGTATCCGTATCGTACACGGAACGTATTTCTGGACCAGTTCGGAGTACAGTTCCACCGATGCCATTTACATCATGGCTACTACAGACGGTTTGCGTGTGAATCATATTGCGAAAAACAATACGAGTGAAGGAATACGAATCCAGGCCTTTGTGCATTATCCATAAGGAATCCCAATTTTTTTCAACATAACGAGCCGGGGGAGCCAACTGCAAAGTTTCTACCTCCCCAGGTTCTATTTATACCGGTAGTGGGAGGTTATTGCATCGGAATAAAACCTTCGTGTTTGATTTGCCAACTGCCGTCTTTCGGAAAACCGGGCGTCCCGTCCGACGAACCGTCCCATCCGCCACACATCATGGCAATGGCTGTAAGTAACGCCCCATTCGACGGAAAATAAGGGAAAGGACCGCCGGTAGCCAGTCCGTGTTCATCGAATTGAAACCGGTAAGAGGGATGCATCAGCAGGTCGATAGCCAAATGAGATTGTCCGGTACGGGCAGCGGCCATCGCCATCATAGGGAAATCCCATCCCCAGATGCGGTCGAACTGCCATTCCCGCGAAACTTTCTCTAACGTCCGTTTGAACGTATCCATGTCGACACCATCACCAGGCAACATGCCATATATACCCGTCAAAGCCGGATGTTCATATGTGTATTTCGTCCACATCTCCGGAATTCCTTCATACGTAACATATACTTCATCATCGACCGGGAGCGGTGCCATTTTATCTAATACCTCCCGCCATTTCCGTATTTTCTTCTCAGGTAAATGAAGGCGTTTGCCCCATTCTAAAGCCGTGCGCAGCCCGTATCTCCAATAAGCAAGCTCAAATACCGGATTGATCGTCTGTAGCGGATCCGTATTTTCCGAAACAACGACCACTGGAGGCCCTAAAACATATTGTTCCTTTTTTTTATCGTAAAACAGATAATCTGCCATATAATCGGCAGTATGTGTGACGATATACCGCCATTTGGCCAACGTCTCGTGTGTCGGATGCCGGCGGTATTCCATCTCTGCAAAATAGATGGGATGCGGTTCGTGCCAGATCAGATACCCGTGGGCAAGACAGGGCCATTCCCGGTTGAAGTCGGCGGTGCATTTCGGCCAGCGGGCACCGGAACGGCCTTCTCGTTTGGCTCTTTTCAACGCTTCCGGCATGAATTTTTGATATACATCTATATAGCGGTCGAAATATTCCGCACGTCCCCATAATCCGAAATGTACGCCGTGCCACCAGATCATTTCGAAATGAAAGCGTCCGTACCATCCGTTATTTACCAATCCGGACTCTTGCGGAGGATATAATCCGCTTTCGTTCAGCCTCATCTGATATTGAGAAAGTACGATCCGCCTTTCCAGTTCCAGCCAGCGGGGATCCTTACTTCCCGACAAGTCGATAGCCGCTCCCGATCGCCAGTAGGCCTCCCAGGCAAGCGCACTTTTGTTTTCTATTGCCGGAACCGGTTCGGTTACATCCGCCTCTTCTGCTTTTGGGGCGAAACAACAGGTAAAAGAGAACCTATTTGTGTTGTCGGGTTGCAAAAGAAAGCGATGTGCCTCCTCCGATATACGCTTGAAGGAAGCCTTACCGTCCCAATGTACGGTTGCGAAATACTGTGTTTCATCCATTTTCCGGCTGAATAGGACGGACGATGAACGTTGTTTCCAAGCGGTCGTGTGGGCAGAAAGTGTGTCGTAACGGCCTATATAGGTGCTGAAATTACGACCATCCGGATAGGGGAAATCAAAAAAGACGGCTATCCTGCCTTCTGCAAGGAGAGCCGATTCGACGGAAACACCGATCATATCTTTTTCCGGATGACAAACGGTGCGTACTTTCACCTCTTTTCCATTCAATTCGAAACGGCTGTAAACGACTCCGGTCCAAAGATCAACCTCCTGGCGGGTATTCCCGATATCGGATGCGTCCGCCTCTTTTCCGTCTGAACGGAGCAAATGGAAACCGATCCGTCCGATATTGTAACGGTGCGGGTTACCCACCAACCAATTGGAGATCGCTTTCCGGGCAGGATTTTCCAATTCATAAGCAATTTTTTTTCCGTGTGTCTCGATGGTAACGGGTTGGTAATCTTCCGGTTTTACCCCTTTCGGCAGCGGAAAGCTGTGCCAACTCCAATCTGATAACGTATTGAACGGAACAAACGTCTGTAGTCCGGTTATATCCATACCGAATGCAAATTTTCCGTTGCCGACCTGTGCCGGACTTTTGGGTAATGTAGCCGTAGTGGCTACCCGGTGGCGTTTGACCACAGCCTCCCGGTCTATTGGCTCTTCTTCTGTTGCGGCAAATGAATAGCCTGCAACCGGACAGAGCAGTAGGTATAAAAGGAGTAATTTTTTCATTCGCAATGCATTTGTTTTTCCGACCGGTGAAGATAGTGAAAAACAGTGTAAAAAACAATAGCTTCCGTTTTTTTGCTCCTCGGGAATCTTCCAAAATATCGTCTGCCTTCCAGTGGTCGGACGTGGCGAATATTTCGGAAAGTCGTTTGTTTTCGGGGGGAAAATCCTTACCTTTGCCTTTTGAAAAAGTAAAAACAAGGTATGGAAAAACAGTTTAAAAGAACACTGATAACAACGGCATTGCCGTATGCAAACGGACCTGTACACATCGGACATCTGGCCGGCGTATATGTTCCGGCAGATATTTATGCCCGTTACCTCCGGCTGAAAGGTGAAGAGGTCCTGATGATCGGAGGTTCCGACGAACATGGAGTGCCCATTACATTACGGGCGAAAAAAGAGGGGATAACACCGCAGGATGTGGTGGATCGCTTCCACTCGATCATCAAACAATCGTTTGCCGACTTCGGTATCTCTTTCGACATCTATTCCCGTACGACTTCCAAGATACACCACCGGATGGCTTCGGAATTTTTCCGTACCCTTTATGATAAAGGCGAGTTTATCGAAAAAACGAGCGAACAATATTACGATGAGGAGGCTAAACAGTTTTTGGCCGACCGCTATATAATCGGGACATGTCCGCATTGTAACAATGAAAAGGCATATGGCGACCAGTGCGAATCGTGCGGAACATCGCTTAACCCGACCGATTTGATCGATCCGAAATCGACCATCAGTGGTAGCAGGCCGGTAATGAAGGAAACAAAACATTGGTATTTACCGTTGGATAAATGGGAGCCGATGCTGCGGGAATGGATTCTGGAAGGGCATAAGGAATGGAAACCCAATGTATACGGACAGTGTAAGAGTTGGCTAGATATGGGATTGCAACCGCGTGCCGTCAGTCGGGATCTGGATTGGGGAATACCTGTCCCTGTAGAAGGTGCTGATGGAAAAGTGCTCTATGTCTGGTTCGATGCTCCGATCGGTTACATCTCCAATACGAAAGAACTGTTGCCCGACAGTTGGGAAACCTGGTGGAAAGATCCGGAGACAAAGATGGTCCATTTCATCGGAAAAGATAATATCGTATTTCATTGTATCGTCTTTCCGGCTATGTTGAAAGCCGAAGGTTCATATAATCTGCCGGAAAATGTGCCGGCTAATGAGTTTCTGAATCTGGAAGGAGACAAGATTTCAACTTCCCGCAACTGGGCTGTCTGGCTGAACGAATACCTGGTTGATCTGCCGGATAAACAGGATGTGCTACGTTACGTGTTGACTGCCAATGCTCCAGAGACAAAAGACAACGATTTCACCTGGAAAGATTTTCAGGCGCGGAATAATAACGAATTGGTGGCTATCTTGGGGAATTTTGTCAACCGTGCTTTGGTTCTGACTGCAAAATATTTCGACGGGAAAGTGCCGGCAGTCGGTGAACTGACCGAGTACGATCGGCAGACGTTGGCCGATTTTGCCCATGTGAAAGAAGATGTCGAACGGTTGCTCGACACTTTCCACTTCCGTGATGCGCAAAAAGAGGCCATGAACCTGGCGCGTATCGGTAATAAATACTTGGCGGATACCGAGCCTTGGAAATTGGCTAAAACCGATATGGAACGGGTGGCGACGATTCTGAATATCGCTCTGCAGATAACAGCCAATCTGGCGATTGTTTTCGAGCCGTTCTTGCCTTTCAGCATGAAAAAATTGAACCGGATGCTGAACGTGGAATCTTTCGGCTGGAATAGGCTGGGGGATACGGGGCTGCTGACTGCCGGGCACCGGTTAGGGGAGATTGAATTGTTGTTTGAAAAAATAGAAGATCCCGTTATTGAAGCACAGGTACAGAAACTTTTAGATACGAAAAAAGCGAATGAAGAGGCCAACTATAAAGCAAAACCGATCCGCGAAAATATCGCGTTCGACGAGTTTACCAAATTGGATATTCGCGTAGGAACAATTTTGGAGTGTGCGAAAGTGCCTAAAGCGGACAAACTGTTGCAATTCCGTATTGACGACGGGCTTGAAAAACGGACGATCGTTTCCGGCATTGCTCAACATTACCGACCGGAAGAGCTGATCGGGAAGCAGGTCTGCTTTATTGCCAATTTGGCTCCTCGCAAGTTGAAAGGCATTGTGTCGGAAGGGATGATCTTGTCCGCCGAAAATTATGACGGAAAATTGGCTGTCATCATGCCGGAAAAAGCAGTGAAACCGGGTAGCGAAGTCAAATAATAGCCGGCAGGAAGGAGGCTTGTATGTCGGAAAAACAGATACAAATGGTCGATCTACAAGGACAGTATCTTCGTTTGCAAACGGAAATAGATACGGCCATGCAGGCCGTCTTAAAGGATGCTTCGTTTATTAATGGCTCTCAAGTACAGACATTTGCTGCTCACTTGGCCGATTACTTGCATACTCCGTCGGTTATTCCCTGCGGAAATGGGACCGATGCTCTTCAGATTGCCTTGATGGCGTTGGAACTTGTTCCCGGCGATGAAGTGATTGTTCCTGCATTTACTTATATAGCTGCTGTAGAGGCAATTGTGATTTTGGGGCTGACACCGGTATTGGTAGATGTCGATCCTGAAACGTTCAATATTGATGTAAATCGGATCGAGGAGGCGATCTCTGCAAAAACCAAGGCGATCATCGTGGTGCATCTGTTTGGCCAGTCGTGCGATATGGCGCCAGTCATGCTATTGGCGGAGGCGTATGGACTAAAGGTGATTGAGGATAATGCCCAGTCGATCGGGGCGGTTTATACCTTTCCGGACGGCTATGCCCGTAAAACAGGAACGATGGGACATATCGGGACAACCTCTTTTTTCCCTTCCAAACCGTTGGCCTGCTACGGGGATGGAGGAGCCTTGATGACGGCGGATGAGGCGTTGGCCACCCGAATCCGGATGATTGCCAATCATGGCCAAGAACGGAAATACCACCATCGGCTGATCGGGTGCAATTCGCGTTTAGATACGTTGCAAGCGGCGGTTTTGGATGTCAAATTGAAATATATCGATGATTTTACAAAAGCGAGGCAGAAAGTGGCGCTCCGGTATGACGAGGCCCTTGCCGGTATAGACCGGATCGGAGTACCTGTCCGGATGCCTTCCTCTACGCATGTATATCATCAGTATACCATACAAATAAAAGGAGGAGAACGCGATCGGGTACGACAATGTTTACTGGAAAAAGGGATTCCTTCAATGATTTATTATCCGCTGCCAGTGCAGGCGCAGGAAGCCTACCGAGTGATCGCGCGGCGCGGTGGAACGCTCGACGAGGCGGAACGTTTGAGCCGGTCGGTACTCTCTTTGCCGATCCATACCGAACTTTCGGAAATGCAGCAAACCTATATTATTCAATCACTTGAGGGAATCGTTGAAAATAAAGACGTTTTCCTTTTCTAATTCCCGTTATCATGGAACAAAAGAAGATTCGTTTTGCCGTTATCGGTTGTGGACATATCGGAAAACGTCATGCAGAGATGATTACGCGTGATCCTGATGCCGAATTGGTCGCTTTATGCGATATTCGTCCGAAGGAAGAGTTGGCAATCGATGCCTATCCCGTACCTTTTTTTTTCTCTATAGAGGCATTGTTGGAGAGCGATATAGCCATTGATGTGGTAAATATCTGTGTGCCCAACGGATTACATGCGGCTATGGCGATTCGCTCTATTGAAGCGGGACACCACGTTGTGATTGAAAAACCCATGGCGCTGACTCTTGCCGATGCGGAAAAGGTCGTTTATACTTCTTTAAAATACCGGAAACAGGTTTTTTGCGTCATGCAGAACCGCTATTCTCCACCTTCTGTATGGATTAAAGAGCTGGTGGATTCCGGAAAACTGGGTAAAATCTATGCTGTTCAACTGAATTGTTTTTGGAATCGGGATGAACGCTATTATAAAGCCGATAGTTGGCATGGTGACGAGAAACTTGATGGTGGTACGCTTTTTACTCAATTCTCTCATTTTATAGATATTATGTACTGGCTTTTCGGTGATATCTGTAATATTCAGGCACGTTTTGCCGATTTCAACCACGCCGGACTGACCGATTTTGAAGATTCCGGACTGGTACAGTTCGATTTTGTCAATGGTGGAATGGGGACATTGAATTATTCTACCGCCGTTTGGGACAAAAACATGGAGAGTAGCATGCTGATTGTTGCTGAAAACGGAAGTGTGAAGATTGGCGGGCAGTATATGAATGAGGTGACTTATTGTCATATTAAAGACTATACGATGCCGGAACTTGCTCCGACAAATCCCGGAAACGATTACGGCCCTTATAAAGGCTCGGCCCAGAATCACAATTTTGTCATCCGGAATGTGGTAGAGGTCCTTTCCGGACAAAATGCCAAGAGCATCACGACCAATGTGTTGGAGGGTATGAAAGTGGTCGATATCATTCAGCGCATTTATGCCTTGAAGCATTAAGTCCGGGAAAATGTAATAATTTCCAACAAAATAGTTGTTGTTCTTTCCACGAAGAAAATAGCAACGGTGATTGTAAAGCGCCGTTGCATTTTTTATTTGGGATATAACGGCTCTTTCCATATATCCTGTATGTAAGAACTGCTTTTGCGATTCCGCCAAATCGAAATCTTAGCATAGAAAAAAATATATAAAGATGAGAACTTGTAATATGCTTCGTCTATTTGCGACTAATAAAGTAAACAAATTCAATCGGAACGGATTCTGCTAATGTTGATTCCTCCAATAAGTTACTGAAGTTTGAGCAGAATAAGACAAAGGCACAAACTAAACTTGGGTTTATGACTTTAATCTATTATTTTCTCTATCAACTAAAATTGCGTTCATGTTATCTTTTGCCCAGGTTATCAAACTGTTGATATGTGGCAACAAAGATCTGGCTCTATCGGTTAGTGAATATTCAACTCTTGGTGGCACTTCTGCATATACCTGCCTTTTGACAAGTCCGTCCTCTTCAAGAGTTCTCAAAGTAACAGTCAGCATTTTCTGCGAAATATCGGGGATATTTTTTTGCAAAGCATTGAAACGCATTAATGCAGACTGATTCAATGTAAAAAGAACTAATATAGACCATTTATCACTGATACGAGCAAGTACATTCCGAATAGGACAATCGGGATATAATTCATTTTGAATTTCTGTTCTGATCATAATATATATCAATTTGCATTACAAAAGTAACTAACATTCTTCAAAGAGGCAAGGATAAGATGGTAATTTATAAATAGTGTTAAATATGTATTTTATAAATTCTTCATAATCAACAATAGTTTCATACAGGTAACTATCTGAATGCAAAGTGCCTTCTTGCATAACTAAAAAAAGTGTTTCATTTTTGCATTTGGAAAGAGATAAACAATCTTTTGGATAGTAATATTGATTATCAAATATTTATTGTTATGAAAAATGTAGTATTGATTGGAGCAAGCGGTTTTGTGGGAACTGCGATCCTTAGTGAGTTGTTAAACAGAGGAAATAAAGTTACAGCAGTAGTTCGTAATCCCGAAAAGATTACAATTAATAACTGCAATTTATCAATAGTCAAGGCAGATGTATCTGATGTGGAAACAATGACTGCCATATGTAAGGATAAAGATGTTGTCATCAGCGCTTATAATCCAGGCTGGGCAAACCCCAATATTTACGAAGAGACGTTGAAAAACTATTCATTAATCCTCAAAGCAGTAAAACAAGCGGGTATTAAACGGTTGTTGTGTGTCGGTGGTGCAGGTACTTTGTTCTGCGCTCCGGGGCTTAGAGTAGTGGATTCGGGTGTAATACCTGCTGAAATTATGGGTGGTGTGAAGTCTTTAGGTGAGTTTTACCTAAATACATTGTGCAATGAAAAAGAAATCGACTGGGTGTTTTTCTCACCTGCCGGAACTCTTGAACCGGGACAACGTACAGGAAAATTCCGTTTGGGAAAGGATGACCTTATTGTTGATGAAAACGGTAACAGCCATATTTCAGTAGAAGATTATGCGGTTGCAATGGTAGACGAAATGGAACAAGCAAATCATCATCGGGAACGTTTTACTATTGGTTATTAATGATAAAATAAAAAATTATGAGAAAAATATTTTTATTCTTATTGGTTTTTACAGCAGTAGTGGCAGAAGTGCAAGCAAAAGGAAATGTTGAAGTATTAGATTTAGGTAGATTTATATAATACGAATGATACGCTTGGAGATGCAAGTTATATGATAGAGGGCAAAACCGGGTTTGTTACTTTGATTTACGGTAGCATGATTAACGGATTTAGCTAAGGTTTTTTCTATAAGCAAATCAAATTTCACATTCAATATAAGGTTACTGCTTGTAGCCTTATATTGTTTAAAATAAATATAATATGAAAAAGGCTTTAAATTTTTTATCAGCACACAGGGACGTAGCTTTCGCTACAGTAGAAGGGGATAAACCTAAAATTCGTGTCTTTCAGATTATGAAGAGAGAAAAAAATACCCTTTATTTTGCGACTGCTACCCATAAAGAAGTTTATCTGCAACTACAAGAAAACCCTTTTGTGGAATTACTTGCAATGGATGGAAATGTTTCAGTAAGAGTAAAGGGGAAAGCTATCTTTGATGTTTCTGACAATATAGGAAAAGAAATCTATGAAACAAATCCTGTTCTAATTCGCTTATATCATTCATATTCAGAATTAGTTTATTTCCGTCTTGCTATTAGCGAATTAGATTATTATGATTTAACGCCCACACCGCCTATTCTCAAACATTATAATTTATAAGATGAAAAAATTATTACATCAGAGATTTTTTCAATTATTATCGGAATACTCACAGTACAAAGTTTCTGCATCCGAAATGGTTTCTATATGATTTCCATCATCATGTGCTTTTAAGCGTTCTTACTACAACAAATATAAGGTAAGAGTCTCGCCTCTCCCGAAAACATCGGCAATAACAAGGAAGAAAAGATAAGATAAGAGTTAAGAAATTATAAAGATACGGTCAGGAAAACTATAAAAGTACACCTTTCTCATGGTATTATTATATAAGTACATCTTATAAAAAAATAAAGCCTCAAAATCGATCGATTTTGAGGCTTTATTTGTACCCAGAGCCGGTACAATGCTGTGAAAATAAGAGAAATCAAAAGAATGTATTAGATTAATAATCAACAACTTATTGTTTTCTTATGTTTATCGATTTTACCCATTTTTGCCTGTTTTTTGTTAGATAGTACACTTTTAGTACACTTTGATATTCGGAACTTTTTAGTATCTTTGTGAAATAAGAAAATATCTGAAAAATAAACGAGTTAATGGTTTCGCTCGGTTTGATACACATTTAGGTACATAACTATCAATTATGGCAAAATTAGAAAATAAAGCAAAAGAAAACCCGAAATTGGAGCAAAACGTGCTTTCTATTCTTGATAACCTGCAACACTTCCTGTTGGAGATGGGACATGGTTTCTGCTTTGAAGCCCGGCAAAAACGTATCTTGATTGATGAAGATTATTTCTTTGCCGACCTCGTATTCTATCACCGCATTTTGAAGTGCCATATCATTGTGGAATTGAAGATAGACAAATTTAGCCATGAATACGCTTCGCAACTAAATATGTACCTTAACTACTTTAAAGCGGAAGTGATGCAGCCGGACGATAATCCACCTATCGGTATTCTACTTTGTACGGAAAAGGGAGATACATTAGTAAAGTATGCCACTGCCGGATTAGACCCGAACATCTTCGTACAGAAATACATGATAGAACTTCCAAGCGAAGAAGAAATAAAAGCATTCATTTCTTCCTCAAATTGTTAAAAGTAATACTGGCAAAAAGAAATACCCTTTATTCTTACTCTTTTCGCCAGTACCTATATCTTGCAGTCAACAGAAAATAGTTTAGTACGGTTTGGATATATAGACAAAAAACAGACTAAACTCTAAATCTGGAAATTCAGATATTTTTTATACATTTCTCTTATATACAAATGATAGCCGAATTCAATTCATATATGAGTAACATAGACATAGACTTCTTCAAGGAATTGTGTCTGAAACATGGAGAGTTACGACATTATAAAAAGAATGAGTTTATTCTCCATAAAGATGATGCATGTTCTTTCTTCGGGTTTATCTTGTCAGGTGTAGTCAAATACAGCTGCATCAATCGGACAGAAAACAAGCCGTATAATGTCGGTTTTTCCTTTCCAAATGAATTTATAGGCGATTATCCTACTTGCTTATATGGCATGAAATCAGAATTGAATATACAGGCGATAATCCCTTGCGAGATTTGCATCTGTTCTTCTGCATTCTTACAGCAAAAATTCGAGGAGAACAAAGAAAACCAACGGATAGCCCGTATCGCAGCCGAACAGATGTTTTTCCAATCATATTCACGTTATTTGGATTTATTCAGATTCACACCGGAAGAGCGTTATCTCCAACTTTTAAAAAAATGCCCTGCAATCCTTCAAATGGTATCACTAAAAGAAATAGCATCCTACCTCAAAATTACACCCGTACACATGAGCCGAATCAGACGCAAGCAAAGTCTTGACAACAAAAAATAAACATAGGTTTAGAAATTTACATTCATAACAATATTCCAAGAGTATCTTAATCTGCCAAAGGACTCTTCTTTTTATCTTTGTCTTATCTTTGGTTGGTTCAACGAAGAGACAAAATAAAGATTGAATGAGTTAAACAAAAGATAAAAAAAGAGAATATGAAAACAAAAGACATTCTTGGAATACTTATGCTATTCCTCTGTACATTCTGTTTTATAAGCTGCGACGATGATAATGAACAGACAAATGAATTAACCCCCGAAGCACTTTATCAGACTTCATGGCATGGAACAGGGCATTGTGAGGCTTGGACAGTACAAAATGTGGGGGTCGGTATACAATTTGTAGATACTCGGAAAGGGAAAGTAAATTGGGAAGGTTACGATGAAATTGATATTACTTATACAATAGAAGGGAAATATATCACATTTAATAGCAATGCTTTATATTTGGGTGGAGCCCCTTGGATTATCAAAAGCTATACCCAAAAACATGTAACCATTATGCAGAATGAAATTAGTCCAGATAAAGAGAAAGTAGCTACAATTGAATTAGAGAAAATAGATTAAACTGAATCATGGAAACATTAAGTTGCATCATTCCAGCAAATAGATCATTTCTCTTCAGAATATAAAGATCTAACTGTTTTTTGTAAAAGGAAAATTCAGATGGTATTGGAGACCAGCATTTTTTTTGCTCAAAATATAAGATTTGAGTTGTCACGCCTGCTTTTTCAGTTGTAATACATTTCTTAGACCAATCTATACAAATAGAATCGTATTCCGGTGGAAGAAAAGGACTTCCATCTATTTTCACAATTCCAATTTTTCCATTTTTAGCACCAATAGATATTGGTTTATCGTCAAAGCGTTCTACATATTGCCAATCTATAAATCGAGTAGTTTTTTCAATCCCATTAATTCTATATTTATAAATCGGAACTCCTTCAGTATCAAAATCAAAGCGTTTCAATCCCTTTACACCTGTAAATATGTTGTCCCCAATGTCAATATTGTCATAAATGCAAGGTATGACTACCTCATTTCTTATTCTGATTAGAATAATTAATATCACCAAAATAACGCTCACTTGTCTCCCCTGTGTCTATATAGCTAAATGGGGTTAAAGTGTTTATTTTAGGCCCATTATAATCTGCAACCTATAGAAAGCTATTATCGGAAAAATTCATTAAATTTTTTTCCCTTCTATATCTACAATCTTATTTTTCATTATTAGGTAGCAGCTAAAACATAAAACTAAAAATCTTCTTCTGCGAAGTGTTGAACCGTTCAATCTCCAAAGAGAGGGATTTCTTTAATTGATCAGCCATAAAGTCCAAGAAAGGCTGATTAACTTCATCTTCCTGTGATAACCGTAAAGCAGAAATATATTCTTCTCTATCTTCCTTAAATATCTTAGTTGGAAAAAGGTTGTAGCAGAACTGAATATAATTCATCAGCAGGCGAGCGGTTCTTCCGTTGCCATCGAC
>JBHCAZ010000034.1:0-89007 GCA_041798765.1 Parabacteroides sp. | reverse complement strand
GAAAAGCGTATCTACCGGATTTCCAGTGCGATAAGCATATTTAATAATCATGGTTCGCTCGTTGTTCATCGCGGTATAATGTTCTCCGTCGGGCAATGAGCGCATCTCTCCCGTACGAGTCACTTGACGGAATGCACCATCGGTTATCGATTTCAAGTCAACCCGTTTACTTCCATTTTGTGCAATAGCGGCTCCGGCAAATAAGGAAAACGACAATACGCCCAATCCTACATACGTTGCATATTTATTTCTTTTCATACCTTGTTTATTTGAATAAGTCACAAAGATAATACTTTCAGATAATTTTTTTCGTTCGATTTGTTTATCACAGATAAAAAATTTACATTTGCATACAATATGTGTGCGAACACAAACAAGAAAGAAGAAGAAAAAATAAATCTAAAAATAAGAAGAACATGGCTAATCTATTTTGTGTAAAAGACAAAGTTGTCATCATTACAGGCGGCGCCGGCATTTTAGGAAGTGGCATTGCCGGGCATTTGGCAGAAGAAGGAGCGAGCATTGTCATTTTAGACCGTGCCGTTGAGGCAGGCGAAGCAATTGTTTCAGAAATCCGGAAAAAAGGTGGAGAAGCGCTCTTCCTCACTACCGATGTGCTGGATAAAGACATACTTGAACAAAACAAAAAAGAGATTCTGGCAACATATGGCCGGATCGATGCACTGCTGAATGCAGCCGGAGGCAACATGGCGGGAGCCACGATTGCGCCGGATAAAACGATTTTCGACCTGAATATTGATGCATTCCGTAAAGTGGTCGATCTTAATTTATTCGGGACCGTATTGCCTACAATGGTTTTTGCCGAGGTTATGGCCCGGCAAAAAACAGGGGCGATCGTAAACTTTTCATCCGAATCGGCATTGCGTCCGCTTACCCGTGTAGTCGGCTATGGAGCTGCCAAGGCGGCAATTACCAATTTAACCAAATATCTGGCGGGCGAACTGGCCATCAAATTCGGAGAAGGCTTGCGTGTCAATGCGATTGCTCCCGGATTTTTCCTGACCGAACAGAACCGGACTTTAATGACGAATCCGGACGGATCATATACCCCTCGTGCAGAATCGGTAATAGCCCATACGCCTTTCCGCCGTTTGGGTACTCCGGATGAACTTTTCGGAACCATCCAGTATCTGATCAGCGAGGCTTCCAAATTTGTCACCGGAACAGTTGCCGTCGTCGATGGAGGATTCGATGCCTTTTCTATTTAATATTATATACTAAAAACTGATAGAGACTATGTATTTATGCGAACAAACGTGGCGCTGGTACGGCCCGAATGATCCGGTCACACTTTCCGATATCCGGCAGACCGGAGCTACCGGAATCGTGAACGCCCTGCACCACATCCCCAACGGAGAGGTATGGAGTATCGAAGAAATCCGGAAACGGAAAGAACTGATCGAACAGGCCGGATTACGATGGAGTGTTGTCGAAAGTGTACCCGTACATGAACACATCAAAACCCAAAGCGGTAATTTTCAAAAATATATAGATAATTACAAACAAAGTATCCGCAATTTGGCGGCCTGCGACATACGGGTAGTAACCTACAACTTCATGCCCGTATTAGATTGGACGCGGACAGACCTGGCCTATACGATGCCCGACGGATCGAAAGCGCTTCGTTTCGAACGGGCGGCGTTCATGGCATTCGACCTGTATATACTCCAACGCCCCGCTGCCCAACAGGAATATAGCGAGGAAGAAAAAGCAATTGCCAAGGCGCGTTTGGAACAGATGAGCGAAGCCGATAAACAACTGCTGATCCGCAATATGATTGCCGGACTTCCCGGATCGGAAGAAAGTTTCACATTAGAACAATTCCGGGCGGAACTGGACCGGTACAAAGAGATCGATGCCGAAACGCTTCGCCGGCATCTTTTTTATTTCATGAAAGAAATTGCCCCGGTAGCCGATGAAGTCGGCGTTCGCATGGTGATTCATCCCGACGACCCCCCCTATCCGATCTTAGGTTTACCGCGTATCATGAGTACCGAAGAAGATTTCATCAAATTCATCGAAGCTGTACCCAACCAAAGTAACGGGTTATGCCTGTGCACCGGTTCGTTCGGAGTACGCAGCGACAATGATCTGGCGGGTATTATGGAACGCTACGGAGAACGGATTGACTTCGTGCACCTTCGCAGCACCCAGCGTGATGCTGACGGAAACTTTCACGAAGCCAACCATTTGGAGGGAGATGTCGACATGTATGGTGTCATGAAAGCCTTGCTCGAACTGCAACAACGCCGGAAATGCTCCATAGCGATGCGCCCCGACCACGGCCATCAGATGATTGACGATTTGAAAAAGAAAACGAATCCGGGTTATTCTTGTATCGGACGGATGCGCGGATTAGCCGAGCTGCGCGGATTAGAGCTTGGAATCGCCCGCTCCATGCAAGCCCGGGAAAAATAGGCGATTACTCCCGGAAAAGCCAGTATATATTAAAGGGGACGTGCCAAAATGAAATTTTTGGCATATCCCCTTAACTTTTCCGGTTCATTCAAAAAAAAGATTGATCTATTAAAATTTTGACATACTATCATATGACCGAGCCCGGACTTCGAGCGCAATGCGGCAGTCCGCCTTTTATGGCACAACCGCTGTCTGCCGGTTGTTACAACCAATCGTTCTTTCGATGGAGAATTGAAATCTTATTTCAAAGAGAAAACGACACTTATTTCTGAAGTTATACCCTGTTCACCCGTAGGGAGGGAAGAGCTGCCTGAAGAAAAACCGGCAAATTCCTGAACTACATTGTTCATTTTGTTTAGATTATGCCTTTGCGCCACATCCTCGCTATTTTTTTCGGATATGGTTAATACCGGTCCAAGCTTCCGTCCGCTGAGTTCCGCATATTGTTGGGCTTTTTCGAGCGCTTTTTTGTATGCCAACTCACGACTTTGTTTGAACAGATCCGTTTTCTTCTCAATGTCAAAGTCGATGCCTTGAAGTTCCACTTTATCAAGAGTCACAATCTTGTCCAATATCGAAGTAAGCCTCTCCGGAGCGTTTATCAAATTGTTCACGGTTACGGCAATGGTCTGTTCCGCCCGTTGTCCGAGCCGTACACGGCGGCCGTTTCTGTAATCATACTCCACCCTGTAATCAAGCGAGAGGGTCTTTATATCTTTATCTTCCACTTTCTCCTCTTGCAGTATTTTCAAGATTTGCGCCATCGTTTGTTCCACGACATTCTTTGCCTCCCGGGTTGTTGGGGCAGTATGGGCAAAACTCACATTCATCCGTGCCACATCTGGTTGTGCTCGCGTCATTCCGATGCCCGAAACAGTTACACTATTTGGTATTTCCTGTTTATTGGAATTACAAGAAACCGAAGATAGAGTTATCAGCGCGACAATCATAATGCCGAAAATATTCCTTTTCATAACCTTTTCTGTTTTAATTTTCATTGTTATCCGACGATGAAAAACTGTGATTCATTATTTACAGGTACACACATTCATAAACTTACGCCCGAAAGCATATAAACCAAAGGTCTGTTAACCATCGTTCTAAACGGGTGCTCCACTGTAAGTTCCGTGCCATTCAGAGGCCGGGAGCTTTATCCTCTGCGGGCGATTTTCTTGGTATGTATGGCAAAAATACAGAATTAGTCGTAACAGGCAAAAAATCTGCCGAGTGATTTTTCAATCCTTCCAAAACCACCAATTCAACTTTTCTTTCTCCCTCTGCTCTTGTGCTATCTCGATTGCCTGATAAGCGTTGTTTCATATTGGGCAGTCCTCCCCCCCAAAAAAAGACATACTTTTTCATACCCCAAAGCGATCGCCAAAGCAGCTGACAAAATGTCAGTCGGCAGGGTTTCAAAAAAACGCTCCCGATGTCACAGTTGTGACAAGCCTTTGTCACAGTTGTGACAGCGTATTGGCACAGTTGTGACAAACGCTCCTGTCACAAACAAAGCGAAAAGGGCTTTTCGCCCGGCAAGAGCCTGTTTTTAAAGCCTGCCACAATACAAATATATCATTGATAACAAATATATTAAGTATAAAAACAGATACATTTTATGGATCAAAAACAAAAGATATGGAATGCTTTTGGACCGCCTGTTCTAAAATCCGCCATTTTGTCAGTCGGGCCGGCGAATTTCCCAATACCGTTCCAAAGAAAAAACGTTACAAAATCCGAAGGTTTTATAAACAATCGAAAAACCACACGCTTCACGGCCTGTTTTTTCCTACTTTTGTTCGTTTCAAATCCAGTATATATGAAAGAAAAAATATTGCTTGGCCTTTTTTTTATGTTTTGTCTGCTACAGATAGGGGCCTGTATGCCTTTATGGAGCAAACAAGTAAAAGAGAGAGCCAGACCATCTGTCCCGTCGGACCAGAGGCCTATTTTTCCCAAAACAAATATACCGCTCCCGACTACCGACTTTTCATTCTTTTTACCGGAAACACCTCCGCTGGAGAAAGTGATTCCCCGACGTATACTTGTTTCAACAACGTTCACGGCTGCCGAACAAAGGGATGTTTCCGTACCCGACCCTTTACTGATGAAGAATCGCTCTTCGCTGCTTATTGATTTATCAACAATCCAACCGGATGAATATGCCTATCCGTTACCTAACGCAAAACTGATTTCACCTTATGCCGGACGAAGGCGAAATCATTCGGGGATCGATCTGAAAACGCATGCCAACGATACCATAATCGCTGCATTCGACGGAATAGTCCGCCTTTCCAAACCCTACTACGGATATGGCAACCTGGTGGTTATCCGCCATTATAACGGATTGGAGACCCTCTATAGCCATAATTCCAAAAATTTAGTCAAAGCCGGAGACCGGGTCAAAGCCGGCGAGGCAATCGCCCTAACCGGCAGAACGGGACGGGCTACAACCGAACACCTTCATTTTGAGGTACGGGTAAACGGGCAACATTTCAACCCGGAAATGGTTTTCGACACTCAAAAACAAGAATTACGGAAACATGGCCTGCTCTGTACACGAAAAGGGAATAAAATAAAAGTAGAAGTTGCCCGCCTCATGCCCCATCAACTGCAGGGTAGCTACCATCCCTACGCTGCACCTGATAAATGACTTTCAGGAAAAAGCCCAAATGGATTATAATTGTTGCAAGGCATTGACCAACATATTCACATTAACGGTAAACAGCCTGACGGAAATGGCCAACAAGATAATTCCGAAAAATTTACGGATAATGTAAATGCCGCCTTTTCCCAAAAAACGCTCTACCCGTTCGGTCATGCGAACTACGAAATAGACCCATATCATATTAAGTACCAAGGCCACAACGATATTCACACTCGCATATTCCGCCCGCAAAGAGAGCAGTGTCGTAAAAGATCCGGCACCGGCCAGTAACGGAAAAACCAAAGGAACTAACGTCGCTTCTTTAATCGGGCCTTGATTTTTGAATATTTCGACATCTAATATCATCTCTAACGAAAGCAGAAAAATAACAAAAGATCCGGCCACTGCAAAAGATTCGATATCTACATGAAAAAGACGCAGCAGAATATCGCCGGCAAAAAAGAAAGAAATCATCAACAAGAAAGAAATTACGGTGGCTTTCATGGCATTGACGCCTCGCCCTTTTTCTTTCAAATCGATAATAATCGGTATGGATCCTATAATATCTATTACAGCGAACAAAACTATAAAAGCGCTTATCATCTGCTGAAAATCAAATAATTGAAACATATACCCTCCTTTCTTTTATAAATTATAACGAGTACAAAAATATAATAAAATCATCAAAAAAAAGCCTATCCCGGTTCTTATTTTGTACTTTCGTCGCATAAAACAACCTTTACTTATGGCTGTCACAAAGCAAAAAATAGTGTTTTTTTTACTTTTTCTACAGACAGTTGTAGCCATACAGGCACAACAGGCTGATGCGTTTCCCGACTCTACAACTTATCTTCTTTCACCTTTCTTACAAAGCATCGATAAGATAACGAGTTCCAAAGCCTACAAAATGACATTTATAGGAGTTCCTTTAGTCACCGGAGGGTTGATTGTAAAGGGTAGCGACCATTATTTCAGGGGATTACGAAACGAATATCTCGAACGCTTTCGCAAACATTACGACGATTATACGCAGTACGTACCTGCTGCCATTATGCTGGGGATGAAATTCGGAGGTGCAAAAGGGCGAAGTTCGTGGAAACGGATGCTGGTATCGGATGCCTTTTCTATCGGATTAATGGCTGCAACAGTTAATTGCATAAAGCAGACGGCACAGGTCAGGCGTCCGGATGATTCCAACAACCATTCTTTTCCCTCCGGGCACACAGCCACGGCTTTCATGACGGCTACAATGATGCATAAGGAATATGGAGAGATAAGTCCTTGGTATAGCATCGGAGCTTATTCGATTGCTGCCGGGACCGGAATCAGCCGGATCATCAACAACAAACATTGGTTAAGCGACGTACTGGCCGGAGCCGGCTTTGGCATTTTATCGACCGAGTTGGGTTATTTTCTCGCCGATTTGATTTTTAAAGAAAAGGGTCTCAACACCTTCCCTCTTTCCGACATGCCCGACAGATTTCGCCATCCTTCTTTTTTAGGCATCTATTTAGGAATGAATATCCCGCTCGGCCAATTCACGTTAAACGATAACAGCCGACTACGGTTGTCGACGGGGGGAGAAAGCGGCATAGAAGGGGCCTATTTCTTCAACCCCTACGTAGGGTTAGGAGGACGGCTTTCTGCCGCCAACCTGTCCATTGCCGTAGAAGACCGTTCTCCCTACTATTCCATCAACACGCTCGGAATATATGGCGGAGGCTATCTATCCTATCCGCTGACATCCCGTATCCGTGTGGAAGGAAAGACATTGGCAGGATATAATTACGTCGCCTTAAATGAATTGCAATTACCCTTACGCAAAACAGAACCGCAGGTCGGAAACAGCATTGCGTTTTGTTTTGGAATCGGAAGTGCCTTGTTAATCAAACGGAACCTCGAAACCCGTTTTTTCATCGACTATAATCTGTCTACCACAGGCAGCCAATTATCAAACCGGCACATATCATCCTTAAGCACAGGCTGTTCTGCTGCTGTCGCTTTCTGAAAGAAACCTCTATGAAAAAGTCATCTTCGAGGCTCGCTGTTTTCATGCTTGTCGAAAGGATTGAAATAGTAAACGCCCTCCTGTTTGTACAAAGGAAGATGTTTTTTCAATCGATTGTAATAAGCTTCTATATTTTTGCTTTCCGGCCTGTTCCAAGCCGTTTCAGCCACCGCGCTAATACGGGGAAACGTCATAAAATCCAACCGGCTATCTGTCTGGATCCACTCCGTCCATAAATTGCCCTGTATCCCTACTATTTTTGAATCTTTCTTGAATTTTACGGGAAGTACCGAAGGAGAGAACAGGTATATCTTCGACAAATCATTGATTACTTTCAGATTGTGTCCAAACGTATGGATCGAATCCTGCCGATAATCTAAATAAAGTACATGATTCGGGCAGAGAATCAAAGGATAATCTTCATCAATGGAGCGTTGCAATTGATCCGGGAAAGGACTTCTCCAATAGCAAACGATTGTATTTTCTTTCGGCAAACGATAAGACGAGACCTCGTCCCAGGCAAGTACTTTATTATTCAATACCCGTACCGAATCAGCCATTCTTCTCAAAAAGTAAATCTCAACCTCTTTCAGGTCTTTCAGATTCTCTTTTTCCATCAATGCTTTCACTTGCTGGTCCTCTTTCCATTTTTCATTGCCAAAATGGACTTCGTCGCCGCCTATGTGGATAAACTGTGACGGGAATAAAGCATCGACTTCCTTTAAAATATCCATCAAATATCCATACGTTTCATTCTTTCCCGGGTGAAACGTAAATTCCGGGAAACGTGCCGATCCTCCTCCGCTAAACTCAGGATAGGCCCGGTTGGCGGCCGAAGCATGCCCCGGCATATCGATTTCGGGAACAATCTCTATGAATCGTTCTTTTGCATATGCCACAACCTCCTTTATCTCTTCCTGCGTATAATACCGGGCCGGTGTAAACGCATTCGAATGATTCCCGATCCCACCAATATATGCCAATTTGGGATATTTTTTGATTTCAATTCTCCAACCCGGCGCATCAGTCAGGTGCCAATGAAAACGGTTGAACTTATAAAAGGCCATCCAGTCTAACAATTGTTTCACTTTTTCTTTTCCAAAGAAATGACGCGATTCATCCAACATAAAACCTCTCCATGCATACAATGGGGCATCCTCGATCCGATAACAAGGAAGAGAGATTCGCCCTTCTTTCTTTTCCGTCGTGCGGACTATTTGCAAGAAAGAGGTGACCCCATAGAACAGGCCATGCAGATGTGAGGCTTCAATAAGCACCTCTTTGTCTGACATTTCTATCGTATACGACTCTTTCGATAAGGTGTTTTTTTCCTGCATGGACAAGAGCTGCAGGCGGACGGTTCCTCCTCCACCCGATTGTCTTTCGGTTTCTGTATAGATCGGCAAGGCCATCCCTACAGACCGCAACAATTCCTTTTGTAAAAAATAGGCGATCTCGCCGGTGGTATCTCCATACACGATTCCGGTCTTATCCGTTAGATTAAAAACGAAACCGCGTGCTTCACAAGATTGAGGATATGGAATGATAGCGCACGGCGCCTCATCCTCCTTCGCCATCAGTTTTTCTCCCCCTAACAAGATAAACAATGTATAAACAACAAAAAAACGAATGTATTTTCTCATATCTGTATGTATCTTCAATGTGATTCTTTTGAGTTCAGCAGCGATGCAATGGCCTCTTCTACCTCTTTCATCTTTGCAGACGGCTCAAAACGAGCGACTACCCGTCCTTTTGCATCTACGATAAACTTCGTGAAATTCCATTTGATATCGGCCTTTTCGGCATATTTCGGATCCTGTTTCTTCAGCATGGCATCCATCGCCATCCCTGTTTTATCTGTTGTATCAAACCCTCTAAAGGGCTGTTCCTTTTTCAGATACGTATACAGCGGAATCTCGTTTTCGCCGTTAACCTCGATTTTATCAAACTGTTCAAATCCAATATTGAAATTCAGGGTGCAAAACGCATGGATCTCCTCATTGGTTCCCGGAGCTTGCTGACCAAACTGATTACAAGGAAAATCAAGTATTTCAAAACCCTGTTCTTTATAGGTAGCATATATTTCCTGCAGTTCGTTATATTGGGGCGTAAAGCCGCAACGGGTAGCCGTATTCACGATCAACAACACTTTCCCTTTATATTTGTCTAAGGAAATTTCCTCTTGTTTTGCGTTTCTTACTTTAAACCCATAGATAGTATCCTGGGCAGATAATGTCAATGACATCAGCGCCATCAATAGAAACAATCCGATTCTTTTCATACACCTACTTTATTAATTGATTTTTCATTCATCTTGCGTTACAAATATATATCCAATGTTTCAAATTTACAAACACGCCCGGCTACTCTACCTCGTGGATACCCATCAGAAAGCCCTCAAAAACGCAGATTCCCCTCCAACGCAAAAGAGGACAGCTACAGATCTTTGAAACTCCAGCTATCCTCCTTTGCACTACCTATTATTATTTATTCATACCCCGGATTTTGTTTGAAATCCGCACCATAATTCAAATCGATCTGTGCTTGTGGAATCGGCCATAAATTATTGAAATCTTGAATATTGGCTCCAGGAAGGAGCGGATTGTCATGATACTTTCTTGTTCTTTCCACCAGTTTTCCCATTCGCAGCAGAATGATCATCCTCATTTCTTCCGCATACAATTCCCGGATTCTTTCATCCAATAAATAATCGATATCCACATTTTCAGGTTTCACAGGCGTTGCATGCGCTCTACTTCTGACGACATTGATATCTTGAGCAGCCAACACCTTGTTGTTCAACCCAATATAAGCCTCAGCCCGCAGCAAGTAAGTTTCAGCCAATCTCATCGCATAAAAATCCGTATGGGTATACCCACCACCCTTCTTGTCAAAATCCGAAATTGTTGCCTGTATTACCGGATTCCAACCTTTCATGAAGAACGGATAAATATAGTTGGTGGTATCTTTCAAGGCATTTCTCGTTCCCGGAGGAAATTTTGACAAATCAATCTTCTGACCATCATACTCCGAATCCGGATTCTCATAATAAAAATCTCTTTTTATATTATGAGGGGCATTCCGGATATCGTTATGCCAATCGCTTGCCCAAACCCCATAGAAGACCAAGTTGGTACCTCTCATACGTGCAACCTGTACACCCAACGTATCGGATACGGTATATTTAAAAGCCGGCTTGCCATCCGGAGCAAGTCCGAATTTTTGCAAACGAGGCCCATAAATGCCAGACCAGTATAATCCTTGCGGACTTCCTAACTCAGCGTTCGGTTCAACCTGAATGGTCCAGATGGTCTCCGTATTCAACGGAGGATTCTGGTTTCCATACCTAAAAAGATCCCAATATACATCCCCCGAACCAAAAACATCAAATTGGTTTCCAAAGCGCTCGGTCATCAATTTATAACCAAAATCGTTGATGACACTTGTAGCCGTTTTAACCGCTTCGGTATATTTCTTCTGGGCCAGATAAACATCCGTCAATAAATGTAAAGCCGCCCCTTTCGTCAATCTTCCGGGAGCCTTCTCCTTTCCGGGGGTGGGTAAGAATTTACTGGCATTCACAAGATCTTCTTCTATCTGCGCATACACCTCCGTTTTCGGATTTCGGATAAAATCAACTTTGGCGTTATCAACCACATACGTTACCAAAGGAACATCTCCCCACAACGTCACGGCGATCCTGTGACACCAGGCACGGAAGAAAAGCGCTTCTCCCATGCTTGTTTCCTTTTGAGAGTCGGATGTCCACAGCGAAGGATCAACTTCATCTATTGCGCGAATCAAGAGATTTGCGGCCTGTATCTGATTGTACAACGTAGTCCACCAAGTATTAATTAAGGCATATTCCGGCGTCACACTGGTTTCATAATTTGTCAGAAACCGTTGTCCTCCAGGCGTTTCACCATCATACCCCACATCCGTACCCATACCATATAGTCCATAAGGTTGCATCGCAATCTGGCAATAAGACCATTTATTTCTCAAGTCTGCATACAGGCCAACCACCCCTTGATCGATACCCTCCGGCGAAGCATAAGCATTCGAAGGGGTAAGAAAATCCAACGGTTTCTCTTCCAAAATTTTATCTTCATCACAGCTTATCAGGACCGTTAAAAAAGACACAAAGAAAAAAGAAACGAATCCTGCTATATTATTTACATATCTCATAACTGTATTATTTTTCATTTTTATTAGAATCTTAAACGTAATCCGACATTCACGTCTCTTGTCATCATTTCATAATATCCTCCCAATTCGGGATCAAAACCTTCCCAATTTGTCCAAGTGCAAAGATTATGACCGTTTATATACAATTGCAGCCCGTCTATTTTCAGTTTACCCAACAACTTCTGACTGAAATTATAGGAAAGAGAAACATCCTGCAAACGAATGAAACTCCTGTCCTGATAGTTTCCGGAAGAGATTGTCGGATAATTATAAATTGCCGGAGTGTCATCCACGCCATTTTCGGGCATCCAATTCGTCCGAATAGCCGGCTGATTGGCCCGTTGTGCATAATCATAGTCAGAAGTAGCTTCCAACAAGCGTTTTAAATCACCTAAATAATATCCGCCACCTCCTTGGATCGAGTTCAAAAAGAAATACAAACTGAAGTTTTTATAAGATATCGTATTGCCTATTCCAAACCGAAAATTGGGCGTGGCATAGCCTACAATCGTACGATCTTCGCCAGAGGTAATTTTATGATCCCCATTGAAATCCTTCAATCTGAATTGGCCCGGATAAAAACCGTCTAAGATCTGTTTGTTGTACAGCTGTTCTTCCGTCCAGACACCACCTGTTCGTTCATAGTCATAAATAGCGCTAATCGGTTTTCCGATAAACCAGTGATTTCCGATGTCATCTTTCCCGTCACCATATAAGTCTACGATTTTATCTCGATTCAAAGAGAACACAAATCGGCTTTCCCATCTGAAAGGCACCTCAATATTGACACTATTCAATTCTATTTCAACACCTTTATTATTTACTTTTCCGATGTTGGTCCATACGTTGGTATATCCCGTCGATCCCGGCAAATTTCTTTTTACCAACACACTCTTCGTATTGGCTACATAGAAATCGATATTACCGGAAACACGCTGATTAAACAAAGAAAAATCCACACCAAAATTACTTGAATTCGTCGTTTCCCAACTCAGACTTTCATTTCCCAATGTACTCGGTGACAATCCTATATAAGGAGTAGAATCAAAAATATAGTTCGAGTTTCGCATTCTTGAAAGACTTGAGTAACGTCCGATCCCCTGGTTTCCATTTTGCCCGTAGGAGATCCTCAATTTTAAATAATCCAACCATTTACTTGTTCCTTTCATGAATGTTTCTTCCGTAACGTTCCAGGCGAGGGATGCCGAATAAAAATCAGCCAATTTATTCTTTTTCCCAAATCCGGAAAAACCGTCCCGACGATAGGTCCCCGTAAAGAGATAACGGTTCAACAGGCTGTAGTTAAGACGTGCCATATATCCGAGAGAACTCTGTTCATAAGCAGACGATCCGATATTATACTGCTCGGAGAAACCGACATTATTGAATCCTAAAATTTCGTTGGAAAATTTAGTCGCATTGGTCGTAGAACCGTTTCCAGATAATTTATCTTGTGTATAGAGCAACGTAACATCTATTTTGTGCATTTCATTGAACGTTTCCACATAGTGGAGAATATGATTCAAAATCCAATAAGTACTTTCAGAGTTACTGATAGAAGCTTTCCCCCTACTTGCTGCTCCATCATACGAATAACTCGGATGATACGTCTTATGTGCATTATAGACATAGTTGTTGGAATAATTGAAATCATAAGTCAGCGCTTTCAGAAAAGGAAATTGTATCTGAGCCGTCCCTACAATAAAGATATTTTTTCTTTTATCCGAATCATCCACATATTCATATCTCAATGGATGTCGCATCAGAAACTCTTCATTAAACAGAAGCGGATATTTTCCATTCTCGTCGTATTTACTTGCAAGCGGACTAGAATTTTGGGCACCGTACATATCTGCCTCAAAACCGGAATAATCCTTGAAAGAGTTGGATGAGTTAATACCTATTTTCAACCAGTCGGTAACATTTCCTTCAACTTTTAAATTCAAAGTCGTTCTTTTAAAATCGTCACCCCTTAACACACCAGCTTGATTCGTATGAGATACAGAAGCAAAATAGTTGAATTTTTCCTGTCCTCCAGAAATACTAAAATTATAATTGGAAGTTGGAGCTACTCTGGAAACTTCTTTAATCCAATTGATATCGTTTCCTGCTTTCCAGTTTTTTCTTTCATCTTCCGATTTCAAAAAAGGCATGACAACCTCATCGCCATAACCCGGATGCACTGGTTTTCCTCCTAAATCAGTCGGACCGGAAGGTTGCTTTTTATACCAAGTATACAACTTCTGGAAATAGCTATAATCCACAAGACGATGAGCATATTGCTCTGCATTCATCCACTTAACCGGATTGTTCGTATAATCCTGTAATCCGTAAGAAGCATCAAAATTAATTCTGGGCTTCTCTGTCTTTCCTTTTTTCGTTGTAATATGTACGACACCGTTTGCAGAACGGGAGCCGTAAATTGCCGAAGAACTTGCATCTTTCAGAATATCAATACGTTCAACATCCGACGGATTGATATCGGCTATGTTTCCATTAAAGATAATCCCGTCTAACACAATCAAGGGAGCACTACTCGCAGACAACGTATTCTGACCACGAATAGACATCGAAGGAACTCCACCGGCCCTATTTCCTCCGGAGACATTTAATCCAGCTGCAAATCCACGTAAAGACTGAGAAATATTGGCTACAGAAGCGCTGGGTAACTCATCCATGGAAATACTTTTGATCGCACCCGTCAAATCGCTCTTTTTCATTGTTCCATAACCGACAACCACCAGTTCTTCCAATTCACTCACCGCCTCTTTCAACTCAATATGGATAACATGCCTGTTACCGACAGTTACCGTTTGTTCTTCAAAGCCCATATAAGAAAAGCGCAATATAGAAGATACTGAGGAAACAATTACAGAATAGGCGCCTTCCGAATCTGTAACTGTACCATTCGAGGTTCCTTCTTCTAAAATACTGACACCAAGAAGTGGCTCTCCTTTTACATCAACGACTTTTCCCGTAATATTCACTTTTTGATTTTGTGCAAAAACGACAAATGCATTCGTCCCGACACATAAAAGACAACACATTGCTAATTCTCTTAACCATTTCATAAGCATTACTATTTAAGTTTTATATAGACTATTTTATGCTACAATTTTAACGATAGGCTATTTTTCCATATTCCGGAAATGTCGTTTTAACGAGTTACAAATAAAGAGAAGTTCAGAAGAGGGGAAGAAGTTTTTTTCGCATAGATATACTCAAAAAACGCAAAGTCAAAAGCGATCGTTTGTAAAAAAAGAAGAGGAAATGCTACGTTTGCCGGATACAACGGGCTTCAAAAACGCACTTAAGACATGTCTCCCCAATATATTATTTCAGAATTTTTGCCATTTTAACAAAAAAAGAAAAAATATTTTCCGTAACTTTAACAGTGAAAACCATATCGATCCGTTTTCACTACGCGTTGTTTTTCAATCTTAAAGTCTATAGAGAGCACAAGAATAATCTTATCTATCTCAAAATCAAGACAGATGAAGAAATCAATGCATTTTCGGATAGAAAGAGATACATACTCAATACAATTATTTTTTAGATACGAAATATGAAAAGGAGAGAATTTATAACAAAAGGAATCGGTGCGGGAATTGCTACCCAAGTTGCGCATCCGCTCTTAGCCGGTGAATGGTCGGAAGATAAACCGAATGACATGGGGCCGTACCAATCGGCATATACTGAAAAACTACCCGTTTTCTGGAACCAACTGACTGCCCCCTATTTTAAAAGAGCTGTAGAACAAGCGGAAGGCGTTTGTATCATTCCGATGGGCGTAATCGAAAAGCATGGCCCGCATTTACCTTTAGGTACAGATGTTTTTCGTGCAAAAGAAATGTGTAAAAGGGCCGCTGAACAAGAGTACGCCATCGTCTTCCCCGATTTCTTTGCCGGGCAGATCTTCGAAGCCAAACACCAACCGGGAACCGTTGCTTACAGTACAGAACTTATGCTTCATTTATTAGATGAGACCTGTAAAGAAATTGCCCGGAACGGCTTAAAAAAGATTATCATTGTCAACACCCATGGAGGTAATGATGCTTTTCTTCCCTATTTTTTACAAATCCAATTGGAATCGGCCCGGGATTATACAGTCTTTTTATTTCAACCACAAGATAGTGAAGAGACCCAAAAGCAAATTGCGGCTCTCAGGAAAAGCAAAACCGGAGGCCATGCAGATGAGATCGAAACCGGCGAAATACTGGCTATTTGTCCCGAATATGTACGTATGGATCAAGTGGGCGAAGAATCGGGGCAAAACATGAAACGCTTAAACGTGCCTCATAGCAACACCGGTATATCCTGGTACGCCCAATACCCCAACCATTATGCCGGCGAATCGAGCGGGGCAACAGCCGAATTAGGCGAAGTACGACTGGCTGCACGGAGTGCCCAATTAGCAAAAACCATTAAAGCCATTAAAGGAGATACGGCAACCAGGCTTTTACAAGACGAATTTTATAAAAACAGTGCTGCACCGCTCAAAACAGGGAAATGGTAAGATGTATCTGATGATCGATTTTTATTGACTTTATGCTCGATATCATTGAAATATCCCTCAAAACGGTATCGTTTTGAGGGATATTTCAATGCGTTTATCGGCTTTCGTCTTCCGTCAGTCTTGATTTTGCCATAGCCGTTCCTTTTGGGGGCTAAAGTAACCGCTATGGGATGCAGACGAAAGGACAGAATCAAGGGGTCATATAACGATAGAAAGGAATCCCCAAGATGGGTGTCATTGCAAAGGATAGGATAAGTGCCATAAATATGTGATCGAAATTTTTCTTCTTTGCAAAGATGATTGCGAAGAAGAGGCATATCACAAAGTGTATTGCATAAAAAATGATCATGACTTTTTGATATTTAATTGTTTTGCAATATACGAACAAGGGTTCGCACTTGCAAGTTTTTTTTGTTAAATCTCTTTTGCCCAGGAGGCCCGCAATTCTGTAGACGATTCGCCGCCTGCCTGCTCGAGCCCGGCGCGGATCTGCTCGCGTATCCGGGCGGAAAATTTGTCGTTTATTACTCCGTATAATCTAACACTACGGCATTTGGCCGATAGGAGGGTTTGACGATACGACATCCGGTAATTGCTAAAGCAACTACAATGATAAAGAGTAAAGTTTTAAAGCCTATAATATTCGTACTAAAAGGTTAGACAAAAAAATGGTTACACATCGTATTTCCAAACGAATTCAATATCAGGGGTATTCAGCCCTTCTTTTTTTCGATCTTCCTTTATTTCCGTATAGGCATTTATAAATCATTCTTAGCTTCTTCGGCCGAATCTCCATAACCTAACAAACCAAACCCATCGAGGTCTTTTTCTGTATAACAAGAGAAAAAACCATCTGAAGACTTTTCGATAACAAATACAACTTTCATATCTTCTGGATTAACACTTTTCAAACACTCGTAATCAAAAAAAGTCTTACTTAAGTAATGCTTCGCTATGTATGCTATAGGTAAAATGTCATAAACATCATCTATTTATTGCCGTAGTTGTTCAATTTCGTTTTGCATCTCTTCCATCCCTTTCTGAATAAAAAACATTAAGACTGCTTGTACTTCCGGTCTATCTTTACGCTCCTCCAAATAGGTGCATATCTCTTCGAAAGAGGATCTACTCTTTTCGTCTGATTTCCCGATTACATTTTTCAATTCGGCGATTTTTTGTTCTAAGTCATTCATCCTTTATTAGATTACAAAGTAAATATACATAATCTTTTTTTCTCCCAAAAGGGTTTATATAAAAAAGTTCTTGTTTCCGCCTTTTTATGCTTCCCAAAGGTGCTATAATCTTGGATAGTACAATAATTCATACTGTCTTTATAAGATTGATATGAAAAAAAATGATGGAAACGACATGATTCAAAACAAAGAAACAATGACAATGAAACAGCGCCTTCACGATTTGCTTGTCGCTGTCTCATGGGCGAATATATCGCGGGTCTATTTTGCATCTTGGCTTTATCATAAGATGGACGGAAGAGATGGAAATGGTAAACCTACATCGTTTACGCCCGAAGAGGCCGAAGTTAAAAAAAGTACTTTGATCAATCTTTCTGAACGGATCCGAAAGGCAGCCAACACTATTGAGGTTTTGAGCCCATATCTTTTTATGAGGGATATTTCAATGCGTTTATCGGATTTCGTCTTCCGTCAGTCTTGATTTTGCCATAGCCGTTCCTTTTTGGGGCTAAAGTAACAGCTATGGGATGCAGACGAAAGGACAGAATCAATGGACCATATAACGATAGAAAGGTATCCCTAACAGAGGCGTAAAACCAAAAATGCAGATCAAAGCCATGAATCTGTGATCAAAATTCGGCTTCTTTGCAACGATGATAGCACATATCAGGCAAATAATGAAATATATCAACTCGAATAAAATCATGACTGTTTGATATTTAATTGTTTTGCAATATACGAACAAGGTTTCGCACTTGCAAGTTTTTTTTTGTTAAATTTCTTTTGCCCAGGAGGATCGCAATTCTGTAGACGATTTGCCGCCTGCCTGCTCAAGCCCGGCGCGGATCTGCTCGCGTATCCGGGCGGAAAATCTGTCGTTTGTTACTCCGTATAATCTAACATTACGGCATTTGGCCGGTAAAACGGCGCACGCCTTGTTGTTCTTCAAAAAGATTATCCGACATCGTATTTGAAATTGCACTGAGATGGCTAATGGAGGAACACTTGTTTTCATGTGTAAAAAAAGGTGCGTGGATAGAAGCAAAGCCATATACGATAAATACAAGGATTTTCATTTTGAGAACGAAAAAGTATTTCCCGTAATATCCAACCAAAAAATGAACAGTTATTTGAAAAATTTGGCTAAACTGGCAGGGCTTGACAATCCAGTGCACCAAACACACTACAAAGGAAACGAACGCATTGAAACCATTTTGCCCAAATACGCCGTGCTAAGCACCCACGACGCTCGTCACACATTTATTTGCAACACCCTTTCGCCAGGCATTCCGGCAAATGTAGTGATGAAATGGACAGGGCACAGCGATTATAAGGCTATGAAACCTTACATCGACATTGCTGACGATATTAAAGCAAGTGCAACGAGTAAGTTTAATCAGTTGTAGAGAGATTATCTGAAGAAAAAGCCGGTCAAAATTTTCAAGTGCGTTTTAAAATTTCTACATTTGCTAAAATTTTTCAAGTATGATTGAAATAATTAATTCAATAAGGAAATACAATTTCTGGGATAGCAACCCGATAGATTTGAGATTTTCCCGTTTAGTTTTCCCGAATTTTGTGGTATTTCAGGACTGGAAATCAATAGCGAAAGCTACAGAAAATTCCTTCAAAGCGGAGCTTTGCCCGAACTTTTCAATCTGCCCAACGATGAAATGAAGCAGAATTACGTGTCGTCCATCAAGGATACAGTTATGTTGCGTGACATTGTGGGACGGTATAATGTGAAGGACGTTAAGCTATTAGACGATTTGTTTGTTTATTTGGTAAATACTGCATCCAATTTGATTTCGATAACAAACATCATCAACTTTTTCGCATCTAAAAAACGGAAAACAAACTACGAAACACTTTCATCTTACGTCAATTATTTGGAAAATTCATTCCTCGTTCATCGTGCCGAACGCTACAATATAAAAGGTAAAAACACCATTTCGGGCAACAGCAAATATTATCTGAACGATTTGGCTTATCGAAACTATCTTTATGCCGGATACGGTTACGGAATTGGTTATTTGTTGGAAAATGCTGTTTTTCTGAGTTTGCGACGTGCCGGATATCAAGTTTATGTGGGAACGATAAAGGATGCCGAAGTGGATTTTGTAGCGATTAAAGGCGACAAAAGGCTTTATTTGCAGGTAACGCTTCAATTGACTGAAGAAAAAACTATTGAAAGAGAATACCGTTCGTTAAAACTCATTGAAGATAATTTCGATAAATACGTGGTGAGTATGGACGACTATAAAATCCCTACCAATGAGGGAATAGAACATATATCGGCGTGGAATTTGGATGATTTTTTAAGCAAATAACACGGAAAAAGTTCGTATTTATGCAAATCACCGACATCCTTCCCCTATAGACGCAACTCAATTCAATAATTGGCAATATTGTTCGTCAAAATCATCTTCTTTTTGACGAACAAAAGTTTGTTACAGATTCTCATAATCAATTCAACGGTATCCAATCGTTTGAAGCAATGCTGATTAACCTGACGATGAATGCAGAACCGGAACGGCATAAAACTTTAACAGATAGCCTTTCGATTGAAATACAGAATAATATCCGGCTGATTTCGTCGAATACAATCGTACTTGAAAACTTGAACATAGAAAGGTAAACATTCTATTTTAATAAGTCTTGATTTAAATCGAGGATTTTTACTGTACTTTTAGTTTTCGGCGAATGCGGCTCAAAACATCAGGGAGAAAAAGTAATAACTAAAAAACGAAGTGAAAAAATAGGTAGTAATAATTATAAATGAAAAGACGATATTGTCCGGATGTAAAAAAAGGTACAAATCTCGTAAATACGAAATTTGCACCTTTTTGCGGTCTGGACGGGACTCGAACCCGCGACCCCATGCGTGACAGGCATGTATTCTAACCAACTGAACTACCAGACCAATATTTCTATTTTGTATTCTTGAGTAAAAAGGCGGTCTGGACGGGACTCGAACCCGCGACCCCATGCGTGACAGGCATGTATTCTAACCAACTGAACTACCAGAGCAATACTCAAAAAACTTTTTTATGCCATTCCTCTGAATTGCGTGGCAAAAGTAGAGAGTTTATTTGAATTATGCAATAGCATTCCTTATTTTTTAATCATTTCCATAAAAAAATGAATATTCTGACGGGCAATATCCTCTTCAAAAGCCTCTATATCCCATCCGGCAAACGCTCTTCGTGTATAATCGTCCGTTTTCAAAAGGAGGGTTTCAGGTGTTTTTTTATAAGGCGATTTGTCGATTGTCATGATAATTTGTTAGTTTTGCAACTTAATAAGAAATAAAGAGTAACAATGGATGTAGCCATCGTCAAATATAATGCCGGAAATATCTATTCCGTTCTTCATGCACTGAAACGATTGGGATTAGATCCTGTTATTACAGCAGATCCCGAACAGTTACAAAAAGCCGACAAAGTCATATTTCCCGGTGTAGGCGAAGCAAATACCACGATGAGTTATCTAAAAGACCATCATTTAGATGAACTTATTCGGAGCCTGAAACAGCCTGTCTTGGGAATTTGTCTCGGAATGCAGTTATTATGCCGCCATTCGGAAGAAGGGGATGTCGATTGCCTGCATATTTTCGACACGGAGGTGAAGCGTTTTATCGCCCGTAAACAGGAAGATAAAGTTCCTCATATGGGATGGAATACGCTTAGTGATGTCAAAAGTGGTCTTTTCAATCCCTCGCTCGAAAACCAATTCGTATACTTTGTACACAGTTACTACGTTCCCGTAAACAACTGTACCATTGCAACAGCCGAATACATCACGCCCTTTAGTGCAGCCCTCTGTAAAGAAAATTTTTATGCCACTCAATTTCATCCTGAAAAAAGCGGATCGATAGGCGAGATCATTTTGAAAAACTTTTTAGCGTTATAATCATGGCAATCGAATTGATCCCGGCAATAGATATCATCGACGGAAAATGCGTCCGTTTGACACAAGGCAACTACGATACCCGTAAAGTGTACAACGAAGATCCGCTCGAAGTGGCCAAAATGTTTGAGGATTGTGGTATAAACAGACTGCATGTAGTGGATTTGGATGGAGCTCGACAAGGTCATATTGTCAACTACCGGACGCTCGAACGGCTGGCCGGCAAAACCTCTTTAATTATCGATTTCGGAGGAGGACTGAAACAAGAAGACGACTTGAATATTGCATTCGAAAGCGGCGCGCAAAAGGTTACCGGTGGCAGCATTGCCGTCAAGGACCCGGAAGTATTCATCTCGTGGGTCGCCCGCTTCGGAGCGGAAAAAATCATACTCGGCGCCGACGTACGAGACAAATACATCGCGATCAGCGGATGGGAAGAAACGACCGACAGCGAATTAATTCCTTTTTTACTTGAATATTGCCAAAAAGGGATCACACAGACGATTTGCACCGACATCAGCAAGGATGGTATGTTGCAAGGTCCTGCTATACCTTTATATAAAGAAATCAGAGAGACGATTCCTTCCTTGTACCTGATAGCGAGTGGCGGAGTCGGTTCCGTTTCAGATATCGAGAAATTAGCCGAGGCCGGCATTCCGGCAGTTATCTTCGGCAAAGCGATTTACGAAGGAAAGATCCTATTAAAAGATCTTTCTCAATTTTTAATCAGATAAAAAAGCAAGGCGTATGTTAGCCAAACGAATTATACCCTGCCTCGACGTCAAGGGAGGAAAAACAGTAAAAGGTACGCATTTCATCAATTTTCGTGACGCGGGCGATCCGGTAGAATTAGGCGCCCGGTACAGCGAAGAGGGAGCGGATGAATTGATCTATTTAGATATCACGGCATCTCACGAAGAGCGGAAAACATTTACTGAACTGGTAAGAGAAGTGGCAGCCCATATCCACATTCCGTTTACCGTCGGAGGCGGAATCAACGAAATACGCGATGTAGACCGCCTGCTGAATGCCGGAGCCGACAAAGTATCTATCAACTCGGCAGCCTTACGCCATCCGGATCTGATCGGAGAAATCGCCCGGAATTTCGGGTCTCAGGTATGTGTTGTCGCCATTGATGCCAATCACGAACGGGGCGAGTGGGTCTGTTATATGAATGGCGGACGCATTGCCACGGATAAAAAGTTAGTGCAATGGGCGGTAGAAGCAGAAGAACGGGGAGCCGGCGAAATTTTATTTACCAGCATGAAACATGATGGCGTAAAAGACGGTTATGCCAACGAGACATTAGCCGTTTTATCCGAACGGCTGCATATTCCGCTTATAGCATCCGGAGGAGCCGGCCTGAAAGAGCATTTCAAAGAGGTATTCACATGTGGGAAAGCCGATGCGGCATTGGCTGCCAGCGTATTTCATTTCGGAGAAATTCCGCTGCCGGAACTCAAACAATACCTGCTCGATAATGGCATCAATGTCCGGATATAAAATTTGAAAATAAAAAATAAAACGATGAAATTAGATTTTGAGAAAATGGGAGGATTGATTCCCGCTGTCATCCAAGACACGAACACCAGTAAAGTATTGATGGTGGGCTTTATGAATGAAGAGGCTTACAACCAGACTGTTTCAACAGGAAAAGTAACCTTTTTCAGCCGAAGCAAAAATCGGATCTGGATGAAAGGAGAAAGTAGCGGAAACATTCTGTCGGTAAATACGATAACAGCAGATTGCGACAACGACACCTTACTCATAAAGGCCACCCCCGCCGGTCCTGTTTGTCACACCGGAAAAGATACTTGCTTCGGCGAAAAAAACGCCGATGACATCCTTTTTCTGAAATATCTGCAACATTTCATTGAACGCCGCCGGCAAGAAATGCCGGAAGGTTCGTATACAACAACGCTCTTCCAGAAAGGGATTAACCGAATGGCACAAAAAGTCGGTGAAGAAGCAGTGGAAACCGTCATCGAGGCCACCAACGGAACAGACGACCAATTCATTTACGAAGCAGCCGACCTGATCTACCACTTAATCGTATTACTGACCAGCAAAGGGTTCAGTATCGAAGATCTTTCACGCGAACTACAAAGAAGACACAAAGAATAAATATGGAAGAAACAACTCTGTTAAAATTAGACGATATTGAAATCCGTCACGAAGAGAACGTGATCCTGAGAAATGCTTCTTTTGCACTTCACAACGGAGAATTCGTATATATAATCGGAAAAGTAGGCTCCGGGAAAAGCAGTCTGCTGAAAACGCTATATTGCGAGATTGCCATCAAAGAAGGCTCTGCGCAGTTAATGGAATACAACTTGCGTAAAATCAAGAAAAAAGAGATTCCATACCTTCGTCGCAAATTGGGAATCATTTTTCAGGATTTCCAGTTATTGACGGACCGGTCAGTCTTCAAAAATCTCGAATTCGTACTAAAAGCAACAGGGTGGAAAAAGAAAAACGACATTGCCGCCCGCATCGACGAAGTCTTGGTTCAAGTAGGCATGCAAGATAAAGGCTATAAAATGCCTCATGAACTTTCGGGAGGAGAACAACAGCGGGTGTCGATTGCCCGGGCCTTACTGAACAACCCCGCACTGATCTTGGCCGACGAACCGACCGGCAATTTAGATCCGGAGACAAGCAGCCAAATCGTTCAGTTGCTTCATGAAATATCCCGGAAAGGAACTGCCGTCATCATGAGCACGCATAACTACTCGCTTGTGCATAATTTTCCGGCACGGATAGTAAAATGTGAGAATTGCTGTCTGCTTGATGTTTAAAAAACTTTTTTTGCGTAACTTTGCACGCACTGATAAAGAAAAGAAGAACAATTTAATATAGAGCGAAATGAAAGTCTTAAAGTTTGGCGGAACATCTGTAGGGTCTGCACAACGCATGCAAGAAGTTGCGAAGCTGATTTCCGGAGAATGCAACATCATTGTATTGTCTGCCATGTCAGGAACGACCAATACACTGGTCGAAATTTCGGATTACCTGTATAAAAAAAATCCGGATGGAGCAAACGAGATCATTACAAAACTGGCTCAGAAATATTACGAGCATATAGAATCCCTGTATCGCACGGACGAATACAAACAGAAAGCCAAAGAGCTGATCAAATATCATTTCGATTATATTCGTTCTTTCACCAAAGACCTGTTTACGCTTTTTGAAGAAAAAGTGGTTTTAGCACAAGGGGAATTGATTTCCACCGGCATGATGAATCTGTACCTGAACGAATGCGGCATCAAGTCGGCATTGATCCCGGCTTTAGACTACATGCGTACCGATAAAAATGCCGAACCCGACCCGGTCTACATTAAAGAAAAACTGTTGCAGTTATTGGATATGCACAAAGACGCGGATTTATTTATCACACAGGGCTATATATGCAGAAACGCTTATGGAGAAATCGATAACCTGCAACGCGGTGGAAGCGATTACAGCGCTTCGCTCGTAGGAGCGGCTATCGGAGCGGAAGAAATTCAAATATGGACCGATATCGACGGCATGCACAATAACGACCCCCGATATGTAGAGGGAACAACCCCGGTACGCCATCTGCACTTCGAAGAAGCGGCCGAGTTGGCCTATTTCGGTGCAAAAATCCTGCATCCTACCTGTATTTTGCCGGCAAAATTGAATAACATCCCGGTACGTCTGTTGAATACGATGCAGCCGGAAGCACAAGGGACACTGATTTCCAATGCTACGGAAAAAGGAAAGATCAAAGCAGTCGCAGCAAAAGACAATATTATCGCCATAAAAATCAAAAGCGGACGCATGTTGTTGGCTACCGGATTTCTCCGGAAAGTTTTCGAAATTTTCGAGAACTACCAGACTCCGATCGATATGGTCACGACTTCCGAAGTGGGTGTTTCGGTCACCATAGACAACCGCAAACATCTTGAAGAAATTGTAGACGACCTGAAAAAATATGGCACCGTCACTGTAGACGAAGACATGGTGATCGTATGCGTCGTAGGCGATCTGGAATGGGACAATGTAGGTTTTGAGGCCAATATCATACAGGCCATGAAAGACCTGCCGGTGCGTATGATTTCATACGGAGGAAGCAATTACAATGTTTCTTTGCTGGTCAAATCGTCTGATAAGCAAAAAGCACTGCAAGCGTTAAGCAAACAGTTGTTTAACAACTAAGCAAACAGAATTTCAACTTTTTCCGAATTGTACGTACACATGCTCAAAGGAACATTCCCGATCGATAAATTTCAAGCGCTCGACACGCCGTTCTATTTTTATAATATAGAATTATTGAATGAAACGCTTCAGACCGTCAAAAATGAATCGGAGAAATACGGCTATCATGTCCATTATGCCATCAAGGCAAATGCCAATCCCCGTATCCTATCCACCATTGCCGGCTATGGGTTTGGGGCGGATTGCGTGAGCGGAGGTGAAATGCAGGCAGCTCTTACAGCAGGATTCCCTGCACACAAAATCGTCTTTGCAGGCGTAGGAAAAGCCGATTGGGAAATAAACATCGGATTGGAGCATGATATTTTTTGTTTTAATGTAGAGTCGGCTACCGAACTGGAAATCATCAACGAATTGGCAGCCGCCCACCATAAAACGGCCTCGATCGCACTCCGTATCAACCCGGAAGTAGACGCACATACCCATGCCAAAATAACAACCGGGCTGAAAGAAAACAAGTTCGGAATCAATTTAAGCCAATTAGGGAGCGTATTAGATCGTCTTGCCTCTCTGAAAAATATCAAGTTGATCGGTATACATTGCCATATCGGTTCGCAAATTACAGACATGGCCGCTTTCAGAGGATTGGTAATCCGGGTAAACGAGATTCAGGAAGAATTGGATGCACGCGGCATCGAAGTCGAGCACCTGAATTTCGGAGGGGGACTCGGAATCGACTATTATCACCCGAATCACCTGCCAATTCCGGCATTCGATAATTATTTTGCCGTATTCAAAAAACTGTTGCAACCGCGTAAAAACCAACAGATCCATTTTGAGCCGGGGCGTTCGATTGTAGCCCAGTGCGGAACGCTGATTTCCAGGGTCTTGTACGTAAAAGAGGGCGAGACGAAGAACTTCTGCATTTTGGATGCCGGATTTACAGAACTGATCCGTCCGGCCATGTACGACGCCTATCACCGGATCGAAAATATCAGCAGCGACGCATCGTTGGAAATCTACGACGTGGTCGGACCGGTCTGTGAGTCATCGGATGTATTCGGCAAAGATGTCGAACTGAATAAAGCACATCGGGGCGATTTTATTGCGTTGCGTTCAGCCGGAGCCTATGGCGAGGTCATGGCCTCTCAGTATAATTGCCGAAAACTTCCGCAAGCCTATTTTTCCGACAGGCTATAAAGTGGTGTTTTTCAACAAAAGCGCAGAATAATCGGGAAATCTCCGTACCTTTGCAGGCATCAAAACAAAGGATCGATGAGCAACTTTTTTTCCACTTTTTCGACGGCCGAATGGTATTTGACGGGAATATCGGCAGGACTTTTTTTGTTACAACTGTTTTTTATACTGTATATCTATGCCCGTCCGCTCCGTTTATACAAAAAAAACGATCCGGCAACCGATCGGATAATACCGACGAATACCCCCGTATCGGTCATTGTATATGCGCATCGAGAACCGGAAGCGCTCGAACGCAATCTTCCTTTTATTTTAGAGCAGGAATACCCCGACTATGAAGTCATAGTCGTGAACGATGGGTCGGATGCCGAGAGCGAAGATATCCTCAAACGTTTCTCTCTTTCTTACAAGCATTTGTATTACAGTTTTGTTCCTGTCGAGACCCGTTATTTGAGCCATAAAAAACTGGCGCTCATGATCGGAATCAAAGCAGCAAAGCACGACAAACTGCTGTTTACCGAAGCCTCCTGCCGTCCGCTCGAAAAAAACTGGATCGCTTCCATGGCCGGATCCTATCGGGAGCACAGCGAAATCATATTGGGCTTCTCTTCTTACGGAAATTATCCGGGTATTTGGCAAAAAATATGCGCATACGAAAATGTAGCACGTGGCCTGCAATGCCTCTCTTCGGCATTAGGAGGGCATCCTTTCTTCGGCGACGGCCGGAATCTATCCTATCGGCAAAGCCTCTTTTTTGCCCATAAAGGCTATAGCCAGTCGTTGAACCTGCATGCCGGAGCCGATGATTTATTCGTCAATGAAACGGCCGACGGACACAATACACGCGTTAATTACAGCCCCAGTAGTATTACCGAAACCGATCGCTTAAACGATTTTTCGGCTTATAAAGAGGTCAAAATCGCTCAAAAAACCACACGAAAATACTACAGAGGATGGCAATCGGCCGTTTTCAGGCTCGATACTGCCGGTTTTATATGCTTACTGGCCGCATCCATCTTTTGTATCGGGGTAGGAATAGGTGGAAATTGGTTCTTCAGCCTGTTGGGAGGCAGTTTCCTGCTCGTCCGGTGGATTATAAAAATGATTGTTTTCAAGAAATCGGCAACGATGTTGCGTCAATCTTTCCCGGTCGGCTGGTTGCCCTTTATCGAGTTGCTGCTTCCTGTATGGAACGGCTATTTTGCCCTTCTCAAAACAAACCGGACAAAAAAAGATTTTACATCCAAAATATAAAAGTCTCTTTATTCGAAGCGGATGCTCCGCACCGGCTCAATTCGGCTAATCAGATAAGAAGGTGCCAGCATCATCAGCATAGAAACGATCAGCGTCCCAATATTCAACAGGATCAGCGAAGAAATCGTCAGGTCAATCGGAACCGCATCCAAATAATAGATGGACGGATCCAATTTAACCACTTGAAAATAAGATTGGATCAGACATAGCAGAATGCCCACCGCATTCCCCCAAAGCATCCCTTTCCCGATCAGGAAAAAAGCAAGATACAGGAAAACCCGGCGAAGGCTTCCGTTCGACTGTCCCAAAGCTTTGAGGATACCGATCATATTGATCCGTTCTAAAATAATAATCAGCAGTCCGGAGATCATCGTAAATCCGGCAACAGCCAGAATCAAGACTAAAATAACCACTACGTTGATATCCTGCATATCCAACCAGTCGAAAATCATGGGATTGAGTTCCCGTATCGATCGGGCATAATACGTATTGCCCAAACGATCCGTTTTTTGGGAAAGAGCAAAATAAAGATCTTCTGCCGTTTGCTCCAACCGCTCATAGTCGTCTACAAGCAACTCCAAACCACTCACCTGGTCATCATCCCAACTGTTCAGACGACGGATTTGCCGGATATCCGCAATAACGAACAGTTTGTCATAATCCATAAAGCCGGTTTCATAAATTCCGGCAATATGAAATTTTCGGGCACGAACATCCTCTCCCACAAAGTAGGTAAGAAACGAATCGCCCTTTTTCAGTCCCAACAAATCAGACATATAACGAGATATCAGCACATCGGCCGACACCTTATCTGGTTGAAAGGAAAGCACATCCCCATCTTTCAGGTTTGCGCGGAAGAAATTCCAGTCGTAAGTCGCATCCACCCCTTTCAAGACAATACCTTGAAAATCCGTATCTGTTTTCAGGATTCCCATCTTCGTAGCAAACGGTTGTACATGACGAATCCCTGGAAAATCTTTTACCAAATTATTCAACGAATCACCGACTGCAATCGGGACTGACTCATAAGAGGTATTCATATCAAAATTGGTAATCTGAATATGCGATCCGAAGCCGATCACTTTATTTCGGATTTCTTTCTTAAAACCAATTACAATGGCCACCGACAAAACCATCACAGCCAGTCCCAAAGCGACCCCTATGATTGCGATACGGACAATAGGTGGAGTAACGATCCGTTCCTGCTCCTTGCTGAAATGGATTTTCCTTGCTATATACAGTTCTACGTTCAAAAGACTACAAAATTGTTGTTAAAGGGTTCGTCCCGGATAGGCTTCGAGCGCTTTCTGGAGTACGACCAGCGCCTTTGCCAGATCTTCTTTTTTCAGCACATAGGCGATGCGCACTTCGTTTTTGCCCAATCCGGGAGTTATGTAAAAACCGGAAGCAGGCGCCATCATGACCGTCTGCCCCTCATACGCAAAGTCAGTCAAACACCAGGCACAAAATTTATCTGCATCATCTACCGGCAACTTGGCAACCGTATAAAACGCTCCCATCGGAGTCGGCGAAAAACAACCGGGTATACGGTTCAAGCCGGCAATCAAAAAGTCACGCCGTTCCACATACTCGTTGTACATCTCCTGCATATAGCTTGCCGGCGTATCCAACGATGCCTCGGCAACGATCTGTCCGAGCAAAGGAGGACTCAGACGGGCCTGGCACCATTTCATCACATTTTCCTTGACTTGCCGATTTTTGGTAATCAAAGCTCCTATACGGATACCGCATTCGCTGTAACGTTTCGACACGGAGTCGATCAGCACCACATTATTTTCGATACCTTGCAGATGGGCAGCAGAAATATAAGGTGCTTCGGTGTAACAATATTCACGATAGACCTCATCGGAGAAAAGGAAGAGATCGTATTTTTTCACGATATCTCGTATCTGTTCCATCTCTTTCTGCGTATACAGATAGCCGGTAGGGTTATTCGGATTACAAATAAGAATAGCTTTTGTACGAGGAGTGATCAACTCTTCTATTTTTTCTACGGCAGGCAACGCAAAACCAGTATCAATGGTCGAGAGGATGGTTTTGACTTCAATTCCGCTCGAAATAGCGAAAGCCCTGTAATTGGCATAGGCAGGCTCCGGTATGATTATTTCATCTCCCGGATCCAAACAAGCCATAAAAGCACAAAAAACGGCCTCCGACCCTCCGGTAGTTATCGTAATATCATCCGCCGAGAAATGGATATTGAATGTCTCATAATATTTCACCAATTTCTCGCGAAAACTACGGAATCCTTCACTGGGCGAATAGGCCAGCACCGGATAATCCATGCGACGCACGGCCTCCAAGGCAACCTCCGGCGTGTGTAAATCCGGTTGGCCGATATTCAGATGATAGACCTTTACACCCTTCGTTTTCGCTTCATTTGCTAACGGCGCCAACTTCCTGATAGGAGAAGCCGGAATACTGATTCCTCGTTTTGATACTTCTGGCATAGTTTTACTTTTTAAAAAAGATGGATTTTTCTAATATAACAAGATTAAAAAAGACACGTCATACACCGGGTCTCGGAGTATCTTTACTGGCATGCATCGTAGATACAAACGCGTTCGGATCGATTTCTTTCACCTTATCTTTCAGACGCGGCATATCTTTTCGTTCGGCAATCGTAAAAATGATTTCCTGTTCTTCACCTTTATACATACCCCGTCCGTGCAGGAATGTACCGCCAAGATCCAATTGATTCAAAATCAAATCCTTTAATTCGGAAGTCTTTCGAGATACAATAAAAACGGCCCGGTTGGGATTTTCAACCTGAAACATATCAACCACTTTGCCGTATACAAAAATCGTAAACCACGAATACAACGGAACTTTCCAGTCTTGAAAAACAATCAAACCCAGCAACACGACTGCCGAGTCTAACAATATAATCATATTGCTTACTTTCAAATTCGAGTTATTCGCAATCACTCTTGCCAGGACATCCGTTCCCGCACTCGTGCTTTGGGCCCTGAATACGCACGTAACCCCCATTCCTAAGATTGCTCCTCCATAAAAACATGCAATAAAGCTATCGTTTTCCACCAAAGGCCTGGAACCGACAAGGTAGGATAGCCCATCTGTAAATGCTGATATCAGCACAAACGTAACAATGGTTTTCGGTCCCGACTCCAAACCTATTTTCTTCATGGCTAAAATCATCAACGGGATATTGAAGCACAGGGCGGTGGTTCCCATCGGCAAACCATCGGGAAAGATCGGTAAAAGTCCGGCCGTCACGTGGTGAAGGACAATCGAAATACCATACACTCCTCCCGGAACAATCTTGTAAGGAGCCAAAAACAGCACATAACTCAGCGCCTGAAGAAAAGCTCCGACTAATATAAGCGTATAATCGAATGCTTTTTTTTGAAATGCTCCTTTTCCTTGCTTTCCTGCCCACTGTTCCATAAACGAACTTTCTTTTAATTATTAAGATGCACAAAGATAAAAAAAAAAGGAAATGTTCTTTTTTTATACAGTTTTTTTTCCGTAATCGGCAAAAAAGAATCTGTACGAAGCAGATCATAGGCGTACGAGGCCCAACCTCCGACTGACAAAATGACAGATATTTTGAAAAGAAAATCCGGAGGTGCTTGTATCTTTGATATTATTTAACACAACAGGCCGCATAAAAAAGTAACAAATTGATTATAAATACAATATATATAAAATAGAAAGTATTGGCAAAACACTCCATACAGGATAAAAAGCATTTTCGACAATTGCCTGGCAACAAGCGTTTGTCACAGTTGTGACAATAGGCTGTCACAAGTGTGACAAAGGCACGTCACAAGTGTGACAAAGGGAGTGTTTTTTAAAACCGGCCGACTGACAATTTTGTCAGGTCTTTTCTATAGCTGCCCAAGGGGTATTTTACATCTGAACGCAAAAATGCCGGAAACGTCAGTTCATGGCTGAAACGCTCCGGCATTTCTTTTCTTACATACGGACCGATTACTCGAACCCTAATGCCCGATTGTTATTATTGGTCACATTTAACAATATTACATATTTACGATATTGCTCGGGAGTAAGTACCTTTTTAATCAGATTCAAATTACCGTATACAGCCTGACGCATCTTCTTGTCGCGTACCTTTTCTCCGGCTCTAAGGCTCTCACCCTGCATGCTGATAAAATAGTCGTTAATCCGGGCTACTTCGTCCGCTTGGGCAGATGACAACTGCAAATAACTACTCAATTTTTCAAAGTTAATTACAAACGGCTCTTTTTTTACATTATTACCTTTTTCACGTGCAAACCCCATAGTCGCACACACCAAAATGGCTGCAACAGCCATACCTAAACGTCTCATTTTACCTAAACTTAATCGTTAAACCTAAACACAGGAGCCCTTTGCTCCTACTCTTTTTCCTTAAAAACTTTTATCGATGCAAATATAATAATATGTTTCAAAACATTATTGTCCGACATACACAAATAAGGTTAACAAAAAGCAAAAAGATGTTTAATGCGCCTTAATGCAATCTTTTTAATAGGCAAACGGTCAGTCCATGCACTCAAATCCACATATCCCCCTTCTGATAGATCATTTTGATAGAATAATAAACAACGTCTATCAGAAGGATTAATCCGCCCATTCGCTCAATTCAAGCCATCGCAAGGTTTTCAAGTCAATCTCATCGATTACCTCTGCGATGCGGCCCGATTTGGCCAAAAGATCTTCATTGGACAACAAACCACTACTCATTTCACTTTCGAGCGTTCCTTTCTCCTCTTCCAAACGTGTAATATCCGCCTCTAACAATTCATATTCTTTCCGTTCTTTAAAGGTCAGTTTCCTTTTTTGCGGTTTCTCAAGCCGGTTCCCTTTATCTTTTTCCGGCGCCGGACTCACTTTACGGGCATTTTCTTTCTCCCGTTCCAACTGATCCTGATATTCTTTCCAGGCACGATATTGGGTATAATTACCCGGAAAATCCCGAATATCCGCATTTCCCCTGAATACCAGCAGATGATCAACCACCTTATCCATAAAATAGCGATCATGAGAAACAACGATCACACACCCTTTAAAAGATTGCAGATATTCTTCCAACACATTCAGCGTTACGATGTCCAGATCGTTGGTCGGCTCATCCAATACCAGAAAGTTGGGGTTCCGCATCAGTACGGTACACAAATACAACCGGCGTTTCTCTCCTCCGCTCAGTTTATATACATAATTATGCTGTTTTTCAGGCGAAAAGAGGAAATAATTCAAAAATTGCGAAACGCCCATTTTCCGGCCATCCCCCAAATCGACATACTCGGCCAGCTCCTGCACCACATCGATCACCTTCATCTGCTCATCGAATTGCAATCCTTCCTGGCTGTAATAACCGAACCTTACCGTTTCGCCAATATCAAACCGCCCGCTATCCGGCTCCATCTCTCCGATCAGCATTTTTATAAAGGTAGATTTTCCGGTACCGTTATTCCCTACGATCCCCATTTTTTCATAACGGGCAAACACATAATTGAAATCCTCAACAATCTTGATATCTCCGAAAGATTTAGCAACATGTTCCGCTTCAAAAATTTTCGATCCAATGTAGGAAGCCTTAACATCCAGATTGACATTGCCGTTCTCCCGACGCTGTTTTGCCCGCTTTTCAAGTTCATAAAACGCATCGATCCGGTATTTTGCTTTTGTCCCGCGCGCCTGCGGCTGCCGGCGCATCCAATCCAGCTCCTTGCGCAACAGATTATTAGCCCTTTCCACATCGGCATTCCGGGCACTGATCCGCTCCTCTCTCTTCTCCAGATAGTAGCTATAATTTCCTTTATATTGAAAAATCTGTCTGCAATCTATCTCCATGATTTCGCCACATACCCGATCCAAGAAATAACGGTCGTGCGTTACCATTAAAATACTGATGTTCGCCCGCGAAAGATATTCCTCCAGCCATTCGGTCATTTCCAAATCCAGATGGTTGGTCGGTTCGTCCAAAATAATCAGTTCCGGCTCCGAGATCAACACATTGGCAAGAGCGACACGCTTCAATTGTCCGCCGGACAACGTTTCCACCTTCTGATCGTAATTATGGATTTTTAGTTGACCTAAAATCTGTTTGGCTCTCAACTCATAATCCCACGCTTTCAGCAAGTCCATTCGTTCAAGCAGATCCTGCAGATTGGCAGAATCGCCACGTGCCATTGCCTGTTCATACTCGGCAATCAGGCGCACCGTTTCATTGGGAGAATGGAAACAAGCCTGAAGCACAGTCAAGCCTTCCGGATATTGCGGCATCTGCTCCAGATACCCCACCCGCAGATCATTTCTAAAAACAACCGACCCACTGTCATAATCCTCTTTTCCAGCCAGTATATTCAGCAAAGTTGTTTTTCCTGACCCGTTTTTTGCGATCAGCCCAACCTTTTGTCCTTGCGCTATGCCAAAACTGATATCCTTAAAAAGGAGCAAATTCCCGAAACTTTTAGTCAATTTATCGACTTGTAAGTAACTTACCATATATTATTCCAACTTATCCAGACAAAGATAAGCGATTTTCCCCATTCCACCCCTAAAAAACATTACAGATCAAAGAACACCTATGACGGCACTTTTTCTGACAAAATGTCACTTTTTCTCCGGATAGGTTTTCACTTGATTCCCACCTCGGAAAAAAGTCTTTCCCAAGCCTCAAAAATAAACCGACAACGCATTGATTATCAATAAAGACAAAAGTATTCAATAATAATCTCTAAACTCTTTCTTTTTCTATTCTTTCAATACCTTTTGTGTATAAATCTGCCCATCTATAATCACACGCACCTGATAGGTCGTATTCGGACAAACCTCAATATAATCATTTGGAGCATTACCTAAATTTATATTGTATATTTTTTTAATTTTCCCAGACAACAGAGAATGCACCATCTTTGAAGAGCTGAAAACAATAGTTATATTCTTTTGATCTAAATTCAATTTGATTCCCTTTACAGTCAAAAAAACAATAATTCATTGACATCATGGAACTCGTCAAATCCTGAATACATATAATCTCTTTGAATGAAGATTTATACACCGACACCTTTACCGGAACAAGAGAAGACACTCCTTTATTGGTCCTCAATGATATTTCTTTTTTTAGCCATTTCGGATTTTTGACACCACATGCAAAAATATCTCCTTTACCAATCGTAATCTCTTCACCACTCATATCGTCTTTTTTACAACCGCCTAAAAATACCAATATTAAGGCTCTTAAGAGGAAAAATGATTTAATAGTAGAAGTTCTCATAATCGCTGCTTTAATTCATTAAAAATATAATTATCTCGAACAATTCCTGAGTTTAAAAATAATTCAACATTCTCTGAAAATCGAATACGCGGATTTATTTTCTTTAACGTCTTTCCTAACAAAAACGCTGATGATCCATTAGCGTAAATACTAAAAAAGTACTTATGTTTCTCTTTATACTCTAATTTCTTTATCATTTTTTCTTTTATATATTATTAGATGTATAAATAACACAAAACGTTACAAACTTTCAATTAAAAAATCGATTTCAACACATTGTATCTTCAGCATTTTTAAATTGCTTAAAGCCTCTGAAATTTTGGCAGCAAAAGGACTTCATTTCCCTCCTCACCACATTGAGTAAAGGACGAACAAGAGATACCTGTTTTTTATTGATCATGTTTATTAATCAACATTTTTCGTAAATTTGTCTCATTCTAAAAGGATGTACCATGAAAGAGATGAAAATAGAAACGCCGGTTTTGCAATATGCCCTGTCCGAACTGCCGGAAGGTTATCGTCCGCTGGTGCAGGCGGCCATCCATGCCACCGACCAAGCATACGCCCCGTATTCGCATTTTCAAGTCGGAGCAGCACTCTTGTTAGAAAACGATCGAATCGTGACCGGAAGCAATCAGGAAAATGCTGCTTACCCGTCGGGGTTGTGCGCTGAACGGGTAGCCCTTTTCCATGCCGGACACCAATACCCGGATACAACGGTCTTGGCTATTGCAATTGCAGCTGTTTATCAAGGGAAACAGACCGATCGTATTTCGCCTTGCGGAGCTTGCCGACAGGTTTTGTTGGAAACGGAAGAACGGCAACGGAAACCGATCAAAATACTCTTTTGCAACAGAGACAGTGTGTGGATCGTTGAAGGGGCAACCGCTTTGCTGCCGCTTTGTTTCGGCTCTACCGACCTTTCCGCTCCCGCCGCAACAGAAGAAACGAATGGATAAAAGAGACGGGTATTGTTATTTCGGCCTTTTTAGCTAATTTTGCGCTCCTATTTAATTTTATCTGTTCTTTATTTATGATTTCAATTGACGGACTGACGGTTGAATTTGGAGGTTCAACGCTTTTCTCGGATATATCTTTCGTCATCAACGAAAAGGATCGGATCGCCCTGATGGGAAAAAATGGAGCCGGAAAGTCAACGCTGCTAAAAATATTGGCTGGAGTACGTGAACCGACACGCGGGAAAGTGTCTGCTCCGAAAGATACCGTCATCGCTTACCTTCCGCAACATTTGATGACGGAAGACGGCCGATCGGTATTTGAAGAGACGGCACAAGCCTTTGCACATTTGCATGAGATGGAAGCGGAAATAGCCGAGATCAACAAAGAGCTGGAAATACGTACCGATTATGAATCCGACAGTTATATGGAATTGATCGAGCGCGTTTCGCTGTTGAGCGAAAAATTCTACTCGATCGAAGAAATCAACTACGATGCCGATATTGAAAAGACGTTGCTCGGACTGGGATTCAGTCGCAAGGACTTCAATCGCCCGACAAGCGAATTCAGCGGCGGATGGCGTATGCGTATCGAATTGGCTAAATTGTTGCTGAAAAAGCCGGACGTGTTACTCCTCGACGAGCCGACCAACCATTTGGATATTGAATCAATCCAATGGTTAGAAGATTTTTTGATAGAAAACGGACAGGCCGTGGTGGTAATCAGTCACGACCGTGCTTTCGTCGACCATATCACCACCCGTACCATCGAGGTGACCATGGGACGTATTTATGACTACAAGGTGAATTACAGCCAATACCTGTTATTACGGAAAGAACGCCGTGAACAACAGCAAAAGGCCTACGACGAACAACAGAAATTCATTGCCGAAACCAAAGAATTCATCGAACGTTTCAAAGGTACTTACTCCAAAACGCTTCAGGTACAAAGCCGGGTAAAAATGTTGGAGAAATTAGAAATTTTAGAAGTAGACGAAGAGGATACGTCGGCTCTGCGTCTGAAATTCCCACCATCTCCCCGCTCCGGTTCCTATCCGGTTATTATCGAAAATGTAGCGAAAACGTATGGATCGCATCTTGTATTCGAAAAAGCGAATCTAACCATCGAACGGGGAGATAAAATCGCTTTTGTCGGTAAAAACGGTGAAGGAAAATCGACCCTTGTCAAATGCATCATGAAGGAGATTGAACATGCCGGGACGCTGACGATCGGGCACAATGTAATGATCGGCTATTTCGCCCAAAACCAGGCCTCTCTTTTAGACGAAAACCTGACCGTATTCCAAACCATTGACGATGTGGCCAAAGGGGATATCCGAAATAAAATCAAGGATCTGTTGGGGGCTTTTATGTTTGGAGGCGAAAATTCGGCAAAAAAAGTCAAAGTCCTCTCCGGCGGAGAACGTACCCGGTTGGCGATGATCAAGCTGCTTTTAGAGCCGGTCAATCTCTTGATTTTGGATGAGCCGACCAACCATTTGGATTTAAAGACAAAAGATATTCTCAAACAGGCCTTGATCGACTTTGACGGAACTTTGATCGTCGTATCACACGACCGTGATTTTTTAGATGGATTAGTAACAAAAGTATATGAGTTCGGGAACAAGAAAGTAACGGAACATTTGGAAGGCATCTATGCGTTTTTACAACGAAAAAAGATGGAAAACCTGAATGAACTGGAACGCAAGAACTGATTTTTCGGAAGACAATTATAAACAATGATAGACTTTAATACATTTTTTGATTATACAGGAACGTTCGCTTTCGCCATAAGCGGCATCCGCTTAGCCTCTGCCAAACAATTCGATTGGTTCGGCGCCTATGTTGTCGGAGTGGTTACAGCCGTAGGCGGCGGAACCATCCGTGATATCCTGTTAGGCGCCACGCCTTTTTGGATGGAACAGGCCTCTTATTTAGTCATATCGGCATTAGCCTTACTTTTCGTTATTATTTTCCGCAAGTATGTTGTCAGTCTGAACAACACCTTCTTTTTCTTCGATGCTGTCGGGTTAGGTTTATTTGGGGTTGTCGGAATTGAAAAGACATTGGCTTTCGGCTATCCGATGTGGGTAGCCGTCGTAATGGGAACCATTACAGGCTCATTCGGAGGAATGATACGGGATATACTGATCAATGAAGTACCGCTTATTTTCCGTAAAGACATTTACGCATTGGCATGCGTTTTTGGCGGGATAGCCTATTGCACTTGTATTCAATTAGGTATAGCGCCACCCGTGGCACAGATCGTTGCAGCCGTCTCTATCTTTGCCTCCCGTATTCTGTCGGTTCAATACCATATAAGCGTTCCGGTATTAAAAGGAGATGAATAAAATTATTAACTTTGCCTCCGTTGAAAATAAAACCGTGCGGTTTTGTTTGTAAGAAAAGAATCAATGAAAATATCATTTCTAAGTTTGGCAAGCGGCAGTAGCGGAAACTGCTACTATCTGGGGACGCAAGAGTTCGGGATACTGATTGATGCAGGTATAGGGATTCGGACGATAAAAAAAATACTGAAAGACCGTTCCATCGATTTTTCCCGTATTGTTGCAGTCCTGATAACACACGATCATGCAGACCATATCAAAACGGTAGGATATTTAGGCGAAAAGCTTTATATACCCATTTACACAACGGAAGCCGTCCATCAAGGGATCAACAAGAGCCGTTATGTAGAAGAAAAACTGATTCAGTCGCAGAGAATTATCCAGAAAGAGATCCCTTTTACAATCCGCGATTTTCAGATAACGGCATTTGAAGTCCCTCATGACAGCAGCGACAACGTCGGGTATCATATCGAATACGGAGAACATAAATTCACCTTCGCAACCGATGTAGGGCATATCACCGACACGGTAAGCCGTTATATGTGTATGGCCAATCATCTGATTATCGAGGCAAACTATGATGTAGAAATGCTCCAGTTCGGAACCTATCCTGCTTTTTTGAAAGAACGGGTAGCCAGTCCTACCGGCCATTTAAGCAATCGGGAAACGGCCGATTTCCTGGCAACCCACTACGATCCCAAATTGAAGGATGTATGGTTGTGCCACCTCAGCAGAGACAACAACCATCCGGAACTGGCTTACAAAACCATTGACATACGCCTCTTCGAAGAGGGCATACGCGTAGGAAAGGATGTTGCCCTGCATGTATTGAAACGGACAACTCCCTCAGAACTTTTCGAGTTCGAATAAACGACCCTTCGCAGCAGTAGTGCTGTGGATCAGCCACTGATCATTTGGGGTACCCGGACAGGTAATAGTAGGTTTCACGCGAGGGGATGCTTTCCACGTGATATCGGGTAGATGCCGACACGGAAAAAAGGAAGCCCTGCTCCTTTTTTACATCCACCGGCAGAAAGACGGACGTATCCCGGACGCCTGTTATCAGGACATGTTTGGCTAATGTATAGTCGATGGTATCGGTCTGCGAATAATAAACGGTATAGGTTACCTCGTCTGTTACAGCCGGTTTATTCCAGGAAAGTTTCAACTCATTACCCGACAGAATGACCTCGATCTCTTTTGGGGCTTCCGGCGCGACCGGGTTCAACCAGTTCAATGGAGGTAACAGGGCCGGATAGCGATAATAGTGCGTTTTCAATTCATCGTATATACCTTTGGTATTGTCGACAATCTGTGCACAACGAAAAAAGACGACTCCGGCTCCTCCGAAGTAACGGCTGTAATCAATCTGGTCTGTCAGATCATTCAATTCCCAGTCCGCTTCCTCTTTCAACATGCGATAAGCGCCCAATCCTGGCACAATCAACCGGCCGTGGCTATTTTCTACCCAGTTATCGACAAAAGGAAAAAAATTATCCTGCAAATAGTACATCATCGGCACAACCAAATCCTGCTTTCCTTGCCGCATCCATCTTTCCGGATCCTGATGTACGCTTTCGTAAGCGGTCCATCCGGCATTCGGCATCCGAGGGATCCGGCTATACTTGCCTAAAGGGGAACTGCTGACTTGCACCCATGGTTTAGCCGATTTTACCCAATCATAAAAACGGGCCATCATGCGATTGATATTCTCTCTACGCCATTCGTTCAATGAAATCCGATGGCCGTATTTCCGAAAAGAAGCCTTGTCTGGAAATTTATCCGCCTGCTCGGGATACCGGATATAATCGAAGTGGATGCCGTCTATATCATACCCGTTGACCAGCTCCTTAATCAAAGAGAGCAGATAATCGGCCGTAGCAGGTACTCCCGGATCCAGATACCATTCTCCATTATGCCGTTTACAAAGCTCCGGATGCCGTTTAACGACCGATAAACGGCCTTGTTCCCTGACCGTCTCCATGGTTCCCACCGGAAAAGTGACAAACCAGGCATGACATTCCAATCCCCGTTTATGGCATTCCTCTACCACAAAAGCTAACGGATCATAACCGGGCATCGTCCCATATCGTCCGGAAAAGACTTTACTGGCCGGTTCGATGGCCGAACGCCATATAACATCTCCCCGTAAACGGACTTGCAAAAAAACCGTATTAAAATTAGCATCCTGCAGACGATCCAAGATCGAACAAATCTGCTGTTGCTGTTCTTGTCTCTCCCTTTCGGTCTGAGCCGGCCTATCGGGCCAATCCAATCCGTAAATCGTTGTCAACCAAACACCTCTTATTTCCCTTTTAGGAGGATCGACCGCATCAGCGCCCTCAAAAAACAGTAAAAGGAAAAACGAAATCCAAACAATTTTCTTCATCTGCATCAGTCACAGAACGTACGAATAACCTCCTGTGCCTCTTCCGGATGATCGGTAGTGATAAAATCCGCTCCAAGTGCAATCATTTCTTCCATTATTTTCCGGTCATTTACCGTCCATACATTCACTTTTAAACCGAGCTCTTTCGCCTCTTTAAACCATTCCGGATGTTTTTGCATCACTTGATAATAATAATCTAATCCTGCGAATCCCAATTCTTTCAATTGTTTCGGCGACAAATCGCCTTTCAAATAATAAACCGGTGTTTTCGGAGAAAGGCGATGCAGCTCCTTGGCAGCTTCTAAGCTAAAAGTAATGTATTCGGTACGCTTGTCTAAACGAGCGGCATGAATCATATCGACTACGATTTTAGCCGCTTCCCGGTCCCGTTCGGGAGAAACATGCGGTTTCAACTCAAAGATAAGCTTTATCCGCTTCAATTTTTTAGCCCGTTCCAAATACTGCGCCAATGTAGGTAAAATTTCACCATTCAACAGCGGGGTATCTTGAATATCCTTGTAAGGCATCAGCTCGATCCGTTTTCCCTTGATATCCCGGTCGTGGAAAACCACGGGAACATTATCTGCTGTCAAAGAGACGTCAAACTCGGAACCATACACCTTAATTTCATTTGCCCGCTCCAAAGATCGGATAGAATTTTCGGCGGAACCTTCGCATTTCCAATAACCGCGATGGGCAATCACTTTCGTTTTTCGCTTCGCCCCTGCCGGCATAATGACCGCCAATGACAAAAGCAGACACCATAGAAACCTCGACTGTCTCATACTGTTTTGTTCTATAAAAAATTAAAAACGTTTATTTTCGTCTCTCCGAGAGGTAACGTTCGGCCTCAATTGCCGCTGCGCAACCACTTCCGGCTGCTGTGATTGCCTGACGGTAATGCGGATCGGCCACATCTCCGGCAGCAAAAACACCGGGAACAGTCGTCTTTGGCGTTCCGGGAATTGTTTTTATATAGCCGATCTCGTCGGTTTCGATCCACTGTTTGAATAAATCGGAATTCGGTTTATGCCCGATCGCCAAGAAAAATCCATCGATGGCAATGTCTACAGCTTCTTCATCGGCTTCTCCTTGCCGCTTTACCAAATGAGCTCCCTCCAAACCGTTTTCACCAAACAGCCCCGAGGTATTATGTTCAAACAGTACCGTAATATTCGGTGTATTGAACACCCGTTCCTGCATCACTTTCGAAGCACGCAGATAAGGTTTCCGGACGATCAAATAGACCTTTTTTGCCAGCCCCGACAAATACAACGCCTCTTCGCAAGCCGTATCGCCGCCGCCAACTACTGCAACCACTTTCTTTCTGTAGAAAAATCCGTCACAGGTAGCACAAGCCGAAACTCCCATTCCGGCATATTTTTGTTCATCAGGAAGTCCTAAATATTTAGCCGTAGCTCCGGTTGCGATAATCAATGTTTCGGCTTCGAGCGTTTTTTCTCCATCCACAGTCACTTTATACGGAGCTGTCGAAAGATCGGTTGCAGTAACAATACCCATCCGAACATCCGCCCCGAAACGAACAGCTTGCTTTTTCAAATCCTCCATCAATTCCACACCGGTTACGCCTTCCGGATATCCGGGAAAGTTTTCCACATCCGTCGTTGAAGTCAACTGTCCACCCGGTTGAATTCCTTCATATAAAACCGGAGACAAATTGGCGCGAGAAGCATAAATGGCTGCTGTATATCCGGCAGGGCCGGAACCGATAATCAAGCAACGTACTTTTTCGTTTGTCATATATCTCTTTTTTATTTATTTTTTTAACATTCCGGTTATCGGAGATCGATAACCTCTACATCCGGATACTCATTTTTATCAAAAACAAAAAAACGGTCGGGTTGGTTTATACCGGTCTCCATTTTATGTACACGAATAACAGAACGCATTCCGTTCCGGGTCAAAACCTGAATGGAGGCAGGCAGGCCGGACGACTTTTCAATCTGCAATTCCACCTGTACGATATCTCCTTTCTTTTTCGGGACAAGCTCGATATCCTGTGCCGTTTTTCCCGAAAAAGCCGTGCTTTCACCCTTATACCGAGCCGTAAAACCTTTTTTATATGCCTTTAATAAGAAAATCGGATTGGTCATCAGCAACTCTTCCTCGTCCGGCGTCGATACATTAACCTCACTGTTTCGTTCCATATAGGTCCACTGCGTAGTGCCATCAAACCAAATCGAAAAATCGGAGGTCTTCAGTACGAATTTATCGTCCCGAATGCTTATCGTGCCGTCCGAACGTTCAGAAACCCGTTCCGCTTCCGAACGGGTCTGTATGGTAAAGGCAGCCCGTATGCCATTCGACTTTTCATAGGCCGATATGGCCTTATCCAAAATGGCCGTCGCCTGCTGGGCCTTCATCGATAGGGACATCAACAAAAAGAGCATCATGCCACCGAAAAAGGTTGTTATTTTATTTCTATTTCTTTTCATACATCTCTTATTTTAAAGCGTTCAACAATTGTTCCAGGCTATATTCATCCTGAATCAACACCTGCCGGGCTTTACTTCCCTCAAACGGACCGACAATACCTGCCGCCTCCAATTGGTCCATCAACCGCCCGGCCCGATTATAACCGATAGCGAATTTGCGCTGAATAAGCGAGGTTGAGCCCTGTTGCTGAATAACGATCAGACGGGCGGCTTCGTCAAACAACGGATCCCGATCCGATAAATCCACAGCACCGGGTTCTTTACCGTCTCCTCCCTCCGGAACATATTCCGGCAGGAGGAATGCTGTCGGATATCCCGCCTGCGCCGAAATATAATCGACGATCCGTTCAACCTCCGGAGTATCCACAAAAGCACATTGTACACGATTTGTTTCTCCACCTTGCGAGAAAAGCAAATCGCCACGTCCGATCAACTGATTGGCCCCCGGAGCATCCAAAATCGTCCGGGAGTCGACCATCTGCATGACCCGGAAAGCCATACGGGCCGGGAAATTCGCCTTAATAATACCGGTAATGATATTGGTAGACGGACGTTGCGTCGCTATAATCATGTGAATACCTACGGCACGGGCTTTCTGGGCAATACGGGCGATCGGTGTTTCGATCTCCTTCCCTGCCTGCATGATCAGATCGCCGAACTCATCGATAATCACCACGATAAACGGCATAAATTTATGGCCTTTCTGCGGATTCAAATGACGCGAAATAAATTTTGCATTGTATTCCTTTATATTACGGACATGCGCTTTCATCAACAGTTCGTAACGGTCGTCCATCTCCTTACAAACGGAATTCAGCGTCATGATAACTTTCGTACAATCGGTTATCACCGCTTTATCGCTATCCGGCAATTTAGCCAAATAATGACGTTCCAACTCTCCATAAATACCGAATTCCACCATCTTGGGATCGACCAGTACAAATTTCAATTCAGAAGGATGTTTTTTGTACAACAAAGAGGTTATGATCGCATTCAGACCAACTGATTTTCCCTGTCCCGTAGCACCAGCTACCAACAAGTGCGGCATCTTGCAGAGGTCGAACATGAAAATCTCGTTTGTTATGGTTTTACCAAGAACAACGGGCAGATCGTGTTTCGACTCCTGAAACTTCCGGGAGGCAATGACGGACTGCATCGAAACGATTTGCGGATCTTTATTCGGAACCTCGATGCCGATCGTTCCTTTACCCGGCATGGGGGCTATGATACGGATACCTAAAGCAGAGAGATTCAACGCAATATCATCTTCCAAATTCTTGATTTTTGAAATACGGACACCAGTATCCGGAATGACCTCGTACAACGTAATTGTCGGGCCAACGGTTGCCTTAATGGAAGCGATACTGATACCGAAACTTTCCAACGTCTGTTTGATACGCCGCTGATTGGCTAATTGTTCCTCCATGTCGACCTGATGGTCGTTTTGGTCATATTTTTTCAGCAAGTCGATCACGGGGTATTTATACGTGGAAAGATCCAATTTCGGATCATAATCCCCTTGTCCGGAAGCATCGTATTCTTCCTCTTCAGGAGCCACTTCCACCGAAAAGACATCCTCCTCCATCGGTCGGCTTTCCTCTTCCTGTTGATCAACAACAGGTTCTTCAAAAGGCGCATTTTCCTCATTTTCGGGAACAGTCACAATAAAGTCATCCGGTCCGACGAACGGATCGGCTGCTTTTTCTTTTTCAGGAACCGATTCCACTATCGGATCCATATCCGGACCGGCATCCGGCTGTTCAAAAACTTCATGCGGCATTTCGGGAACAACCGTCAATCCGCTCTCCGGTTTTTGTTTGCGTTTAAAGCGGGCCAGCCACCCCAAAGAAAACAGTTTGCGTAAAAACGGAATCGTACGGGTCGAAAAACAAACGGCAATAATCAGAAACGAACCGAGCAACAGCAAAAAAGTTCCCGGAACTCCGATATTGCGAATCATCATTTCCGACAAATAATAGCCATGTTGTCCCCCTAAATAAATAAATGAGTCTTCATACCCTTTAATAAAAATAAAAGCGAAGAACAAAGATCCCCAAATAAGCCCTACCGAACAAAAGAGGAAACGCTTTACAAGCGACACATTTTTCAGCTTCATCAATTTGGCTCCTGCAGATCCTAAAAAGAACAGGATCAGAAAAGAAGATACTCCAAACCAGCGATTCATAAACAAATCGGCCAGAAACGCTCCTCTCACACCGGTCCAGTTCTCCACCGATCCTTTATTAGACAGCAAATCTTTCAACAACACATTTTCGATCCGACTTTGATCGGCCGCTCCTGTAAAAAAGAAAGAGATCAAAGCCAATCCAATGTAAATAGCGACGATCGCAAGTATGAGTCCTGCAACAAAAAGCGTTCGTTCATTCGTAAAAAAAGCCTTGAATCCATTTAATCGCCCCTCCTCCTTAGAAAGAGGTTGTTTTCCGGTAATTGTTTTTTTTGCCATTTACATCCACATATTTTTGAAACACGCAAATGTACGCAGAATATTTCAAGAAGCCTACCCCTATCGGTATTTTTCACGATGGCATAGAGGTCTTTCACCAGAAAAGGCTTGTTCTCCGAAAATTTCTCCCGTATATGAAGGTATTCCCCTCCCTGAACTACCGAATGAAATCACAGATTGATGTTGCGAAAAAAAAATAAAGAAAAAAACAAAAAAAAGATTGAATATTTATATTTTTTTATTATTTTTACAAGCAGTATTTTCTAATACAAAAAAAATTAAGTGGTAACCACAAAAAGTAAACTTGATCCGAAGCGTTGGTGACAGAATAAAAAAAATCATATATAAATTAATTGTGTTTTTCATTTATTTCTTAAAGTCTAATAATTATGGGGAATTTTGTATGCTGTAAGCATTTTTTTCTTTGCGCTTTTCTACTATACGGAACAAGCGCAGGTTTCGCCTCGGAAACAAATCTGTCTGCCTCCGTACCCAATCGCGGATTTGCAAATGTTCAACAAAACGGCAGGCAAGTTACATGTATGATTGTAGATGAACAAGGCCCGGTACTCGGCGCCAATGTCATCGTAAAAGGGACCACAATCGGAAATATTTCCGACATGAACGGACATGCTGTGATCGACAATGTACCACCGAATGCAATCTTAACCGTTTCTTACATCGGGTATGTCACACAGGAAATTGCATTGAAGAACGACCAACATTCGATAAAAATAACCCTTATCGAAGATACGAAGGCGATAGATGAGGTCGTTGTCACCGGTTACAGTACGCAAGCGAAAAAAGACATCACCGGATCGGTAGCCGTTGTAGCCACGGACGACTTAAAAGAAACCCCCGTATCTAATTTTTCAGAAGCCTTACAAGGAAAAGCTGCCGGAGTATATGTTTCAGCCGGAGGAGGGCCACTGGGTGAAACGACGATCCGCATCCGCGGCGTAGGTTCTGTAAACGGATCCGATCCACTGATCATCGTCGACGGTGTATCGGGTGTTGACATCAACGCCGTCAATCCGAACGATATCGAATCCATGCAGATCCTCAAAGACGCCGCAGCTTCTGCCATATACGGAGCGAAAGGAGCTAATGGAGTCATCATCATTACAACAAAACAGGGAAACAAAAACGATCGGGTGGAAGTTTCCTACAACGGATATGTAGGGGTCGCCCAAATGGCAAATAACGGATACAATCTGCTGGATGCCTGGGAAGCCATGGAATTTCAGGCTGAAGGTTTACGAAACTTGTTTGATTTCAGAGGAATAGAGGGATCTCACTCCCAATTCGGGAAATTGGACGAAATGGGTAATTTGACAATGCCATACGCCATTAAACCCGCAGGATTGTCTAAAGATCAGATAATCGCTCGGTTTGGAAGCATCGAAAACTGGATCAGTTCATATAAAGATAACGGTTCGGATTCCTGGTCACGTTCCGCTTATTACCAAATGTTGGAAGACGGTTATTCGGAAGCAGAAGCAAGGAAAGGAACCGATTGGCTGAAAGAGGTTAAACAGACCGGAAAAATTCAAGATCATCAGGTTTCCATTTCAGGAGGCGGTAAAAAATCGACCTATTCAGCCTCTTTAGGCTATATGGATCGTGAAGGAACAATCAAACATTCCTTTTTCCGCCGTTATTCGTTACGGGCAAACACCAATTTCTTCGTAAACAAATATTTTAATATCGGACAAAATACCAATATCGCTTTGATGGAAAATTCCGGAGAGCGCGGTCGGCAAGGAGATGATAACACGTTCGGAAAAACATTCTCCATCCAGCCTTGGGTGCCCGTATACAATGTTGGAGGAGACTATGCCGGATCACAAGCTCCGGAAGGAGGGCGTGCCAACACTGCCGTACAGACCGTCAATCAGGAAAAAGACAACCGCCGTCGTTTCTTCCGGACGCAATCAGCGGTATATGCCGAACTTATTCCGATTGAAAAACTCAAAATCCGTACGCAGTTCAGCACGCGCCTGAATGGCATGTGGGATTATTGGATGAATAAGCGAACCATCATGACGAACAAAGAAGGAACAAGCAAAAATCAATTCAATGAGCAGGCAAACTTCTGGTTTTCATGGCAGTGGACAAACACGGCTACCTACTCCAAGAAAATCAGAGAACATCATGATCTCAATTTTGTTGTCGGTTCGGAAGCTATCAAAGAAGGAATCGGACGTTCTTTATCTGCCAGCAGATACGATTATCCGTTCCAAAACAACCCGAACACCTGGATCATAGACAACGGTTCGACCGCCAACATGGGTAATGGAGGCAGTATGATGAGCAAAACTACCATGTTCGGTATTTTCGGACGTGTAGATTATTCATATCAAGGACGTTATTTGGCAACAGCAACCGTTCGCCGTGACGCCTCGTCCAAATTCTCGTCTAAAAACCGTTGGGGAACATTTCCATCCCTCTCTTTAGGGTGGCGTATGTCTGACGAAAAATTCATGGAGAAAACAAAAGAGTTTATTGACGATCTGAAAATCAGAGCAGGATACGGAACGACTGGAAACTCAAACATCGGAGCCTATAATTACGCTTTCCAATATGGAACCGGGAACACCTATTTATACAGTATAACGGGTTCGGATACAGACGTATACGCAGGTTATGGAGTAACCGACTTAGGAGACGTGAACGCCAAGTGGGAAACCTCCAAAATGCTGAATACAGGTATCGACCTCACCGCTTTCGGAAATCGGTTGAATTTTAATTTCGATTATTATATCAAAAAAACATCCGACATGCTAATCGATGCCAATTGGTCGGCATTGGCCGGCAACGCCAACAAGCCGAAAGTCAATATAGGCGATATGGAAAATAGAGGTATTGATTTCAATCTGATTTGGCGAGAGAAAAAAGCAGGCTTCAATTATTCGATCGGGCTGAATCTCTCCACCTACAAAAACAAATTGTTGAAAATAGGTTCCAAAGCCGGTATTTTCGAGGGGACCCGCATTTCCAATATGAATGTACTGTATGAAGGACAGCCGGTCGGCATGTTCCACGGTTACGTGCTCGACGGAATCTATAAAACAGAAGAAGATGTCCGAAATTATAAAAACGACAACGGACAGGCTGTTCTGCCTTACGGTGTTACGGACCCGAAAGATCTGAATCCCAAAAGTATCATCGGGCACTATCGGGTAAAAGACGTAAATAATGACGGCAAAATCACTGCAGACGACCGAACATTTATCGGAAATCCGCATCCCGACTTTACCGGAGGTTTGAATCTCAGTGCCGGATACAAAGGCTTCGACCTGAGTACCTACTTATATTTCAGTGTAGGGAATGACATTTTTGCCCTCTATAAATATTATACCCATTACGGATCATTACAATCTGCTTATTCGAAAGATCGGCGCGATAACTCCTGGCATCCGACAAAGAATCCGGATGGTATTTATCCGCTGTGGGCAACAACTGGAGGCGAAAGCACCATTACGGCCAACGAATCGAATTCCGGCTATATCGAAGACGGGTCCTATTTACGTATGCAAACACTGACTTTAGGTTATACGCTTCCGAAACAGATCTTGAAAAAAATCGGATTTGAAAAGATACGCATCTATACACAAGCTGCCAATGTCTTTACAATAACCGGTTATTCGGGATTGGATCCGGAAGTGCGTACCGATGACGGCAACGGAAATTCAAAAGACCGGAATAAAGGAACCGATTACGGCTCTTACGGAATGCCGCGCCAATTCATACTCGGTTTGAATGTAACATTTTAACAGTTCAGATATACTAATTGATTCAATAAGGTAATAAAATGAAAAAATTTTATATATACTCCGCCATAGCGGTCTTAGTAACATTGACCGGCTGTTCCGATTTTTTAGAAATAGCCCCGGTAGGAAAAGTGAGTGAGCCGGACTTTCTCAGTAAAGAGGGCATTATACAGTTAACGACCGGCATGTATGCCAAAATGCATAACAACGATTATTTTGCCGGCACTTTGAGCAATTATGCTTACGGCGATGTAATGGGAGGAAGTGCCAATAAAGGATCAACATTTACCGACCAACCGGACTTCACCAGCTTGGAAATCTATACGTTTACAAGCGATAACGGCTACCTGAACAGTAAATGGAAATCATGTTATAATGGCGTCTTCTTTGCCAATAACCTGATAAATGTTGCCGGAAAAATAAAAGACGATCTTTCCGGTATAAAAGGACAGTCGAAAGATTTCTATACGGAAACGATAGCCCAGGCCCGATTTTTCCGTGCTTTCTGGCACTTTGAAGTAGTCAAGTTGTTTGGAGCGGCAGTACCTTACGTAAACGATACGGATGTTGCCGAAAGTGTCAACCCGCAAATTTCCAATGTAGACGAAAGCGGCAAATACATCTATATTTGGGATAAAATAATCGATGATTTCCAATTTGCTTTCGACAACCTGCCCGATACATGGCCCGTCGAGAAAGGAAAAGTAAACAAATGGGCGGCAGCGGCATTCATTGCCAAAGTAAAAATGTATCAATCTTCGCCATACAATGGAAAAAACGGTTCTATAAACCGTTGGAAAGAGGTGAAAACCTTATTGGAAGAAATCATGGCGAACGGGAAAGACAACAATGGAACAAAATTCAGGCTGGCAGACACCTACGAACAATTGTATAAGGCCGGAGAATGCGACTGGACCGGAGAATCGGTTTTCGATATCCAAATGGCCGTTACAGGAACGGTTGCCGAAACGAGCAATATAAACGGAGCCTCACATATCGGATTCAGCGGAGCTTTAGGTACCGGAGGATGGGGATTCTATCAACCTTCCAATGATTTGGTGAATTCGTATATTGTCGACGACAATGGATTACCCAAATTGGATAATTCGTTCCGCAAAGAAGCTCCACTAACTTCATTAGACGAAAATAAAGTTCCTCGCACTTTATTGGATGTATATACAGATCCCCGGATCGATTTCTCTCTCGGACGATTCAACACTCCATTTTTAGACTGGAGCGTACCCGATAAAATCGACGGATGGATCAGGGATGTCTCCAATGGAGGTTTATATCTGAATAAGAAAAATATCCCCAGAAAAGCAGATAAGGGAAATACCTCTATCGCCACTCAAACAAGTTCTTCTGCCAAGAACTTCCATTTGATCAGATACGCTGATTTACTACTGTGGTATGCCGAAGCCCTGATTGAGACCGGAAATCCGAAAGAAGCCGGAACATATATTAACATGATACGCAAACGGGCTGCCAATTCGTATGTAAAAGCGGTTAATCCGGCAACTATGGACCCGGCCCCATCATCCTATGTATTAGAAGATAAAGTCAATGGAAAACAAGAAAAAGATGCCGCAGCCAATTATCGGATCGGCTTATATCCGGATAGCCAGTTCACAACAAAAGAGAGTGCTTTGGCAGCATTGCGCTTCGAACGGAAAATAGAAATGGCATTGGAGGGGCACCGGTGGTATGATCTGGCCCGCTGGGGAATCATCGGAAAAGAGCTGAGCGACTATGCCCGTTACGAATCGCAATACCTGGGCAAATACAAAAACAGTCTTTATAATGAGAATTGGGTGACATTGCCGATTCCGCACAACGAAATTTTGAAAATGGACGGGATTTTGATACAAAACGAAAACTGGAAATAACCGTATTCATCTTTCAAGAAGGAAAAACCATCCAAGGAGGGGGGTGTCAAAAAAAATTATTTTTGGCATCCCCCTTAAAATGTTAAATATACAGAAAATCATATGTTTGACAACATACAAAATCCACACCAAAAAGATAATAAACTGACAAACAACAGCGAAAAGAAGACAAATCGTCAAAATTTTAATAAAACAAAAAACGTTATTTGTTTATTTACATATTAAATTCTATTTTTGAAAAAATATATAATCCGTTGAAACACGAACTAAAAACCGAATAATATGAGTTATCTTAAATTTGACAAGACAATCATGATAAATCTGGAGGAATCCTTGAAACGGGAAGTTCTCCGGACCAATCGGAAAGGGGCCTACCACTGTACGACAGTTGTAGACTGCAACACAAGAAAATATCACGGATTGTTAGTCATGCCTATACCCGGTTTGGATGACAACAATCATGTGCTGTTATCTTCTTTGGACGAAACGGTCATTCAGCACGGAGCCGAGTTTAATTTGGGGCTACATAAATATGCAGGGGATAACTTCAGTCCGAAAGGACATAAATACATCAGGGAATACAGTTTTGAAACCGTTCCTCGCGCCCTTTATCGTGTAGGTGGTGTCATTCTTTCGAAAGAACGTATTTTCTCACTATCAGAAAACCGTATTTTAATCAAATACACATTGGAGGATGCCCATTCGGCAACCACGCTGCGCTTCCGTCCGTTTCTGGCTTTCCGAAGCGTCGATGAACTGACCCATGCAAATAATCAGGCCAACCTGGCATACGAAGAGATTCCGAACGGTATCAAGACGTGCATGTATCCGGGATATCCGGATTTATGCATGCAATTCAGCAAGCGTGTCAAATTCATATACGAACCGAATTGGTATTTCGGAATCGAATATCCGAAAGAACAGGAACGGGGATATCCTTATCAAGAAGACCTTTTCGTACCCGGTTATTTCGAAGTACCTATAAAAAAAGGCGAAAGTATCATTTTCAGCGCAGGCGACAGCAGCATTGTAACCACCCAACTGAAAACGACATATGAGTACGAAGTCCGTACGCGTACGCCACGAACAAGTTTTTTCAACTGTCTGAAAAATTCGGCCCAACAGTTTTATTTTCGTCCAAAAGAAAACGATGCCTATCTGTTGGCCGGTTATCCCTGGTTCAAAGTTAGGGCGAGAGATTTGTTCATTTCCCTCCCCGGCTGTACGCTATCGATCGACGATCCGGTACGTTTTGAGAAGATCATGCACACGGCAATTCCTGCCATGCGTACATTCATGACCGAAAACAAACCGGATTCTGTTATCCACGAGATCGAACACCCGGATGTACTGCTATGGGCTACATGGGCCATTCAGCAATATGCCAAGGAAGTCGGCCTAAAAAGAGCCGACGAATTATATGGGGACTTCATGTACGAAATACTGGAATATATTTCCGGGCAGAAACATCCCGACATGAAACTGATGGAAAACGGACTGTTATTCGCCAACGGACGTGACAAAGCAATCACCTGGATGAATTCAACCGTCAATGGGAAACCGGTGGTCTCCCGTTCAGGTTACATCGTCGAATTCAACGCACTCTGGTATAATGCCCTTTGTTTTTACAATGAATTAAGAGAGAACCTGCCGAATGAAAAATATGCGCAGATCATCCAAAAAATAGAACATTCATTCCCAGAAACATTTGTCAACGGTTATCATTATCTGTTCGATTCGGTAAACGGATCAATCGTCGATTGGAGCGTCCGGCCGAATATGATTTTTGCCGTTGCCCTTCCTTATTCGCCTTTGACCCGCATGCAAAAAAGAGCCGTGCTCGACATTGTTACCAAAGAGTTGTTAACGCCGAAAGGATTGCGTTCGCTCAGCCCCAAAAGCGAAGGATACCGCCCCTATTGTACGGGATCTCAATATGAGCGAGACCTTTCTTATCACCAAGGCACTGCATGGCCCTGGTTGTTAGGAGCTTATTTGGAATCCTACTTGCAGGTTTTCGGCAAAAGCGGCGTTTCTTTTGCCGAACGTATGCTCATTAGCATGGAGGAAGAAATGGCTTTGCACTGTATCGGAACGATTCCGGAGTTATTCGACGGGAACCCTCCTTTTATCGGACGAGGGGCGATCTCGTTCGCCATGAATGTAGCGGCCATCCTCCGCGTTGTTAATTTATTAAAAAAGTATAATGCCGAATAAATACAGCACACGATGAAAGCATTAATGTTTGGGTGGGAATTCCCGCCGCATATCTTGGGAGGATTAGGAACTGCCAGCTTTGGTCTGACAAGGGGAATGGCATTACAACCGGATATGGAAATCACCTTTTGCATTCCTAAACCCTGGGGAGACGAAGATCAAAATTTCCTGAAAATCATAGGAATGTGCAATGTCCCGATCGTCTGGCGCGATATACAGATGCATGAGATAGCAGACCGTTTGGGGAAATACATGGATCCGCAGAAATATTTCGATTTCCGCGACCATATCTATGCAGATTTCAGCTATCGGCATGTGAACGACATCGGATGTCTTGAATTTTCAGGACGGTATCCCGACAACTTGTTAGAAGAGATCAATAACTACTCGATTGTCGCCGGTGTTGTTGCCCGTACAGAACAATACGACATCATTCACGCGCATGACTGGCTGACTTATCCAGCCGGTATTCACGCCAAAAACATCAGCGGGAAACCGATGGTCATCCATGTGCATGCCACCGACTACGATCGCAGTCGCGGAAATGTAAATCCGGACGTGTACGGAATCGAAAAAAACGGGATGGACAATGCCGATCACATCATAACCGTCAGCAACTTGACTCGTCAGACTGTGATTGAAAAATACCATCAGGATCCGGCCAAAGTAACAACCGTGCACAATGCCGTAGAGCCGTTAAGCCCGGAAATACTCGCCATACCGGATAAAAAAGGGGTTAAAGACAAAGTAATCACATTCTTAGGACGTATAACCATGCAAAAAGGACCGGAATATTTTGTCGAAGCGGCAGCCAAAGTATTGGCAAAAGCTCCTCACGCCCGTTTTGTCATGGCAGGAAGCGGCGATATGATGGATCAAATGATTCGTTTGGCGGCATCCCGCAATATCTCGGAGCGATTCCATTTCACCGGTTTCATGAAAGGAAAGCAAGTCTATGAGGTATTAAAAGCCAGCGATGTCTATGTCATGCCGTCGGTATCGGAACCGTTCGGTATTTCGCCGCTCGAAGCCATGCAATGCGGTGTTCCCAGCATCATTTCAAAACAATCCGGATGTGCCGAGATATTGGATTATGCCGTTAAAGTAGATTATTGGGACATAGAGGCCTTGGCGGATGCCATGTATGGAATTATTTCATACCCGGCTTTACATAAATTTTTGAAAGAAGAAGGGAAAAATGAAGTAGACAACATCAAGTGGGAATATGCCGGACAAAAAGTACGTCGCATATACGATCTGGTTTTAAATCGCTAAAAATTAAAATATTATGAAAACAATCTGCTTTTATTTTCAGATACATCAACCGTTCCGTTTAAAAAGATATCGTTTTTTCGATATCGGGAACGACCATTATTATTACGATGATTTTCAGAATGAGGAGATCATCCGCCGGATAGCCGAGCGCAGTTATCTTCCCGCCAACAGAGTGATTAAAGAAATGATTCAGGCAAGCGGAGGTAAATTCAAAGTTGCTTTCTCCATCTCCGGAATGGCTTTGGAACAGATGGAGATCTATACACCGGAAGTGATTGACAGTTTCAAGGATCTGGTCGCTACCGGAAATGTAGAATTTCTGTCGGAAACCTACGCCCACTCCCTCTCCTCTTTAGGAGATGTCGCCGAATTCAAACACCAGGTAGAAAAGCAGGAGGCAAAAATCAAAACATTATTCGGAGTTAAACCGAAAGTTTTTCGTAATACGGAGTTGATCTATTCCGACGAGATTTCTCAAATGGTTTATCAAATGGGATATAAAGGGATGTTGACCGAGGGTGCCAAACATATTTTAGGTTGGAAGAGTCCGAATTACGTATACACCTCCGCCGTCACTCCCAAATTGAAACTGCTTTTGAAAAACGACCGATTCAGCGAAGACCTGTCCGATCGTTTTAACAAATACAGTTGGAATGAATATCCGTTGACCGCCGACAAGTTTATCTCGTGGATCGCTTCCACTCCGGAATCGGAACAAATCATCAATCTGTTCATGAACTACGAAGTGTTGGGATACCTTCATCCGGCAGAAACCGGTATTTTCGACTTTTTCAAAGCACTTCCGCGTTTCGCCGCAGAAAAAGGGATCAGCTTTTCTACTCCATCGGAAATATTGGCTTTAATTAAACCGATCGACAGCCTATCGGTTCCGTATCCGATATCATGGGTCGACGAAGAGCGCGATTGCAGTTCCTGGTTAGGAAATGTATTGCAACAAGAAGCGTTTCGGAAATTAAACGAAATCGGCGAACGAGTACGGTTGTCTCAAACCCGTCGGATCCGGCAAGATTGGTACTACCTGCAAAGCAGCGACCACTTTTACTATATGAGCACTAAGCATAAAGGCGCTGGATTCAGTCCGTACGACAATCCGTACGACGCATTCAATAATTACATGAATGTTTTATCCGATTTTATCGTTCGTGTCAATGCCGAATTTCCGGAAACGATCGAAAATGAAGAATTGAACTCGCTGTTAACAACCATCAAAAATCAAGGGGAAGAAATAGAAGCATTGCAGAAGGAGTTGAACAAATACAAGAAAAAGAGCGCTCCGAAAACGACTTCATCCAATTGAGCGTACATACAAAAAGCGAAAGGAGGCTCCAGAAAATTTCATTTCGGAGCCTCCCCTTTTCAGTCACATCAGTGTCCTTAAAAACATAAGGTACTGATTTTTTTTTTCGCTATCGGAGCTGTTTAAAAGCTTTTCCCAGCATGTCGGGAATATCGCCTGCCAGCATACTCTCTTCCGAACGATACACGGCCGCCATATTTCCGGCCAATCCATGCAGAAAGACACCGGCCACAGCACTCTCTTCAGGCTCCATACCCTGTGCAAGCAGTCCGGTTATAATCCCGGTCAATACATCTCCGCTTCCGGCAGTAGCCATACCCGGCGTTCCGGTCGTATTGATGTAGACATTTCCAGTAGGCATACAAACCATCGTGTAAGCGCCCTTCAACACCATACAGATGCTATATTTGGCCGCAAAGTCCTGCGCTTTCAACAGGCGTTCATAAGCCGAGGTCGACGCCCCCGCCAAACGGTCGAATTCTTTCGGATGGGGAGTCAATATGGTACGGGCAGGAAGTTTCTGTAACAATTCCGGATTCTCGGCCAGCAAATTAAGCGCATCCGCGTCCACCACCAACGGCACTTTAACCGTCTGCAAAAGTTGATCCAGAGCGATTGCCGATTCCACCTGCATACCGATACCCGGTCCGATCCCAACAGCCGCAAACTTGTTCAATGCAGGTATTTCGGTCAGATAATCGACATGCGGATCAAGATCGACCATCGCTTCCGGAAGTGCCGTTTGCACAACCGGCTCGCCCCGTCCGGGAATATGCAGAGTCAACAATCCGGCTCCACTCCGCATACAGGCCTTTCCGGCCAGCAGCGCCGCTCCCATTTTACCCCGTTCACCCGCAATCAACAGCGCATGTCCGAACATTCCCTTGTGTGCAAAGCGATTCCGGGGAGGAAACAAAACGGAAATATCCGCTTCCTCAACGACCGAAAACGCCGTTGGGGAAGTTTCAACGGCATCCGGATGCAACATGATGTCCAAGACCTTCCATTCTCCTACAAAAGATGCGTTTTCAGCAAAGAAAAACGACAATTTCGGAAATCCGAAAGAATAGGTAAAATCAGCCCGGACGATCGCATTTAAATCATTGTTCCGGTTATCGTCGCAAAAAAGTCCGGATGGAATATCGATGGCCACAGTGGTCGCTTCCGACTGATTGATATAATGCACCATCGCCGCAAAACCGCCGGTCAACGGGCGCGTCAGTCCGATACCGAACAATCCGTCGATCACGACATCATGTTTTCTCAGTTCGGGAGGAACAAATTCATTGACAACTTCCGTAAACTCAACTTTTTCCAAATCGAGCAAACGCTGTTTATTCATGGCGCATTCTTCCGAAAGATGCAGGTTCGGATTAAACAGAAAAACCTCCGTCCGGTATCCGGCTTCTATCAACAATCGGCCGATTGCCAAAGCATCCGCCCCGTTATTTCCCTGTCCGGCAAAAACGATGACCCGGCTTTGTTTAGAAAAACGACGACAAAATTCAGAAAAAAAAGCAACCGCAGCCCTTTCGACCAGCTCAATCGGCTGGACAGGCTCATGCAGGATCGTATACCGATCAATTTCTTTCACTTTTTCTGCCGGAAAAATCTTAATCATGATTCTATTTCCTTTCAATTATTCATTTGCTTGTACAAACGTAAGGAAAATAATTGAAAATATAGTACCTTTGCCACTCTATAACAAAACGGTATATGAATAAGATCCGAATAAAAGATAAAGATTTCGAACTTTTTATCCCCGAAAAAGAGATAAAAGAAGCGATAAAAAAAGTTGCCGGCCAAATAAAAAAAGACATAGAAGGGGCCAATCCCTTATTTGTCGGCATTCTGAATGGAGCATTTATGTTTACCGCCACGTTGATGCGCGAATTAAATGGACCGTACGAAGTCACTTTTGCCCGATATGCGTCCTATCGCGGTACTTCTTCGACCGGAACCGTTCGCGAAATAATGCCGGTACAGGCAGACATAAAAGACCGGTTGGTCATTTTAATAGAAGACATTATCGACACCGGATTCACCATGCAGTATGTCATGGATAAATTTCGCACAGGCGGTGCAGCAGAGGTAAAATTAGCGACCTTGCTATTTAAGCCGGACGCCTTACAATGCACGTTGAAACCGGATTACATCGGCATGGAAATCCCAAGCGATTTTATTGTGGGATATGGGTTGGATTATGATGAGTCTGGACGTGCCCTCCGGGATATTTACAAAGTTGTATCAACGAATAAATAAAAATAAAAAAAATCTTACGATAACTGATCCAAAAACAGTTGTCGGCAAAACAGAAAGAATATGTTGAATATCGTTATTTTTGGTGCTCCCGGATCAGGAAAAGGGACACAGAGTGAACTTATTATAAAGGAATATGGTGTAGAACACATTTCTACCGGGGATGTATTGCGTTCGGAAATGAAGAATGAGACCGAACTCGGTAAAGTCGCGAAAGATTATATTGAAAAAGGGCAGCTTGTCCCCGACGAACTGATTGTCGACATGCTTGCCAAGGTGCTGGACGAGAAGAAAAACGAGAAAGGCGTCATTTTTGACGGATTTCCACGTACCATCCCGCAGGCAAAAGCATTGAAAGAAATGCTTAACAAAAGAGGTACGGACGTCTCAGTCATGTTAAACCTGCAAGTCGACGAAAAAGAGTTGATCAAACGCCTGTTGGAACGCGGAAAAATATCAGGCCGTTCGGACGACAATTTGGAAACGATCACATCCAGATTAGAGGTTTACCATAAACAGACCGCTCCTTTGGCCGATTACTATATCGGAGAAGGCAAACATGTTGCCATTCAGGGCATGGGTACGATTGAAGACATTTTCGGCCGCATCAAAGAAGCCATCAGCAACCTGAAATAAAAGACAATGGCAGAATCTAACTTCGTTGATTACGTAAAGATTTACTGCCGCTCCGGAAAGGGCGGCAGAGGATCTTCCCATTTCCGGCGCGAAAAATATATTCCGAAAGGAGGACCTGACGGAGGCGACGGAGGAAGAGGCGGTCATATCTATCTTCGGGGCAACCGAAACTATTGGACGCTTTTACATTTGAAATACGAGCGCCATATCATGGCGACCAACGGCGAAAGCGGAAGCGCCAAACGCAGTTCGGGCAAAGACGGAGAAGACAGGATCATCGAGGTGCCGTGCGGAACGGTCGTCTACGATGCCGAGACAGGTGCTTTCATTTGCGACGTCACTGAAGACGGACAGCAAGTCATGCTCTTAAAAGGAGGGCGAGGAGGTTTAGGCAACTGGAATTTCAAAACGTCTACCAACCAGGCACCCCGCTATGCACAACCCGGCGAACCGGCACAAGAACGCATGGTGATCCTGCAACTCAAGTTGTTGGCCGACGTAGGGTTGGTAGGCTTTCCGAATGCAGGAAAATCGACCTTGCTTTCGGTCGTTTCAGCCGCAAAACCCAAAATCGCCAATTATCCCTTTACCACTTTAGAACCCAATCTGGGGATTGTCAGCTATCGCGACAACCGCTCTTTCGTAATGGCCGACATTCCGGGTATTATCGAAGGGGCAAGCGAAGGTAAAGGATTAGGATTACGTTTCTTACGACATATCGAACGAAATTCGTTACTGCTTTTCATGATTCCTTCCGATACAGATGATATCCGGAAAGAATACGAGATCCTGCACAACGAATTGGTACAATACAACCCGGAATTGTTAGAAAAAAGACGTGTCCTGGCAATCACTAAATCAGACATGCTGGACGATGAATTGATAGAGGCCCTCTCAGAAGATCTGCCGGAAGGCATTCCGGCCGTATTCATCTCGTCGATTACCGGAAAAGGCATCCTGGCCCTCAAAGACCTTTTATGGAAAGAACTTAACCGGGAACACTTCCACGAAGTTGAACACATTGTCCATCAAGCCATCGATGTCGGAACACTCCGTTTTGAAGACGAAGAAGACATTGTCATTCCTATTGAAGAAGACGATTTCGAAGACGAAGACGATGAAGAGTACGAATGGGAAGACGATGACGACACATATACGTCAAGAAAATAAGAGAAAGAAGGTCGGTATACGTTCTTGAAATACAGTTATAATCATGATACACGTTACCCTATCCGATGAAATAACAGCCGCCTGTCCCGATATCCATTTATTGGTACTCTCTTGTCATGTAACAAATTCATTGTCAAACGAATCGTTATGGAAAGAAATCAGGGAGGCCGAAATTGCTTTTCGATCGACAACCCAAATGGAGGAGATCAACAAGCGGCCGGCCATACAAGCGACCCGCCAAGTGTACAAACGGCTCGGAAAAGACCCTAACCGGTATCGCCCGTCGGCGGAATCGCTCTGCCGGCGCATCATCCGGGAGCTGCCGCTTTACCAGGTCGACACGTTGGTGGATCTGATAAATCTGGTTTCAATTCGGAGCGGCTACTCGATCGGAGGATTCGATCACTCAAAAATAAAAGGGACGAATTTAACATTAGGAATCGGACAGGAAAACGAATCTTATCACGGCATCGGACGCGGACCGCTGAATATAGCCGGACTACCCGTATATCGGGATCAGGAAGGAGGAATCGGGACACCGACCAGCGACGAAGAACGAACAAAAATCGAATTGACGACCGACCATCTGTTCATGATCATCAATGGATACTCCGGAAAAGAAGGTCTTATCGAAGCCGGAGCTTATGCAGCGGACTTATTAAAACGGTATGCCTCGGCCAAAGACTTTGAAGCGGAACTCATCACTCGCAGCCAAAGAGAACAAATAGCCATCGAAGAATCGCCCCTTTTTTCATAAGAACAAAGCGGGAATAAGGCAAAAGCGGCTGATTTCTTTCATTTTAATACTTTTTTCGTTACCTTTGCCCCGGTTTTAGTTTGAAAAAGCAAAAGAAAAATGATTGAATTTATTGGAACAAATGCCGGATTGGTATGGAACGCACTGAACCAAGAAGGCAAAATGAGTGTTAAAGCACTTAAAAAAGCCACCAAAATCAAGGCCGAGAAAGATGTATACGCCGCGATGGGTTGGTTGGCGAAAGAAGGCAAATTGATCTTCGAAGAAGTAGAAGGAGAATGGATTGTATCGTTGGCATAAAGGCCATCTACACGGTTAACAAAGGCTGTCTGAAAATAATCAGACAGCCTTTCTTTTCTATATACCTTATGTAATAAAAAGAACCCATACCGCCCTCTTCTGTGAACCTGACAAAATTGTCAGTCGGGAGTTCTCTTAAAAACACTCCCGTTGTCACAGTTGTGACAAAGGCTGTTTTTTTTTAAACAAACATCGAAAATCTTTTTCACCTCCATATAGAGTATTTCCCAAAAACCGCATTCAACAACATACAACACTGATAATAAACACATTAATTTCAAAACCAAAACCTTACACAAACGAACATCAAAGACGCAAGGAACTTCCGGATCGTTTTTTCCAACAGATCTGCCATTTTGTCAGTCGGAAGCATTTTCAAATATCTCTCAACAGGAGTTTTTCGGGCGATCCATTCCTGTATGTACAGCAAACCATGCCGCTCTGAACGGACATTTTCCACATATTTCTCGGATTGATCTAAAAAAACAGACAGAATATTGCCTATGTCATTTCTAAAACCTACTTTTGTATAGAATTTGGCATGTAATGACCGATGAGCATAAAAAATTGTTAGCTATATTTGAGACTCGCGTTCGGGATTTAATAAAATTATGCGACAAGCAACGGGAAAGAATCGACGAACTGGAGCAGATCCTAACACACAAAGAGGAAGAAATAGAGCAAACAATGAAAACAATCGAAACATTAAATGCCAAATACGATAAACTGCTGACGGCACATGTCGTTTCTGCCGATGAAGGAGAAATGCGAAGTGCCCGGATGCGATTATCGAAATTGGTGCGAGAAGTAGACAAGTGCATTGCACTATTAAACGAATAGCGTGATGGACAATACGTTTCTTATACATGTAGAAATAGCCGGAAAGAGTTATGGCTTACGGATTGATCGGAAAGATGAGCAACTGGCAAGAGAGGCTGCCAAGCAAATACGGACAAAAATCGGTCAATATCGTCAGATGTTTGCCCAGTCGGACGCAGACACAAACGACTTGTTAGCTATGGTAGCGTTTCAATTATCCATGCAGAATTTGCAATTGGAGCAAAAAAACGATACGAAACCTTTTACGGATAAGATACATCAACTCACCGGCATTCTTGAAGAATACCTGAAAAACGAGTGAGTAAAAAGACAAACACACTTTTCGCACTGCTTTACGCGGAATTTCCGTGGAAAGGTGGTGTTTTTTTGTATTTTATAATTGATTAATTTATAGTAATAATGGAAATGTATATCATTATATCAGCTGTAATCGCCTTTATTTTAGGAGGAGGACTGGTCTGGTTGACTATGCGGTTCCTGCTGAAATCGAAGTACGAAACCGTTCTTCGAGAAGCGGAAAAAGAATCGGAAGTGATGAAACAGAAAAAATTACTCGAAGTAAAAGAGAAATTTCTGCATCTGAAATCAGACTTGGAAAAGCAAGTTTCTGCCCGAAACGCAAAAATTCAATCGATCGAAGCCAAACTGAAACAACGGGAAATGGGTTTGAATCAACGGCAGGAAGATTTGCAACGTAAAAATTCGGAGATGGATACTATCAAAGAAAACCTGACAGCCCAACTGGAAGTTGTAGACAAGAAAAAGCAAGATCTGGAAAAATTGCATCAGCGCGAAATCGAACACTTGGAAACACTGTCCGGGCTTTCGGCCGAAGAAGCCAAAGAACGCTTGATCGAGTCGCTCAAAGACGAAGCCAAATCGGAGGCCGGCGCGTACATCAACGAAATCATGGAAGAGGCCAAAATGACGGCAAACAAAGAAGCGAAACGAATTGTCATTCAATCGATTCAGCGGGTTGCCACCGAAACGGCCATCGAAAACTCGATCACCGTATTTCATATCGAATCCGACGAAATAAAAGGACGTATCATCGGACGCGAAGGACGTAATATCCGGGCACTCGAAGCGGCTACCGGTATTGAAATCGTAGTCGACGACACACCCGAAGCGATCGTTCTCTCCGGATTCGACCCGGTACGCCGGGAAATAGCCCGTTTGGCGCTGCATCAATTGGTACAAGACGGGCGTATTCACCCGGCACGTATCGAAGAAGTCGTCACTAAGGTAAAAAAACAGGTGGAAGACGAAGTGGTCGAAACCGGAAAACGTACCGTCATCGACTTGGGAATTCATGGCCTGCATCCTGAATTGATCCGTATGATCGGAAAAATGAAATACCGCTCTTCTTACGGACAAAACCTCTTGCAACATGCACGTGAAACAGCCAACCTGTGTGCCGTTATGGCATCCGAATTAGGATTGAATCCTAAAAAAGCCAAACGGGCCGGATTATTGCATGACATCGGAAAAGTTCCGGACGATGAACCGGAATTGCCGCATGCCATTTTGGGGATGAAACTCTGTGAAAAGTACAAAGAAAAACCGGATATCTGCAATGCCGTAGGATCGCACCACGACGAGGTGGAAATGCAAACGTTACTTGCTCCGATCGTACAGGTATGCGACGCCATTTCCGGCGCACGTCCAGGCGCACGCAGGGAAATCGTCGAAGCCTATATCAAACGCCTGAACGACCTGGAACAGTTGGCTCTCTCTTATCCGGGAGTGGTAAAAACCTATGCAATCCAAGCCGGACGCGAACTCCGTGTCATTGTCGGAGCCGACAAGATAGACGATAAAGATACCGAAAACCTGTCGAATGAAATCGCTAAAAAGATTCAGGACGAAATGACTTATCCGGGGCAGGTTAAAATTACGGTTATCAGAGAAACCCGCGCCGTAAGCTATGCAAAGTAACATATCGGTACGATAAATGTTAAAAAGGCGGAATCCAAAAAAAAGATCCCGCCTTTTTATATAAAAGACAATCCGATTGTTATCTTTCAACGTTTCCGATCGCCTCCAAAAATTCTAGCGATCAAACGGTCGACCGAATAACTGCCCGGTCCCATCAAAAACATCAATACAAAAACGATCAAATAAATGAAAGCCAATTCTTTTACGGCAAACGGATCATTTCCATGCACAATAAAGAATGCGACCGACATTGTAACGATCATCGGTATCACGGCTAAACGGAAAAGGATCCCGCCTAAAAAGGCAAACGAACAAATAACCTCTCCGAAAATAGCCAGTATCAGCGAGAGCTGGCTTCCAACCCCTAAAGGATCTGGAAATGCAGCAGATAAATCGGAAAAATTACTCCATTTCTGAAGACCATGATATAGGAAAAGACCGCCAAAAAGTATACGCAATGCCAATAGAAAAAGAGAAACAGCTTTTCCCGAAGTATTGGCAGGAAATAAAAAACGATAAATAAATGACATAAACACTACTGATTTTATAATTACTACTATTATGTAATTTATAAACAAACAAATGGTTTAATTGTTTTGAATACAATCCGCATCAGCAACCTCTTCAACCCGAAGCGGTGTAAACAAGGCCGTTTTATGGAATCGGCAACACGCCGGCAACCCGTTTACGGATAGAAAAAAGGACACGTAAGAACCATTTTCTCCTTTTTCGCCTATCTTTGTAAACTCCTAAGCAAACCAAAAAACGAATGCAGCCAATGAAGAGCCGATACGTATTCCGTAAAATAGCAGGATTCTTGCTTCTTCTTCTGTTCCTGACGGATGGAACGGGAACCGCCCAGCAGATTGCACTCGGTCCGGCGGCGAAAATCAGCCTCTTGACCGTTGCTCCTTCCGATGACGACGTATACACATTATATGGACATACCGCACTGCGGGTACAAGATCCCGGAAGGCAACTGGATCTCGTATTCAATTACGGACTTTTTTCCTTTTCCCAGCCTCATTTCATCTACCGTTTTGCCAAGGGAGACGCCAATTATCAATTGGGAGCCTGTACGTTTACCGATTTCATCCCCGAATATGCCATACGTGGAAGTGAGGTAATCGAGCAAGTGTTGAATCTCGATTCTCTTGAGATAGCTGCTATATGGAACGCATTGCTGGTCAACATGCAGCCGCAGAATCGGACCTATCGCTACAATTTCTTTTTCGACAACTGTGCAACACGTCCGCTCATGCTTATCGAAAAAGGCGTCGACGGCGCTATCGATTACAGACCTCCTTATAAACCACAATCTTTCAGGGAATTGATTAATCACAGCACCCGAAACCACCCCTGGCAAACATTCGGATGCGACATTGCTTTAGGAATACCGACCGATCGGACGGCCACCACAAAAGAGATGATGTTTCTTCCCTTCTATCTGAAAGAAGCCTTTACACAAGCGGTCGTCATCGCTCCAGACGGGAAAGAAAGAAAACTGGTCGGCGAAACACATCTTCTGCTGGAATCATTCGACGAGAAAAAAGACAATCCTTCCACCATCTGTACACCGCTCGTCTGTAGTTGGGCTTTTTTCCTGCTGCTCTCAGTAGTTACCCTGTTCGAATGGTTTCAGAAAAAACACCTGCGAGGTGTGGATATCGCCCTCTTTTCGATCGCCGGTATTGCCGGATGTGTTCTTTTCTTCCTGTGCTTCATCTCGACCCATGCCGGAACCTGGCCTAATATCTCTATCCTGTGGTTACATCCGCTCCATCTGTTTGCCGCCATTTTATTTGCAGTAAAAAAAGGAAGAAAGGCGGCATATTGCTATCATTTTATTAACTTTGCGGCGCTTACGTTGATGCTGTTGGGCTGGCATTTTATTCCACAACACATGAATACAGCTTTTATCCCTCTTATAATGAGCCTTTGGCTACGATCGGGAGGGTTCTATTTACAGAAAATATGGAACATCGTGTACGAAAAATATTGACATCGCTCATCGTGATTCTGGCAGCGACTAATTTGGAGGCTCAACAAAGCGTCCCCAAACTGGTTGTTTGTATCACTGTCGATCAATTACGAGGCGATTATATCGAATATTTTTATCAGACATTCGGCGAACGGGGCTTTAAAAGGTTGATGAACGAGGGGCTGGTCTATCAGAATATCCGGTTCGAATTTTCCAATATAGACGAGGCCAGTGCTTTTGCCACATTATTTACCGGCAGCAATCCGATATATAACGGCATTTCAGGAACAAAACAATATGATTTCGACCGCAATCGGGAAGTTTCGATTCTGAATGACCCGGAATTTATCGGAAACTATACGAAAGATCATTTTTCACCTAAAAAGCTGCTCGGCTCGACCATCGGCGATGAACTTAAAATAGCCTCCCGCGGACGCAGTGATGTTTATGCCATCGCCCCGAATCCCGAAGCAGCCTTACTCTCGGCCGGACATGCAGCCAACGGTGCGTTCTGGTTAGACGATTACAACGGGAAATGGGCCACTACTACCTATTATAAAGGGGTGCCATGGTATATCGACCGTTATAACAACGGAGCCGAATCGGTTTCTTCCCGTTTGGAAAAAATGGTATGGACGCCCTCTCTGCCCCTCGACCGTTTCAACGCTTTCCCCTATAAAACGGATGAAGTAGCTTATAAATACACCTTCAAACCGAACACAGCCGATTGTTATCTGAACCTGAAAACCTCGCCGTTTATCAATAAAGAGATCAACAATCTGGCATTTCAGTTTCTGGAATACGGAGCTTTCGGTACGCGGGTATGTCCGGATCTGCTGGCAGTGACCTATTATGCCGGCAGTTATCGGGGAAAAAACGAAAAAGAATATACAGCCGAGATACAAGACACGTATCATCAATTGGACAAGACAATCGAGATGCTATTAGACAAAATAGATCAAAAAGTCGGCTTGTCAAATACGTTGATCGTCTTTTCGGGAACCGGCTATTTCCAGGGCCATGAACAATATCCGGAAAACCTCCCTCTGACGAACGGAAGTTTTCATCCCAAACGATGTGTAGCCTTGCTCAACATGTACCTGATGGCGCTCTACGGCCAACAGACGAACTGGGTAAAAGGATTTTACAATAATCAAATATTCCTGAACCGAAAGGCTATTGCAGATGCGAAACTCGATCTGGCAACCCTCCAGGAGAAATCGGCCGATTTCTTACGCGAATTCAGCGGGATCCAACATGTTACGACCGATCACCTTGTACAGACCGGCAACTGGAATGAACGTACGGCTTCCTATATACAGGGGACTCATCTGTCTACACGGGGCGATCTGCTGATCGAACTGCAACCCGGATGGACTGTTGCAGACGAAGCATCGAATGAAAAGGCAAAAATCGTACGGAATAACGCTGTGATTACCCCGCTTGTCTTTATGGGAGCTGGCATCAAACCCGAACGGATATACCGCGAAGTCAAAGCGACCGAAGTGGCCCCTACCGTTACTCATGTGTTGCGTATACGTCCGCCGACAGCTTCGAAAGAACTGCCGCTCCGGGAATTGGCTTTTCCGGAAAAACGATAAGAGAGAAATATTCTAAAAAAAATAGCTTCCGATTGCGGATGGTTACATTCACGTTTCCGACAATCGAAAGAAACAACAAAAACAGATCATGGGATTTAACGAATTTATAATGAAGCTGTTCGGCAACAAGTCGCAGCGAGACCTTAAAGAGATCACTCCGTACGTCGATAAGATCAAGGCGGTATATCCGTCGGTCAAACAGTTGTCGAACGACGAATTACGGGCAAAAACAGAAGAGATCAAGCAACGTATACGCGACTACGTAGCCGATAAACGGACAGAAGTAGAAAAACTGCGTAAAGGGATAGAAGAAAAAGAGCTGGAAGAACGGGAATCGATTTGGAGCGAAGTCGATAAAATCGAAAAAGAGATTACCGACAAATTGGAAATCGTTCTGGAAGAGGTACTTCCTGAAGTGTTCGCCATCATGAAAGATACCGCCCGTCGCTTTACGGAAAATGAAATCGTAGAAGTTACGGCAAACCAATTCGACCGCGACCTGGCAGCCCGCTTCGACTTCGTAACCATCGAAAACGATAAAGCACTGTATAAGAACCACTGGATGGCAGGAGGCAATGAGGTCACTTGGGATATGATACACTACGACGTCCAGCTCTTCGGAGGCGTAGTGCTTCACAAAGGAAAAATTGCCGAAATGGCTACCGGCGAAGGAAAAACATTGGTAGCAACCTTACCGGTATTTTTAAATGCCTTGACAGGGAATGGCGTACACGTAGTTACAGTTAACGACTACCTGTCTAAACGTGACTCGGAATGGATGGGACCGCTCTACATGTTCCACGGACTTTCGGTCGACTGTATCGACAAACACCAACCAAATTCGGATGCCCGCCGCAAAGCCTATAATGCCGATATCACTTTCGGAACGAACAACGAATTCGGTTTCGACTATCTGCGCGACAATATGGCAATCAGCCCGAACGACCTCGTCCAACGTAAACATAATTATGCCATTGTCGATGAGGTGGACTCCGTCTTGATCGACGATGCCCGTACTCCATTAATCATATCCGGCCCTATACCGCGTGGCGAAGAACAGCTTTTCGAACAATTCCGTCCGAATGTGGAAATCGTGGTCAATGCCCAGAAAGAATTGTGTTCCAAGCTATTGATAGAAGCTAAGAAGAAAATGGCTTCGTCCGACCCTAAAGAGGTAGAAGAAGGTTCCATCCAGCTTTTCCGCTCTTTCAAAGGATATCCGCGTAATAAAGCGTTGATTAAGTTTTTAAGCGAGCAGGGAATCAAAGCGCAAATGTTAAAGACAGAAGAGTATTTTATGTCTGAAAACATGCGCCACATGCACGAGGCAACGGATGCGCTATACTTCGTGATCGATGAAAAAAACAACAGTATCGAGCTGACCGACAAAGGTATCGATCTGCTTACCGGAAAATCGGATGATCCGACATTTTTCGTCCTTCCGGATATTACATCGCAACTTTCTGAGTTGGAACATGTCGTCGATGAAGAGGCCCGCCAGTCACAAAAAGACGAACTGCTTGCCAACTATTCTGTAAAGAGCGAACGGGTGCATACCATCAACCAATTGCTGAAAGCCTATACGTTGTTTGAAAAAGACGACGAATATGTGGTGATGGACAATAAAGTAATGATTGTCGATGAGCAAACCGGCCGTATTATGGAAGGACGCCGTTATTCCGACGGACTGCACCAAGCAATCGAGGCCAAAGAACGGGTAAAAGTAGAAGCTGCCACCCAGACATTTGCCACAATTACCCTGCAAAACTATTTCCGTATGTATCATAAGTTGGCAGGTATGACCGGTACAGCCGAAACGGAAGCCGGAGAATTCTGGGATATCTACAAATTAGATGTCGTTGTTATCCCGACCAACCGTCCGATTGCCCGTAACGACATGAACGACCGCATTTACAAGACCAAACGAGAAAAATACAATGCCGTCATTGAAGAGATTGTCAGCCTGACCGAAGCCGGACGCCCGGTATTGGTAGGAACGACTTCGGTCGAAATCTCCGAACTGTTGAGCCGTATGCTTACCATGCGGAAAATCAAACACAACGTACTGAATGCAAAATTGCATCAGAAAGAGGCTGAGATTGTAGCACTTGCCGGACAAAGCAGCACGGTGACCATTGCGACGAATATGGCCGGCCGCGGAACCGATATCAAACTGTCTCAAGAGGTAAAAGCTGCCGGAGGATTGGCCATCATCGGAACGGAACGTCATGAAAGCCGTCGCGTAGACCGTCAGTTGCGTGGTCGTGCAGGACGTCAGGGAGATCCCGGTTCTTCTGTTTTCTTCGTCTCCTTAGAAGATGACCTGATGCGTCTGTTTGCCAGCGAAAAAATAGCCGGCCTGATGGACAAATTAGGCTTCAAAGAAGGCGAAGTCCTCGAACACAACATGTTGAGCAAATCGGTCGAACGGGCACAGAAAAAGGTGGAAGAAAACAACTTCGGAATCCGTAAACGCTTGCTCGAATACGATGATGTGATGAACTCGCAACGAACCGTCGTATATACACGCCGTCGCCATGCCCTGATGGGAGAACGTATCGGACTGGATGTGCTGAACATGATCTACGATACGGCCAATACGGTAGTCGAACAGCATACCGACAACATGGATTACGAAGGCTTCAAATTGGAAATCTTCCGAACCTTTGCGATGGAAAATATCATTTCCGAGGAAGTATTCAAGGAAAAACCGGAAGAATTGAACGGCCAAGTATTCGATGCAGCTTTAAGTCAGCTGAAGCGTCGGATGGAAAAAATGGCACAGGTTGCCAACCCGGTCATCAAACAGGTATACGAAAATCAGGGAGCCATGTATGAAAATATCATGATCCCGATTACCGACGGAAAGCGGATGTATAATATTTCGTGCAATCTGAAAGAGGCTTATGACACTGAAAGCAAAGTCATAACCAAAGCTTTCCAGAAATCGGTCGTTTTACATACAATCGATGAGGCGTGGAAAGAACATTTACGCGAAATGGACGAATTACGCCATTCCGTGCAAAATGCAAGTTACGAAAATAAAGATCCGCTGCTGATCTACAAATTAGAGTCGTATAACCTGTTCAAATCGATGTTGGATGCCATGAACCGTAAAGCAACAGCCATCTTGATGCGCGGACAAATCCCTGTACGAGAGGAACCGACGGAAGAGGAAAAAAGAGAGATGGCCAGAAGACAGGAAGCGGTACGGCAGGCAGCCGAAATGGAAGCTCGCCAGCAACGTATCGCCATCCAGCGGGCAACTGCCGAACGGCATGAAGACATGAGCAAATATCGTGCAGAAAAAAATGATCTTTCCGGCATGGGAAATACCCCACAGCAGACACGTAACGAGCCGGCACGCTCAGAAAAACGCGTAGGCCGTAACGACCCCTGTCCCTGCGGAAGCGGAAAGAAATACAAAAACTGTCACGGACAGGGCCTATAACAACCGGCAAGAGGGATTGTTTTCAAAAACAAAGTTTTTGGGGAACAATCCCTCTCAAGTTTTAGCGAAAATACCACGTATACCTATTGTATAAACGAAAAATAGAAACAGCCTCTTTCCAACCGGTATCTACTCGATGATCAAGCGGAAAGTATGGGGGTTAAAACGAAATGTATAAATAAATATCTTTAATACGCTATATATTAAACAGATACAAAAATAGGGTTTAAAACGAAATGTTTAATCAAGTTGAATTTGGGTTTAATTTCTTTATAAAAAAATTGCTTTAAATCGACGAAAACTTTAATTGATTCTTCATTTTAGGGTTTAAAACAAATAGGACTCTAACAGGATGGGGATATAAGAATTTTTTAAGCTCCGGGCGCTTTGATGCTTGGGGCTTTTTATTTGTATTTATGCGGTTTTGGGGGCTTTTTACGGTATTTCAAAATGCTTTAACGCGAATGCTTATCTTGCGAAAAAAAAGGATAAAAAAGGGCTTATTTTCTTTGTCAAAACACAATAGAAATAGGTTGGATAAAACTTTTGCTTTTCAGACGGAAAATCATCGAAAAGTATGTTTTTTTTGACAATGGGGATAGTGTTGGGGATAGTGTTGGGGATAGTTTTTTTGCAAAAACGATACCGATTTAGGGGGGGGTACGGTGTTAAATACGGTTAAAAACCATATTAAAACAGTCGATCGGCAGGGGGTTATTTCTATTGTTTAAGCTGTTTTTTGTTATTAATTCATTATGTAAATAATTGATTTATAGCTATATTTTATTTTAAAAGTTATGGTTTTAGCGAAAATAACAGTATATTTGAGACAGAAATGATCTATTTTAATAGGTCTAGAGCGATTCCTGTCTTGTCTTCAGGATTGAAGGAACAGGCCAACGTGATATCATAAAAAAGTCGACAAAGCAGTATAAATAATCAGCATAAACAATGATAATAGCAATATGGTATAAGAAATTTTCCGGCAAATCATCAGCCTTTTTCCTTCCTTGGCGAAAACAGAATTCACCTTCTTGTTCTTATTTAGTGCGTTTACAAGTTCTTTCAGGTATTTCTGACGCATGTGTTCTACAAGCATTGAACGATCATATAACATTATTACAAGCGATAGGATACCAAGTGCAAGAAGAAGAATGGCAATCAAAAATGCCACCCGAGTATATAGGTGTTCTGTCTTGTTATCGTGAAGGGATATTAGAATACCAAAAATACTTGAAGATAGAAGTAGAACATTATACGAAAATGCGTCTTGTTTATCAGAAGATAGATTAGTATATTTTTCTACTTTATCAATATGATCGTTAAAATCATTTGTTTCCGCTATTTTCATTACGATATAATTTTATTTTCTTATTTTATTATCTGTATTGCTCCGTTGCTGTATTCTTTTGTTACACAGCCCAGCACGAGGTAGATATGTCTGACCTCTTCTTTGGGAACAGAGAATGGGGCGTGGATTTGGTTTCCGTCCGGATAGGTTTCTCGATTGGTGCTGTAAGCCATGAAATGATCGCCCTTGTTTTGAAGCTGTTTGGTGACGCGGTATTCCGAGGTTTCAACCACGTAGTTGCGCCCGTTCATGATGAGTTGCGAGTTGTTTACCCGCTTCAAAGCCAGAATAGAACCGCTTGGATATTCTATCATGCTGTCTCCATAGTGACGAATGGCTGCCGTTGCCTCCGGGAACCAGTCGCCGGCATCGATCCATTCGACTGGAGATGCAGAGTCTGTGTTGGCTACACGATCATTCAGCCCTCCGATAGTCGAGACATCATCATAAAAAGGTATCCGGTTCCTTTTCGTGGGTAATTTATCCTTTTTCTCCCCCTCTTGCTCACCCATCAGCGGCACAGACTCGCTTTTCAGCATGGAGCCGCGACCGGTGAGAAGCCAATCGATGTTAATTTCCGGGTATGTGTAGATAATTTTCTCGCATTTATCAGATCCAATATTCTCTCCCTTATCTAAAAAGCCATTAGATAATCCCGATTCTTGATAAAATCTATATTTACTAATGCCTTTTATATCAATAAATTGCTGCAATCTTTGCACCACTCCCATAATTTATTAGAATTTTTACTATTAAAATATTTGCTTATTAGAAAATATACTACTAATATTGCATCGTCATAACTGATGTTAGTGACGTCGTAAAGATAAATATTAATTATTAAATATTGAATATGGCAAAGATTTTAGCAGACACAGAAATCAGAAAGAAACTGGAAGAAATATTCCAGTGCCGGCGCGAGACGGTCAGTCTGGCCTTGAATTGCCGGACAAATACGGAACTATCAAAAAAGATCCGTGCGATGGCTATCAGGCTTGGTGGATCGGTAAAAAAAGAGGAGCATGTAACGATTCTAAATTAGGCGCATTATGGAAACGAAATTACAGGTATTCTACAATGAAGAGTCGAATGTGAACATTCGCATGGAAGAAATCAACAACCAGCCTTGGTTTATCGCTAAAGATGTGTGTACCGCATTGGAACTGTCTGAAGTTAGTAACACGGTCAAGCGTCTAGATGATGATGAAAAGCTGACACGAATAGTATTCGTATCAGGTCAAAGACGTGAAATGTGGTTTGTTAACGAATCAGGTCTTTATAACCTAATCTTTCAATCTCGCAAGCCTGAAGCCCGTTCTTTCCGTAAATGGGTGACCTGCGAAGTTCTCCCCTCGATCCGTCGTACTGGATCATATAACGGAAAACCAGAACGTCCCCGACTGCCTCTTCCCAAATTTCGCCCGTTTTTCGACGAATGGAAGGGTCGTGTCAAACCTTATATCAGCCGCGAAGAGCTGGTTTCCGTCGCTTTGCTGCTGGAGGTGACGCTTGGCCATGTGCAGAAGGTGTATGCCGGGACATCGGTCAGCGGAGATGTGATACGCGAGATTACCGAACAGGCAATGAAAAACCGGAAGCGCAACATCCTTTATCCGACCCCCTGTCCGGTGTGTGAACAGATGTGTATCCAGTGGGATGAAGAAAGAGGAGCATGTAACAATTTTAAAATAAGGAGGAAAAAAGACATGAATGCAAACAGTTTAGGAAATACAAATTTTAAGCCTATTCCTCTTTTGGATCGAGCCGATAATAAGGAGATTGCTTCATTTCAGGCATATCTGAGAAATATTGATCCAGCTGAGTTGAGAAATCAACTTTTGAATGGTTGCTCAGTAGATGCATCTCTTTCATCGCTGAGGCAAAATGACGCTCTAAATAGATGACATATTTTGTATAGACTTTTTCCGCCTCTTCTTTAGGGAGGAGGCCTAAGGCGTCATACAGAGCAATATTTAGAGTTTTTTGCTTAGAAGCAACAACTGATAATTGGATGGATAGAATGTCAATCTTATTTTTCAGACGTTCTAATTCTTCTTCGTAGTTCATAATCGCAATATTTTTATTTAGCCAGCCTCAAAGGTAGGCAATTTAACCGAGACCGAGACTATTCCCGCCAAGAAAGCCAACGACTTGCAAGTACCGGAGCGAGACCGATGGCGGAAACTGATTGTAAAACATTTAAACAGGATTCAAAATGGAACCGAAACGAGATTATAAAGCACTCAGCGAAGCCCCTTTCAACATGGATTCTTCGTATGACGTAAACTTCCGGATGCTGGTTTATACGGGACAAAAAGAAGAGGAACGACCCGTATTCCGCGTAGTGCTCGCAAAGGGCGAATGTAAGGTTCGCATCGGCGTTGCCGGAAAAGAGTTCTGGGGTATCGTAGGGCTGGATCCGGCAACGGGCGAAAACCAGTGGTACAACTACAACGACTGTGTGAGTTTGGAAAATTGGGCCGTATTGGATCGTTTGCTGGAGAAACGGTTCGGCTGGATGGGGCGGATTAGTCCGGCCCTGGTGGAAGAAATAAAAGCAGAAGCGAGAAAACTCCTTAAATCAGCTATCAAATGAAAACAAACATACTTATCATCGCGATGACTGCGCTTATGATCGTATTCGTATTGGGCGCCCTTCAAACAATCGAATTTTCATTGGACAACAACCTACCTATTCCCTGGCAGGCGTGGGGACTGTTTATCTCTGCCAGAGTTTGGTTTTTCCTACTCAAAAAGATGTCCCGGCAGCGCAGGAAAGAGATGGACAACCTCTTCAGGAGGTTGGAAGAATAAACAATCGATGGTTTTTTAGGTAAGATTGATTTGGGTTTATTCGGTACGCGGCCCGCGGTACGAGGGCGGTATCCCCGGAATGGCTCTTGCATGGCGGTTCGATTCCGCCACGGGGAACAAAAAAAAGAAAAACAGATATGGAATATTTCAACAACATATTATGTGTCTCTCATGCCGAGTTGACGGGAGGAGATCCTATGGATTCTAATCCGCTGCAACGCCCCATCATGACGCAGGCAAACTTTAAATACTATAAAAAAAAGGAAAAGTTTCGCGTTGTCAACCGTGCCTGTTACGGTACGCCGGCTCTTGTTGCCTATAATTCCCTTCCTGACCGGGTTAAAGAAAAGGTCATCGCTAAATATGGCGATCCGGAAAATAATGCAAAACAGCATGTATTGAAAGATATGATTGTTCGGGACCTGGTTGCCGAGCAGTTTTATAAGACTTATCCCAAAGACGGCCCCGCGGATAAACGATTGAAGATAGAAGTAGCAGAGCGTTACACGATAAATGCATCCGTCTTAAACGCCATCGTCCGTCTCACTTCCAAAAGAATCCTTTGTATCAACTCAAACAACCGTTCGTTTACCCGTGTTTGGCCGGAAACCAGTCGAGAATTGAATGCTATGCAGGAAGAGATAGGTTGTCGTTTGCCTAAAAATCATTTATCGTTAAAACGGTTGGTCGAACGCTATAAAGCTGAAGGTTATATCGCCTTGATTTCGAGAAAACATGGTAATAACAATGCCCGTAAAGATAAATTGCCGGAACAGGAGGCCTTGATTATCGAATTGATAGGAGACGGTCGTAACATAGACAATGAAACGGTGTCGAGGCTATACAATGCTGTTGCTCAACGGATGGATTGGAAAATGGTAAGTCCCGGCACTATCGCCAACTATCGTAAGGAGCATCCGGAGTGTTATGCCGGGCGGTTTGGAAAGAAGGCCTTGGAAAACGACAAGCTTATGCAGGTAAAACGTACTGCGCCTACCCGTCCTATGTATTTTTGGTGCGTGGACGGTTGGGACACGGAGTTGTTTTATAAAAAACATATCGTTGACGAGGCAACCGGGCGAAGCCTCACGACCTATCACAACCGTCCGACCGTGGTTGTGATCTTAGACCCTTTCAATATGTACATAATCGGATACGCGATCGGACTACATGAATCCACGGAGCTTATCCGACAGGCTTTCCGTAATGCTTTTGATCACGTAAGAGAGTTGTTTGGCTCCTACTTTAAGCCCTGGCAGCTGCAAACAGACAATTATGCCCGCGGGAACTTGAAATCGTTTTATGAATCCTGTACTTGCTATTATACCCCTGCCGCTATCGGGAACGCAAAGGCAAAAACCATCGAGCCTTTTTTTAACCGATTTAACCGTAAGTATATGAGATTGCTTCCTAACAGCAGCGGACATGGAGTGAAAAGCAGCAAAAAAATACAAATCAGCGATGATTGGATAGCATCACATAAAAGAAGTTTTCCTGATTATTCGGGCTGTTGTGCGCAAATCGAACAGATGATCGAGTTGGACCGTCGTGCCAAACGGGATACCTTTATAAAAGCCTGGAATGATATGCCTCAGGAAAAAAAACTTCCGTTCAATTATGCAGACTTTCTTTACATTTTCGGCAAAACGGCTGCCCCCCGTCGGATTTATAGCGATGGTGTCCGGTTACAAATATCCGGACAAAAGTTCTGGTATGACTGCTTTGATCCCGAATTTCGGAACTACGGCCATATTGGTTTTTTTCTGAAATACGATCCGTCCGATATGGATAAGGTATTGGCGGTAGAGAATGCCGGTACGGCCAAGGAACCGAAAGAGGGTTCGTTGCGATTCGTACTTGAACGGAAATATGAACAACCGATGGCCTTGATGGATCGTAAACCGGAGGATATGGGAGAGCTAATGCGTATACGCCGGTTTAATCAGGATATGGTTGATGATATTATCTTGAAACGAAAGGAATCCGGCGACATTGTCAGAGGTTTTTTCGAAGAACATTCCGACCGTCTGTCTTCCACCTTGACAGCCCATGTTATAACAGACAGTCTTGGTAGGCATAAAGACGTCAAAAACGAGCTGCGTGAGAGAAAGGAAAAAGTCGTACTCCCGATAAACGAGACTGTATGGGGGGAAGATGACGGTTTTGAGGTCATAAGTGGGGAACAGGAGTTTTTAAAAGATTTTTAAATAGTACTTAAAATATGAACAGGAACGGATTATTAAAACATGTGAACGATTGGATTTCCCGTTTGGGGTCACAAAACAAAGTGGCAGAGAAATGCGGGATCAGTTCCTCCTCTCTCAGTCTCTGGATGAACGGGAAGTATGGGGCTGGCACGACGGAGCTGGATAAAAAAATATCCGGGGCGCTTGGTTATTGTGAAGACGGATGGCAGGTAGTAACGACTATCCGGAATTATCAAAAGATCGCTTTTGTGTTACAATCATGTAAACAACAAAGCATGTGGATGGCTATCAGTAATAAAGCCGGAAGCGGAAAGACCCAGACCCTGGAGCATCTTTTTAATTCCGATCTTACCGGCAGTATCATATTTATTCAAGCGGAAGAGTGGAACTCTCGACAGTTTTTGATGGAACTGGCGGCCCGTACCTGCGGTATTCCCAAACGCGGCTATACGGACATCCCCACACTTCTTAAACTTATCTCCGAATATTTGAATGGCATGTCCCCGGAAAAGCCTGTCCTGGTTATTGACGAGGCGGATAAATTAAAGCCGGCTGCTTTCCGAAAGCTGATTCCTCTTTATAATCGCACGGAACACCGTTTAGGGTGTGTGCTGGCCGGAACCGAGAACTTACACAAGGAGATTGCCCGTGGCGTACGTAATAATACGAAGGGTTATGATGAGATAGACAGCCGTCTGGGTCGTTCTTATATCGAGCTTCCGGGGGCAACGGAAAATGACGTGATAGACATCTGTACCGCAAACGGACTGAAAGAAGAGGCTGCGTCCCGTCTGTGGAATGAAATTGAAAAAGTAAAGCGCTTAGTCAAAGTGCAAAACAAAAAAGGCGAGACGAAAGAGAAAAGAGTGTTTTTCTGTGAAGATCTGCGGCGCCTGATGCGCATGATAAAACGTGAACAGTTGGCAAATCAATTAAATACATTTTGATTATGGCAAAGATATTAGGGGTCAGGCAATTTTTGACAAGCAAAAAGAAATCTATGGACTTTGAAGGTCCGTGGTATGATTTGCTCGGTAGACCTGCTCTTTCCGGGTCATGGATCATATGGGGGGCGAGCGGAAGTGGAAAAACAAGTTTTGCTTGCCGTTTAGCGAAGTATCTCTGTAATTTCGGGCGTGTCGCATACCTTAGTTGGGAGGAGGGCGATAGTCTTTCTTTGCAGCGTTCGTTTGAAGATGTGAACATGATGGAAGTGAACGGAAGATTGGTTCTTGTTTGCGACATGGAAATACAAGAGATTATCGATAGGCTGGAGCAACCTAAAAGCTGGGACATTATTATTGTAGATTCTCTTCAGTACTCTAAAATAGGATATGATTTATATATGGATCTACGTAAGAAATTTCCCCGTAAGCTTTTTGTCTTTATCAGTCACGCTGAAGGAAAAAAACCGAAGGGCAGTATAGCAGACAATATACGATACGACAGCAATTGTAAAATTTACATAGAAGCTTTCAAGGCTGATGCTAAAAGTCGCTTTTTAGATAAAGGACAAAAACAAAAACCTTTTATTATCTGGGAAGAAAAAGCCGCTCTCTTTTGGGGAGAACAATTGTATAATCAACACATGGAGGAATAATATTATGGCAACAATAAAGAGACAAATCAAGAAGCGTACTCCTTCGCACGGCTTGTTCTGGACGCTGATCAAGGAGACGCCGGGTTACGATCCTCGCTACAAGGAGGTGATTAAGGAGGGTATTGTGTATGAACACAGCGGAGGGCGGACAATATCGCTATCGGAAATGTACACTAAGTACCCCCGCGAATACAGTCTTATGATCGAAGCAATGAAAGGCGGTCGCGAACAGCGTAAGGCTCGCTACGAGGATAGTGTAGACATAGCCCGCAAGCGGGTAATAGCGGCTATCTGTAAATACGTGGACAAGATGGGATATACGTTTTTATCTAATACAGACAAGATACGATACGTGATCGGTATTGCCTGTCGTGCCGCTAATTGCAGTGAATTCAATGCGATCCCGGAGTCTCGATTGTCGGCTATTTACAACTTGTATTGCAAGCGCAATAAGGTGGATATAAATGGAAATCCCGAACTGGATTATTTTCTTGGGAAAAATTAATTATGATACACACGGACAGAAATTACAACGAGGAGATGAAAAAGAGAAGGCAAGAGAAGATCGACGATCTTGAAAAAGAGATGGATGAACTGATTGATAGGATGCTCGACGATCCGGCCTTTTGCACGGAAAAGAACATCGGCAAGCTGAATAATCTCGCTATACGAATAGCGATCATGCGAGGCGAGATGATTTATAATGTAAATTGTAACGATTTTTGAAAACGACTGATATCAGAATAGCAAGTAAAATCACTCAAACAATAAAAAAGCAATGAAAACAATTGAAACGAAAGATTTAAGTAATTATTCGGTCAAGGAGCTTGAACAGATGCTCGAAGAGAAAAAACAACAGGAACACCGTGTTGCCCTCGAACGCAGGGCTGCCTACGAGGGTATTCGGGCCGAATTGGTACAAAAAGTGGAAAGCAAAGTTCGTAGCGTGGCGGAAGAGGTCAAAGGACTTCATCAGTTCTGCATCGACGAACTGGGAGCTTTTCGCGACACGCTGTCGGAGTACGGGCAGCTTCGCCGCTCGGATCAGATGAATTTTACTATTCAGGAGGGCAATTTTAAGATAGAGGTGAAGGCAAACAAGGTGAAACGCTTCGACGAACGCGCCGATGCGGCGGCTGTACGTCTGATCGAGTTCCTCCAGAGTTGGATACAAGGCAAGGAGGACGGTCGGGATAATCCGATGTACCAGCTTGCGATGACATTGTTGGAGCGCAACAAATACGGAGATCTTGACTATAAATCTATCTCTAAATTGTATGAGCTGGAGGAGCGGTTTAATGATCCGGAATATTCGGCCATCATGGGACTTTTCAAAGAATCCCACTTAGTTGAAGGTACATCGACTAATTTCTACTTTTTCGAGAAATCGGATTTGGGCGTGTGGAAACGGTTGGAACCATCGTTCAATAGGATGTAAAGATGCATATCAAATCAGTTACACTCACACCCGGCTGTTGGGTATATGTATGCCCTTGCGGTTTTCGGTATACGGCCGGGCGGGTATACAAAAAGGAATCCAAATGGATGATATACTGCTTTAAATGTAAACAACAAAACGGAAAATATTATAGGGTTATGGATGAAAGATTAGAGTTTACAGAGAATTTCAACAACAAGTTGAATTGCGATTGCTTTACGACAATAAGGCTTTACGATCCCATCAGAAATGCCGTTGGCGCAAAAAAACACATCTATCTGAAAGGAATATGGAAAGGCGATGCCGTGATCATAGATGTACATCGTATCCGTCTGTCGGATATAAGCCTGACAGTATCAAAGATAGACAGCGCATTGCCTCAAGAAGATTTACGAAAAATAATCAAGCGTTTCTACAAGGACCGGCAGGGAATCAACTGGGAAACACAGCCTCTTGATCTCCTGACACTTGAATACACAAAAGAGTCTAAAGAACCCAGGTTGTTTTGACAATGAGCAGACAGAAATGCATCGTAGAGATAGAACCCGACCGGTATGCGAACCCACACGAGAAGTTTTGCGTGAGGAATTTCGTATGTCCCGCCTGTAGCGGCCGTGGCGGGCATGTCGACCAGACCGGTTGCGACGAGTATAAACATAATGTTTGTAAAAAATGCGACGGAACAGGGCGCCTGGTCGGGAAGGTAACTGTTGAATGGTTGCCGGATTATGAATAGTTTTTAAAAAAAGAATTATGGCATATGATTTAATACCTAAGAAAAAAGGGGTGGATAGTAAAGTCGGAACGCTATTTACTTGGCCTTTAATATTGAATGAAACAGGAGCCTGTTATTTGTTTAAATACGGAACAAATACATTTCATCCGCCAATGTATGTATATGACGGTTCTCGTTCCGATGGCAGTCCGGTGACCAACGATGGTTTTGAAGTGTCTGCTGAGGAGGCGCTTGTTATGGCAAGGCTTTTTAGAGGGTATGTATTTGTTAAACGAGGATTAAGGGAGGAATGGGATAAAATGTCAGAAAAGGAACAGGTTATGCTTAAATCTCGATTAGGAGAAAAAACAGAACCGCCAGAAGAAGTATTTTTGAAAAAGATAGAAGATTTAGCTGAGTTCTGCTTCCAGTCGGGAGGATTTAATATATATTGAATAATATGGATAATACAATAAAATGGAAAACGGTCGAGGTAATTAATCCTCTTTATCCTGATGGGGCAATCCTCATAAAAGAAGAAACTCCGGAAGAACTCCCTTTAGCCATCGTTCCTTTTCCTCTCGGAGGACATAAAAACGGGACGGAAAGACAGCGGGAAAGGGCGAAGTTAATAGTTTCTGCCCCTGAATTGTTGGATGCGTTACAGGGAATGTTGGAGCGATTTAATTATGATAATCAGGCTATTTATTTTTTTGCTGCCAAAGAGATCGATGCCGCTAAAGCGGCAATAAAAAAAGCTATTGAATAATATGGAAACGAGATTAAGTTTATCACAATGTATTATGGATGCGGAAGGAACAATAGAGGCAATCAAAGAATGTCTCCCCCGGTTAAGAACCAGGGCTTCTAAACAGCAGAATAAAAGGAGTCTTGAATTTTTCGAAGCGACAGCCTATCATCTGAAACGGTTACAACAATTAGAATCGGAAAAAAAACCATAAAAACAGATTAAAATCCCGATAGAATAAGATTTTATCGGGATTTTTTTTGTAGCCTATTGATCCCAAATATAACTTTGCATAAAAGCCCTAAAAACAAAAGAATCATGCAGCAACAGGCCGAATTGAATCAAGATATTGAAACAACTAAACACAGACGTTCCCGTGTGTCCGCCCAAGCAATAGTAAATAAGACCAGTCGTCAGAAGCATGTGTACAGGCGAAACAGGGAACTGATAGCCCGTTATTACTATTGGACGGAAATACGTCGTAGGCGTTTCGACGATGTGATGCATATTTTGTCGGATGAGTTTCATGTAGAGGATCGAACAATCAGCAATGCCTTGCTTGACTTCAGTGACTATTTGGAGGGTTTATACAAGGATAAAAAGGATATCCGGGAATTAAAAAAAAGAATATCCAGCCCGTAATTGGGAAAACTAAAAGCGGGACAACGACCCCGCTTTTAGTTTCAATACTCTTCGAATGTCGTTTCGTAAACGAGCATATAAGTTTTCATACCTCCAGCCATAACAGATGGTCGTCCGCTTCGGCGACTCATAGGCGAGAACATTTCTTCAGCAGTCCATCCCTGCAAGCATTTGTGTACCTCTTCGACAATTGAATAACGTTCCAAAGCTTTACTTTTCACCGTTTCCGGCGCTTTGTTGTATGAGTCGCCGTATGGACGAAAAGCCAGCTTTACCGTAATAGTCATTTTTACACACTGAAAAGTGTCATATAAATCCCGGCAATCGGCATATTGTATATCAATAAGGCAACATGGAAAATCCACGGCCGGTCGCGTGAAAGTAGTTGTACCCAACTGTCCCAGATCTTCATCTATCCATCGGATTGAGGGAGCTTCTTTTTTTAAACGGTCACATAATGCGACAAAAATATCCGTATTCATGAGTTGTTATTTTATTGTGTTAATATACCCGTCCAACCGTTCATGTATTTTGTCTGCCAATTCATCCGCTTTACCCATGAATGGCCTTGCCGGAATGTTTTCCTGGCGGGTGTGTTGCCTTACTTGTACATTCCCGTGCTTATTGCTATGCCGTACATGGGCCGGAATTGTTACTTGCCCGGAAAAGCCTTCGTTTTGGACTTGTGCATACCCCACTTTGTCATTGCCAGCAGAGATGACTACCTTGTCGCGGCCGATATAGGCCGGCCGGATACTGTTAAGAAGATTGCCGCTGTCAACTAAAAGAGAACCATTCCGGCGCGGGACTTTTGCCGGTGCCCAGGGGTTGCCATCGAAAGCCTTTTTCCGAAAACGCTCTTTATAATACTCTGTCGCGGTTTCGGCTACGATCTCGGCAGCGTCATCCAGTATTGATTCCGACAGGGATGTTAAATAATTTTCTAACTCATTGAAATCCATATTGAAATATTTTATACATTTGTAACTGAAGCGCAAAGGTCCGGGGGTGAATAGAATATGCTACCCTCGCGGGTGAAGGGGGCATCAAAAAGGCTTGGGCTCGATACAGCGGACGAATGCGTTAACCCGAAGCGATGATGAAACACTGGCTATCCAATCCGTTCGGGCGGAAAACCTCGGGCAGGTATTCTTACGGGACGGACGGACGCAAAGATTCATCATCGCGCTTATTTTTTTATCAGCAGTCCGCGCCTATACCTCCAGCGTGGATCAATCCTCCGGCTTCTTTTCGACACCTCCTTTATTCGTGGGTTTGATTCTATCTCGAACCATGTAGCTATTTGATAAACATTGCCGTTCTTCACTTCACAAACCACATTGATAACCTTTCCGGCATAGAATTTGATGAAATTCATGTTCCGGAAATCTCTCGGTTTGACATAATCGTTTATCCAGACCTCGTCCGGATGGGCCAAAACATCCGGTATGCAATCCAGCAATGGAATCCTGACATTCGTATATTTTCCTGTGGTGTGCTTATTGAAAACACTTTCGGATAGTTCGACTTCCCGACCTTTATAATCCTTTATCAACTTGTGTTCGGCAAACCAATCTTCTTTTTTCCCGTCGAACATAGGAGCTTCCTTCGTGGCACCGGACAATTTCTTTCCGAATGAATCCAAACCGTAGTCGTTATAATACAGCTCTCCTACCAGTTTGGATGCCTTTTCCGGGAACTGACGTATATACATTTGATTACGATCAAAAACTTCGGCTGTTTTACCCCGATTCACGTCCCAATGTTGCGCCTTAGCCTGTTCCCATTCCTTCGTGTTGAAATATTTATTGCAACGGTCTTGTTCCGCTTCCAAATCCAAACCTTCTACTTCATACGCCATGAGTGGAATGACATAGCAGCGGCATTTCCAGCCGTTCGGTGGGAAAATTTTATCCCATCTTGGATCGTTTGCCGGAAGGATCAACCCGTCCAGTTCGGCATGTTCTGGTCGAACTTCGTCATCACCGGCTGTCTTGTACATCCAAAAAGGATAGAGTTTCGTTTTGTTGATCAGTCGCTGGTAATTGCTTGCCGATTCAGCCGTCAAGACCGCTGTCTCGTATTCGGTCTGCTGCCACCGCTTGTTGAATACGTCCGTTGTTTGTAAAGCCTTTTTGTAGAACTCCTCGAAACTGCCGCTCTCACGGAAAAGGCTGTTCAGCTCTTGAAGTTCCGCCAGCGTCTTGGCGGCAGAAAAATGGAACACGTTCATCTCCATTGCGGTGATGAAGGCATTATCCCGGGCAGCATATGTAAAAACGGTATCGGTAAGGGATATCTTCTTGTTATGTCCTTCACCGACAGCCTGGATAAAATCCCCAGAAAAAAAAATGAACAGTTCCGCGTCGAACAAAGCCTTTCCCCGGCTGTCCACCACCCGGTTGATGATTCGGTTTTGCATCGTGTCGTCATTCAAGCGAATGTGGGCTTTTCCATTGATAGCCCCGCCCAGCGGGGCTCCGACGAAAAAATCCCATAAGCGGATATACCATTTACGATCTCGGTTCTTGATGTCCGGAATCTTTTTGGGGAGATCATCGGGATCGTTCGACTCCTCTTCTGTAGGCAATACGAATTGTGGCTGTTGTACTTTTCGGGCGATGGCTTCATCGCCCTCCGGTTGTGGAATGTTATATTTGTCGTAGAGGTAGGATTGTGGGATGGGCAGGATGGCGGAAAGCATAACGGTTTCCTGTACGTTAATCTCCTGCGCTTTGTCCAGAAACTTGAATTTGCCGCCACTGACCTGATACCCTCGTTTTTCCAAGAGTGGAATAAAGTACTTGTTCAACATCCGTTGAACAAACCGGCGATCCGCCCGATGTTTTTTTTCCTGCACAGCCATGTGTACCTGTCCTTGTGCCAGCGAACTACCATCCTGTGTGGTCATTGTCTGACCCAAGACAGTGATCAGTATCTCTTCGTTACAGGCGCAGCGGAAATCGTTATAAAGGGCGCCATTTCCGGAGTTGCTGAGTGTTGTCTGCGTAGCTTCCGTCTCTTTAGGAACAACCAGATATGGAGCCGATCCGGCTTCCTCAAACGCCTGTATGAGCGCCCGGCGGCTCTGTTCGTCCATGCTGCTGTATTTCCCGATTCGCTGGGGCATACCGAAAAGCTCCACAAATTGCGCCCAGTCTCCAAAGCCGCCACGTTTATAAATGACGAAAGGAGCAGCACGCAGGATAATGCCGAAATCATCGTCCTGTCCGAACTGTATAATCTGGTCGTTTTTTGCATAAGCAATTCCGTGCTCATCCTCTTCCCTGATTGCAATCTCCTTTGTTTTTGTCCGGATATGCTTGCGTGGGATAGATTTAAACTCGAACCCGTTCAAGAATTGACACTCGACCAAAGACACGCCCCAGAAACGTGAAAGCATGATTTCTCGCAGAAACAACTCAAATTCAGGAGTATCCATTAGTGCGTCTATCTCTTCGACACGTTTGCCATCGATGGTAAAAGCAAGGTCAGCGTCCGTTACTGCATCAATACGTTTGTCGATAGCATCCGACAGGTATCCGTCAATTAAAAGATCTGTAAACAAGTTGTATAATTTTGTCCGGTTTCCTATATCTGCCAACTTGAGGGCACTTCGCCAGGATCCGATGTCGTTTACACCGCGGTGGATGGGACGAACTAATATTTCAGTATAGACCGGAGGCTGTTTCTTTTCGATTGAATCCAGGCTTTTTGGAGGTGTTATTTTTTTTCTCTTTGTCATAACTCGTAAATTTATTTTTATTTGATTACACGAATGTTTAAATAGCGTTTTAATGGTTCGTCAAAAGTGTTGGCATCGTTTAGGATTGCTGCCATATGCTATAGGCCCAATCGGGCTGTCCTTCTGTTTTTCTCCCTCTTCTGATTCCCGGATGGGCAGATCGGGTGAAACATCACCTCGTTGGACGGCCTTTAGCCAATCAATTGCCCTCTCGTATCGATCCTGCCTGAACTGCAATTCCGTTCCGGCGTTACACAAGTTGATCAGGTGCCAAATTGCGATATCTTTTATGAATATTAATAACAACTGGTTTCGTTTGCTTCCCGATGCAGAGAAAATGCGTGCGCAGTCGAAACGTGCAAGGTAGCCTTTCGCCTCGGCCATTGCCGCGTCGATGGCGGCCTGTGCGATGGTTTCGTCCCCCCGCGTAATGGTTTCGACCAGTTCGTCATGCAAATGGGTGTTCAATTCTTGTATTGTCAAATATGCCATGATCTGATGTATTTGGGTTAATATCGTTTCCTGTTCCTGGGGCGCATCCCGACGGTGCAACTGCCCGCCTTGACGGCCATCGCCTTTTGCTGGCAGATGAAGAAACCGCCCTCTACCGCGTCGGGGCCGTCTGCGGGTGCCGGAAGCCCGTCGTCGAACAAGAGGAACTGTTCCTCTAGGCGTGCCATGTTGGGGTTGTCCTTCTCGGCGATGTTCAGGATCATGCGCCCCGCCCGGTTCAAGGGTTCCAGGTTGCCCTCAATACGAACGAACTTGTCCGGCTTCTTGCGGAGGTCGGGCGATATGGGGATGATGTACCCGGTTTCGTCCCACTTCTTCTGGAAAAGCGGGACGAACACCTGCTCGTAGAACGGGTCCTGTAGTTTGTTGTTCTCGATGGCGTTGTACACCTGCGTCCGGTCGGCCACATAATCGCGCAGGTAATAATACCAATTGACGAACTCCTCATTCTTCACATGGTCCAGGTAGCCGGTAATGACATAGAGGTTGCCGTCCAATACGCCCACAAGGAAGTTGGCCTTGTAAGAGCCGAGCTTCTTCACGCCCTTTTTGCCCGACACCTTGTTTGACGGGGCCGGGTCTCCGTAGCTGACCAGGAAGGGGAACTTGTGGAGCGGCGGCACCGGCCCCCACTTGATCTCCTTAAAATAGCTTCCCTCCGTCACCGGATTGTTAAAACATTCCTTTTGTGCGCTAGCGGCACTTACCTGAGCCAGGACATCATCGATCGTCTCTTCATCGTTTTTCTCCGGCCAGACGGAGGTGCCGTAGGCGAAATCGTTCTTGGGGTCGGGATGGTCGATATCCACCATGCGTAGGTTGATGATATCCCAGTTCCCGATCGGATTCTCCCGCCGAGACAGTTCGAGTGCTTTCTTCCCTGCCCGTACCACACAGCAGTCTTTGGCGATAATGTTCCCGCAAAAGATCGTGAGCAGGGGTTCCGAAAAGGACCGGGTGAAATAAAGAGCCTGTTCAAACCAGTTCCACTTGTCGTTCACGATCTCCGGATTGCGGCATTCCTCGTCGGTATCGTAATCATCCACGAGGATCGTGTCCGGACGCACTTCCTCGATCTTTACGCCACGCGGGCTTTGCCGTGCTCCGACCGCCATAAAGGAGGCTCCCCCCTTGGTGATGAAGTTGTCTTCCGTCCATTTGAAACCTCTCTGTTCACCGTAATAAAACCGGATGCGCCGGTTGGCCTCCAGTTGCGCCCGGTAATGGGCAAGCAGCTTGATTGCGTTGTCGAGGCTATTGGAACAGAGGATGATGTTTCGCTTCTTTCCGGTCAGGACCAGGTAGAGGACAACAAACATGACGATCGTACTTTTTGCCAGTTCCCGCGCCCACGATAAAACCTCATACCAGTTTTTAGGACCATAAATCAGACGTTTTATGGCCTTTTTATGAAAGGAGGCAAACTCATATTTGGCATAGTTCGGAAACATCTCCTTGTTCCAGAGCAACGGATGTTTCTCCAGATAGGCCAGCCGCTTCCGCCTCTCCTCGTAAGGCATGTCCAGGTCGACCGCCGTGTCCTTGCGGATGGACTTCAGGTAGGCGTCCCAGTCTTCAAGAGCCTGTCTGTCTATGTTTTTGAGCGGTTTCATTTGAGCCGATCTTTAATGTAAGCGTCAAAATAAAAGCTGAGTTCCTTCGCTTTTTCCGTGTCCGTCTTGCGTATCCAGTCGAGGATGCCTTTGGAGACACTGATGATGTCGGCGATCCCGGTCTCCTTCTCCATCTTCTCGATGGCGGCCGCCAACTTGTTGATCGTGTCGGCCTCCTTGGAGGTGGCGAACCGTTCCCCGTCCTTACGCCCAGCAATAGCCTTGTTGATCTCCGCTACTTGTCGATAAAGATTGGCCAGCTGCCCCTCGCGTGTTAGGCTGACGGATGTCTTCAATTCTTCCCATTTCTCTGTTTTCACCCATTTACAAAGGGTTTGTTTGCTGACTCCGACACGTTCAGCCACTTCTGCCTGTGTCAGATGTTCCTTCAGATAGAGCATCTTTGCCCATTCTTTTTTTTGCTTTATGCTTAATTCCATCCCTATACATCTGTTTTGTTGATTTACAACCTCAAAAGTACGAGTACTTTTTTTGATAAGGCAATTGTAATGTAATGGTATACAATTATTTGAAAGAAAGCTGCTTGTTGTATGTAACTATTACAAGATGGTTTTTTCAACTCATTTTTATCCTGCAACTTTGAGGTGAAAAATCGAAAATGATGACGAAAAAAACATTCATATTACACGATGAGACAGTGAACACGAAAGGGTTCCGGATGCTAACTTCGGGGGCGGATCTGTCGATTTTTAAGAATAATCCAGTGATGTTGCTTAACCATGATGACTGGGATTTACCTATAGGATATTGGGACAACATTCGTGTTGATGGAACCCGGATTCTTGCCGATG
>JBHCAZ010000033.1:0-6879 GCA_041798765.1 Parabacteroides sp. | reverse complement strand
TGTGGTTGGCATTTATCTTGTATCTGCTTTTACGAAGCGTTTCGCAGACGTTTTTGGCAAAAAAAGCCTTGTTTATCTATAGCTCATGAACTATATTTGTAATTTCCGGTCGAATTTTTACATATGCGGAAAACTATGAGAAAATATGTGGCTTTTTTGCTATGCTTCCTGCTGGCCGTACCTTTTACGGCTGCTCCTCGTAAGAAAGTGGCAGTTGTTTTGGGTGGAGGTGGGGCCAAAGGGGTTGCCCATATCGGTATTCTGAAAACAATAGAAAAGGCCGGAATACCGATTGATATCGTGGCGGGAACCAGTATGGGGGCGATTGTCGGGGGATTGTATGCTATCGGATATACACCGGAAGAGATCGAAACGATGGTACGGGAGCAGGATTGGGAGATGTTGCTCAGCGACCGGATAGAACGGAACAGCCTCTTTTTCCCGGAGAAAGAAAATGCCGAACGTTACGTGCTTTCTCTCCCTTTTGGAAAAGAGAAAAAAGACCGGATTATTGACGGGGTGATCAAGGGACAGAACCTTCAGAACCTGTTTGCCAATCTGACGATCGGTTATCATGATTCGGTCGATTTTCGTTCGTTCAGAATTCCTTTTGCCTGTGTGGCTGTCGATTTGGTCAGCGGGCAGGATTATGTATTCCGACGGGGTAGCCTTCCGTTAGCCATGCGTGCCAGTATGGCGATTCCTGCTGTTTTTACGCCGGTCCGGTTAGACAGTATGGTGCTGGTCGACGGCGGATTGAACAATAATTACCCGGTAGATGTCGCTAAAGAGATGGGAGCCGATATCATTATCGGTGTCGATTTGGGTACGAGCGACTTACGTGCCTATGAACGGCTTTACTCGCCGGGAGATATCGTTACACAGATCGTTGCGCTTCATGGCTATGAAGCATATGTCCGGAATAAGGAACAGACCGACCTGCTGTTTCGCCCGGATATGGAACCGTATCGTTCGGCCAGTTTTTATCGCTCGGCGATCGATACGATGATCAAGCGGGGAGAGCAGGAGGCGGAGAGGCATTGGGATGAAATCATCGCTTTGAAAAAGAAAATCGGAATAACCGGAAACGGGCAAGCGCTCCGTAACGAACAAGGTCCGGCAACACCTCTTCGGGCTACAGACCGCTTTTATATTCGCCATATTTCGTATGAAGGAGCCGATCCGCGTGATGAAAAGTGGTTGAAGCGGATCGGGGGATTGCATGAGAACAGCTACATTACCCAGCATGAGCTGCAGCGTTGCATGGATATTCTGATCGGGACGGACGCATATGCGTATGTGACTTATAAACTGACCGGCGAAAAACAGTCGGATTTAGTCTTTACCCTCCAGCCCAAATCGCTTAGTTCCGTTCATCTCGGTATCCGTTTCGACACCGAAGAAATTATCGGGGTATTGGCCAATGTACGTTTCAACTATCGTAAACATTTCCGTTCGCGTGTTGCTCTTACAGGAAGAGCCGGCGATAAAACTTCGTATGTCAGGTTGGATTATTCGATCGAACGGTCGGCTTTGCGGAATTTCAATATTGCATATCAATGCCTTTATCAAGATTTGGATATTTACCGAAAAGGGAAGAAAATGTTCAATACCGCTTATTTCCGCTATCTCGCAGAATTTGCCTATTCGGATATGAATTGGTTGAATTTTAAGGTAAAAATGGGAATACGTTATGAATATTTCGATTATAATGCCTTTTTATACGCCGGAGAGGAAGGCGATTATCAGGTCAATACGGAAGGATTCATCGGCTATTTTGCTTCAGCTCAATTGGAAACACTCGACCGGCGGTATTTTCCGACGCGAGGGATATCCCTTGAAGCTGATTATACGCTTTATACCGATGATTTTGTGAAGTTCAGAAAGAAATCGCCGTTTTCAGCTTTGAAAGTAAACATGACAACTGTTGTCCCGCTCACTTCCCGTTTGAGTTTCCTTCCTGCTGCCTATGGACGTTTCCTGATCGGTAAAAATCTGGCATATCCTTTTCTGAATGCTATGGGAGGTACTGTTTTCGGACGTTATTACCCGCAACAGTTACCCTTTGCGGGAATCAATCACCTGGAACTTTTTAACCAAGCCCTGGCAGTCGGACGCTTACAGTTGCGCTATCGGATTGCCGGTCGCCATTATGTCACCTTGACCGGCAACTACGCTGTGCATCATGACGACTTTTTCCATCTTTTTGACGGACAACATTTGTGGGGAGGCAGTATCGGCTATGCGTATAACAGTATGATGGGACCGTTGAGTCTGTCTATCAGCACATCAAATCATAGCAAACGAATGCAAGGTTTTTTGAATTTGGGTTTCTTTTTTTGAAGAAAAGAGTTCGTTTGAGCGGTGCTGTTTTTTTTGAAACCGTCGAATCGCTTTCTCTAAGAGAGGCTATTTTTTTTGCCCGGGCACTACAAATCCTTTCGTTCTCTACGTAAATTTCTACTTACAGGCAGGAAAAAAATACCGATATGTTTGTTTTTTTCAAAAGGATTAACGAATATTGCATTTGTCAATTATCAATTATATAATAGATAATATGAACCGGGAAATTTTACGCTTTCTGAGAGAGTTGACACTTCATAATGACAGGGAGTGGTTTCGGCTACATAAAGATCAGTACGAGGTCGTGTATCATGCCTTTCAAGAAGAGGTACAGCAGTTGATCGACCGGATGGCTTTGTTTGATCCGGAAATACGAGGGTTGGATGCGAAAGATTGTATGTTTCGGATTTATCGGGATATCCGCTTTTCGCCGGATAAATCGCCCTATAAAAACCATTTTGCCGCTTATATCGCTTCGAGAGGCGGCCGTCGGAGCGACCGTGCCGGCTATTATATTCATTTGCAGCCGGATGGTTGTATGTTGGCGGGTGGATCCTGGTGTCCTCCGGCTCCGCTGTTGAAGATGCTTCGGAAAGATATTTATGAGAATATCGACGATTTTTTGGCGATAGTAGAGGATCCGGCATTTAAACGGGTTTATCCGGAGTTGGCAGGAGAGACCCTGAAGCGTATGCCGGCAGGCTTTCCTTCCGATTTTCCACAGGAAGAAATTCTCCGACATAAAGATTTTACGGTACTATCGAAGAAGCCGGATGCTTTTTTTGAAACAGACGGATGGATGGAGAAAACCATGGATGATTTTCGGTTGTTACAACCTTTCAACCGCTTCCTGAATTATACGATTGACGCGTATTTCGGCCTGTAAACGGACAGGAAAGAACATATATAAACGAACAAAACTAAATAATAATCTGTGCGGAATGGAAAATCGCATTTCTCTTCCGCCTTAATTAAAAAAGAAAATGAAAAATACGGTTTTAGGGATATTCCTTTTGTATACCCTGCTCTTTTTTGCATGCTCTTCGAGTAAAAGAGCCTTGAAACAAGGACATTATTACAAGGCTACAGTAGAGGCCATCAAGCATTTACGAACAAGTCCCGGAAGTAAAAAATCGCAGGAAGTCCTTTTGCAAGCTTATCCGCTGGCGCAGGAAAACAGCATGCGTATCATACAAAATGCCCGTGAGGCAAACCTGTCGGGGAAATATGCGACGATCGCAGATGAATATTTGATGCTGAATGAATTGGCAGATGAAATTTATACGTGCCCGAAAGCTTTGGAATTAATTCCGCATCCGAATCAGTATAGCCGTGAATTGAGGGAAATATTGCCATTGGCGGCCGAAGAGTCGTATGTAATCGGCTCCCGTCTGCTACGCGAAAATACGATGCGCGATGCCCGGGAAGCCTATTTTGCCTTTGCCAAGACCGACCGATATGTAGAGGGATATCGGGATGTGAAAGAGAAAATGGAGCAGGCCCTCTATATGGCTACCCTGAAAGTGATTGTACAACAACCTCGCACACCGAAAAGCTACCAACTGTCGGCTACTTTTTTCTATAATAATCTGATGGCGGAACTTTCCCGTATGGGAAAAGACCGTTTTATCCGTTTTTATACCTATGCGGAAGCGAAAGAGGAGGGACTGTCTCGGCCAGACCAGCTTTTGGTGCTTAATTTTGAAGATTTTTCGATCGGAAGGATGCGCGAGAGCCGGAATTCGTCGGAGTTGGTGCGCGACAGTGTCTTGGTCGGAACAACATCGGTAAATGGAACCAAGCAGAATGTGTACGGGACGGTGAAAGCCAGATTCATCGCTTATCGGCGGGAAGTGATTTCGGAAGGTGTACTTTCCGCTCAAATTGTCGATGCTTCCAATAAACGGGTTCTGGAACACCGGAATTTTCCCGGAAGATTTGTTTGGTTTAACGAATGGGCTACCTACAAGGGCGATGAACGTGCATTGACAAAAAAAGAGTTGCGGATGGCGGAAACGGAACCGCTCATGCCTCCGCCTCACCAGGATCTGTTTATCGAATTTACCAAACCGATCTTTGACCAAACGATCCGCTTTGTAAGAGATTATTATCGTGGAATGTGACCGGTTTCCGCAATGCAAAACAAATAAAAAATAAAATGAAACAGATGGCGTTGGTGTTAAACATGTCTTTCTTTTTGGGACTTATCCCTTTCGCTTTTTGTAAATCCATGAAGCAGAGAGAGCCGGATAATGTGATAAAGATAAACTATTCGAAAGGTATTGCTACGCCTACGAAAATGCTTATTTTTGCAGAACCGGCTGATTTAGTCGAAGTTTTGGGTCCCGAATTAATTTCCGGCAATAGCAATCCCTTAACAACAGGCGGCCGGGAGAATTATGCCTATCGTTGGAAATCGCTTAAACCCGGGCTGGTGCGCGTTTATGTGCAGGAGGTCGATATCTCCTCTTCACAGGTCGATAAAGAGCTTCCGGATAACTATGCGCCTTCTTTTTATTTTTTGATTTCGGAAGATTTGACGGTAAAACAACTGTCCGGCGAAGCGTTTGAAAAGTATACAGAAGAACAGGTCCTTTCTACCGGTGCGTATCCGTTTTCCTCCTTCTCATTCAGTCGATCATCCATGAACTATTCGAGTACGATGCACTTGGATATCCGGAAAAAACAAAACCGGTATTATATGAAAGTAGAGGGCTTTGATACATACGGTATACTGTCCCGCGTGTTACCTGTACCTGACACGTTGATTGCCGAGATCTCCCGCTTGGCAGCGCAGCATAAGGTGTTTCGCTGGCATAAATTTCATAAATCCGACAAACAAGTACGCGATGGGACACAGTTCAATTTCTATATGGATGGGCCTGTCGGCAGTATATCGGCATCCGGTTATATGGTTTTTCCGGATGGTTATAGGGAATTCATGAAAGATTTCGAGCCTTTCTTCGAGCGGCTTTTGCATTTCTGCCGTCAGCAACCGATTGCAGACAACTGGTCCGGCAAGTTAGTGCATTTTCAATGGGCAGAGGATAAACGTTTTTTTTATGAATTTGCACAGAACGGAACTTGGTCCCTTTTGTTGAAGAAAACGGATCAAGGACTTCTGAAATTCGAAGTAGATCAAACGTTTTTTGAGGAATTGCTTCAGATTCTCAAAAAATTTCATGTTGAAAGATGGTATGATCCTGCTAAACTAAATACGAAAAAGAGGGATCCGGTCTCCATTTCCTTGTCAATGGTAGAAATCGAGACGGAGGTAAGCGATCTGTTTTATAATGATTGGAATGAAGCGGTTTCGCTTTCGTTTTCAAAGGAGGATATTCCGGATTATCCCGCTTTTCGTGCAGAAGTAGAGGCATTATTCCAAAAAACAATAGAACAATCTCAACCGTGATCTCCCTTTTTCTGCTTTTTGGGGACAAAGTTATGGCTATTCCGTCTTTTTTAACGACCTTTGCCGGCAAGATCGAAATGTATATTTATAAATGAATCTATGAAACAGTTTTTTAAAACAGTCTTTGCCTCCATGCTCGGGGTTTTGATTGCGTTGGGTGTACTCCTGTTCGCCTGCTTCTTTTTTATCATAGGGTTAGTTGCGACAGCTTCCGGAGGTACATCCGAATATAAACCGGATGAAAATACGGTATTTAAAATTTCGCTGAACGGGACATTGGTCGACCGGGCAGAAGAGAATCCTTTCGCCGGATTGTTCGGTGAAGAAGAGGAGCAATTGGCACTTACCGATATCGTAAAAGCCATTCGCCGGGCAAAAGAGAACGACCGTATCAAAGGGATCTATATGGAAGCGGGCTCTCTTTCTGGAGGTTTTGCCTCTTTGGAGGCTATTCGCCGGGAGCTGATCGACTTTAAGAAAAGCGATAAATTTATTGTTGCATACGGTGATGAGTATTCGCAGGGAGCTTATTATCTGTGTAGCTTAGCCGATTCCCTCTTTTTGAATCCGCAAGGGGCGATTGCCCTGAGCGGTCTCGCTTCGCAAGGTATGTTCTTTACGGGTTTGGCTGAAAAATTAGGGGTGGAACATTATATTTTTAAGGTAGGAACTTACAAAAGCGCAGTTGAACCTTTTTTCTTGAAGAAGTTCAGCGATGCGAACCGGGAACAATTAACCTCTTTTTTGGGTAGCATATGGGGAAATATTGCGGTTGCCATTCGGGATAGTCGTGGAATTTCCGAAGAAGATTTCACGCGTTATGTCAATGAAGGCGTCTTCATGGGCGAAGCCTCTTCTGCTGTCGACTATAAACTGGCAGACGGTTTGCGTTACCGGTATGAAGCGGAAAATGCCGTGAAGACAATGGCCGGTCAAGAGTTGAAAGAAAAATTGAAAACCGCCGGCATTTCAAAGGTGGCTTCTATTGCCCGGAATGAGAAAAAGAGCGACAATAAGGTTGCCATCTTGTATGCCGAAGGAGAAATTAAAGATGTGTCTACTTCTCCGTTTGCTTCGGGAGAAAGCGTAATCTCGGAAGAGATGGCCGAAAAATTGCGTGAACT
>JBHCAZ010000032.1:0-79788 GCA_041798765.1 Parabacteroides sp. | reverse complement strand
TCTTCTCTGAGTAATCCTTCTTTGAAGATAGACTTGATATGACTGTTTACCTTACCGGAGAATACGCCGAATAAATCGGCTATTTCGCAAGCCGACATCCAAACAGGAGTTGTCGGGATGTGTATGTTTCCATTCTCTCTGATGGTTATGATTTCTCTTTTCATAATAATTCAATATTCATTGTTTTTTCTTCTTTCGATTAACCTATCCATATCCTCTGCAATCTTCTTCTCGGAAATCTTCGCATAGGTCTGCGTGCTGGTGATGGAGGCATGTCCCATCATCTTGGCAATGCTCTCTGTACAAATTCCCTCGGAAATCAAAAACGATCCGAAGCTGTGCCGGGCTTGATGGTAGGAGAGGTTTTCCTTCCGCCCGATGATGACACCGAGTTCGTGTATCTCAAACCACATCATGTCTCTGCTTGGCAAAGGGAAGACCGGCTGCGTGTCATCGGTCGTATTGTACAAATCAAGTATCTGCTCCGCTATCGGATGCAGAGGGATAAATGACTCTACTTTTGTCTTCTTGCGATTGATGCGAATGTATCTTCTATCGTCGGCAGTCCGCCCGATATGGTGTGGATACAGCAGCTGGGTATCGACATAGGCAAGTCCCGTAAAACAGGAGAAGATAAAAGCTCTGCGAGCCAATTCCTTCAATGGATCATTCGCGGGCAGTTTCAGTTCCAGCAGTTGTTTGAGTTCCGCTTTGCTGATGTGCATTCGCTTGGAGGGCGGTTTCTTCTCATACTCCAACTCTTCCAGAGGATTGGCACGGATAATCTCATGGTCTACGGCAAGGTAAACCAATCGGTTCAGCCAGCAGAGGCAATGGTTGGTCTGCGATGCACCGAAGTTCTTGTACCGCTTCAGGTAGACTTTGTATTCCCGTCCGAATTCCTCGGTGATGTCCGAAAAGGCAATGTCCGTCTTGCCTTTCGAGTCCAAGAACTCACGGATATAGCTCTGGTAATACCGGGAACTCCTGTAGGTCGAAGTGGAGTCGATTTCCTTGGAGCGGACGGCAAGGCGTTCCCGCTCCCTTTCTCCCATTTGGAGCAAATGAGTAGGAATGACCGCCTGACCTGCTATCCTGTTTTTCAGCAGTTCGGCACTGACCACACCCTGCTCTTTGAGCATTTCATCATAGAGCCTTTCCGCATACTTTCGAAACTCTTTCAGGCGGTTGTTCGTCCGCACGTCCGCGGTCTCTGCTTTTTTTTGCATTCCACTGTTTGGGATTGCAGGAGATGCCCGTGGTTATCGTCGTGCTTTTCCCGTCGATGGAGATTCGGCAAAGTACGGAAGTTGTACCATCCACACGTACCTTGTTGCGATTGATATAGAGTAGTAAAGAAAATGTGCTACGCATAAATTCATTTATTATCTATGGGGTGTTATAATACAAGTTTCAAATCTTTTGTCGCTTCGATATATTTGTCCATATCCTCGAAGAGTTTCTTGGGAGTTACCTTTGCATATACCTGAGTAGTTTGCAGGTTTGAATGTCCCAGCATCTTGCAGATGGTCTCGATAGGAACGCCGGCTTCCAAGGTAATCAGCGATGCGAATGAGTGCCTGCCGGCATGGTAGGTCAGGTCTTCCTTAATGCCCGCAAGAACCGCAAGGCTTTTCATCAGACGGCGAAGGTTGGGGTGATACAGCATCGGAAAGAGTGTCGGACGAGCATCATCCCTGTACTTCTCTATCAGGTTAAGGGCTTCGGGCAGCAGCTTGACACAGGCACGAAGCTCGTTTTTCTTGCGGCGGTATTTAAGCCACAGATCCCCCTTTTCATCTGTGAATAGATTATCGCGCGTAACGGAAACGGCATCGGCGTAGGCTGTTCCCGTATAGCAGGCAAAGAGGAAGAGGTCTCTTGCCAAGATGTGGGAGGCGCGATGTTCGGGAATGACCAAGTCACGGATTCTCTCGAAGGATTCCCGGCTTAGGGCTTTCGGCGTTTTTTCCTTTGGTTGGGGAAGGCTGAAATGGGCGAAGAAGCATCTGTCGGCATGTCCCTCTTTGTAGGCTTTTCGGCATACTTTCTTGACGATAGCCAGATAGTGTCGGCAGGTATCTATGGCAAGTCCTTTTTCGTCCAAGATGAAACTCTGGTAATCGTGGATAAACTGCTCCGTCATCTGACCAAAAGCAACGTCTTTGGTGCGAAACTCCTTGTCGATGAACTCCGCCAAGGTTCTTCGGGTATAGATATAGGCAGGGTAAGTTCCCTTTGCACGGTCTATCCCGATGCGTTTCCTCAAATCTTCGCATACGATGTCCGTCATCCCCAACAGGGTCATCTGCGTTTCAAGGCTTCCTTGAAACAGGTTTTTGACGGCCTCCGCATCGAAGTCCATTTTCCTATCCGCAAGCGTGTCGAATGCCGTGTGGATGGAGAGCATCAGCTTGTCCAGCTTTGCATTGGTCTCTACGGCTTCATGACTCTTGCCTTTCAGACGGCTTTCACGAGGATTCCACAGGTCGGATGTGCAGGAGATTTTGCAACTGAATTGCACCATTGAACGATTGACGGTGATGCGTCCCATGATGGGGGCTTTGCCCGACTTGTCCAACCTGCTCTTTTTGAGGTAGAGCAACACCTTGAATTTCTCTATTTTCATACGCTTTAATTTTATGGGCAAAATTACCCGTTGTTAAAGCGTTCTTTGATAAGCAAAACGTTGTGGAACAGAGAGATAGAACCCATGTCAGAAAAACCTTTCCTTTTTCCGTTACCTCACCATACTAGGGAAACCAACGGATAACGGTTTGGTAACCGAAAGGATTCAATATTCCGTGTCGAACTGCTTTCCTATCATACTCGCAGGATATAGAAAATCGACTAATTCACAACACGTTATCGGTTTATTCTCTACATTCTTCCAAATTCTCAAATGGTAGGTATTTTCCATCTTGCCCGCCACTCTTATGCCACAGTATTGAAAAGGGTTGGAGTGGCTACTTCTATTATCTGTGAATCATTGGGACACAGCACTGAAAGAGTGACCCAAATCTACCTTGACAGCTTTGAGAACAATCAGATAGACAAGGCTATGGAATTTCTAAAATGAGTATATTTGCACATCTAACTTTGAATTTTATTATGTATATTTCGAGTTAGGTGTGCAAATTAAAGACTGGAATTATGGATGAAGATTACATGCAAGATGATTTGAATAAAGATTTGTTGATGGACTATTGCGACAAATTCCAGGGTAAAGCTCTTTCCCATAGAGTACAATTGCTTTTTAAGAGATATCAACTTTAAAATGAAGGCGGTTTTATTCTGCTTGTAAAACGAAAAACCGCAATTATTATTTTGTATATAAAATAAAAAAGTACTATCTTTGTGCCGTTGGCAGAATAAAAAAAGGAAGATATGGACAAAAACATTCTGAAAACGGTTATAGCTGACAATCAATTGGAAGTCCCAAGATACAAGATAATCCCACGGGATTTTACTTTTGAAGAGTTCGGAAACTACGTCTTTGTAGGTATTCGGCGAGCAGGAAAATCTTATCTGCTCTATCAACGGATGCAGCAGTTACTTGCGCAGGGCATCCAGTGGGATGAAATGCTTTATATCAACTTCGAAGATGAACGTCTTACCGGAATGAAAGCAGAAGATTTGAATCTGCTATTGGAAGTTCATTTAGAAATGTACGGAAAGAGGCCTATCCTGTTTTTGGATGAAATACAAAACGTTTTCGGATGGGAAAAATTTGCCCGTCGTATGGCTGACACCAAACATCGGGTTTATATTACAGGAAGCAATGCCAAAATGTTAAGTCAGGATATCCAAACGACTTTGGGAGGGCGTTATATTCCTATTGATGTTTATCCGTATTCTTTCAAAGAGTTTTTGACGGCAAACAGTGTTCCGGCAACTGCTAATCATCTCCTATCTACGGAAGGCAAAGCCGAAATATTACGAAAATTCAACGATTATTTCTACTTTGGTGGATTCCCGGAAGGTGCAGAGCTTTCTGCCAAACGGGATTATCTGACCAGTGTTTATCAGAAAATTTATCTGGGAGATATTGCAGCCCGTCATACGGTAGATAACATTTTTGCTTTGCGTATCATGTTCAAGAAACTGGCTGAAAGCGTAAAACAACCGCTATCGTTTACCCGCATAGCGAATATCGTATCGTCAACTGGCGCAAAGGTAGGAACGCAGACGGTCATTAATTACATGGAATATGCCAAGGATGCTTGGCTTATCAACCCCGTGCAAAACTTAGCGGGTAAATTAGTCGATAAGGAAACTTCTCCGAAGTATTATTTCACGGATAACGGCATTCTGAACCTCTTTTTATTAGAGGGGAATACTTCTTTATTGGAGAACATGGTAGCCATAAATCTATTGCGTAAATACGGGCGAAATGATGCCGTTTATTTCTATAATCAAAGTATTGAAGTGGACTTCTATATTCCCGATGATTACACAGCGATTCAGGTATGCTACAATCTTGACAATAACGACGGCACGTTTGATAGGGAAGTAAAAGCCCTACTGAAAATTACTGAAGTATTGGAATGCAAGAAACTGTTGATTATCACCCGTGATACGGAGCGGGTGGTAGAAATGAACGGTAAAACAATAGAGGTCATTCCGGTTTGGAAATGGCTGTTAAGTTTGTAATACCCTTTCGGTTTAACTTATCCATATTATTCTTATACGAGAATCGGGAATTCTTTATAGAACCGAAGCAGCGATATGGTTTCTGCTCGTAGTTTTGTACGAACGAATTCCTTGATATCCTCATCCATTAATTCGCCTAAGCCGTTTAATATGCCTCGGTCGCTCATGCTTTCGAGATGGTCGATACACTTTTGTATGTAATCAACCAGAGGCATTTCCATGCGAGTTTCAACAATCTCTTTGTTTATCGGCGTTTGTTTCTGCATGAAGAACCAACTATCGAAGATATCACGATTCGTTAATTCTCCACGGTCAAGTAAAGCACAGAGCTTATGAGCGAACATATCCGGAGCAACCATTACCTGCATATTGATACCCAGCAGGTTTTTTCTTTCGTAATGGTTATTCCACAGCCAGTTGGATATTTCTATTTTCAATTTCCGTTCGCCGACACCGTGATCCAGTACGATAATTGGGCCGTAGAACTTCATGGCTTCGTCGAATATTTTACCATATCTCAACAGGATTTTTCGCACCTTTTCATACACCGTTTTCTCTTTTGCCAAATCCAATAGATTGAAATCCAAATCGACCGAAAAACGAGGCAAATCATAAAAAAACATCAATGCCGTACCACCTTTGAAGCCGAGGTAATTTGCCAACTCGATATCGGAGTAGATGTCCTTGAGTATCTGTGCCAGGAAAAATTTATGTTTGTTGATATTAACCATTGGCGAGCAGTTTTTTTACCCTTGTCGTAAGCGTTTTGGAATTGTATATCGGTAAAAGTTTAGTTATTAAATTCTTATCAAGGGGATTCAGGTTGTCGAAATAGTATGTCGCATTCAAATACAGGATGTCCAAAAAGGCACGTTCGGGCGTGGCGATATTTACATCGCCGGTTTGGTTGATGCCTTGCGTGACAATAAGGTTTTCGCCCTTGATTTTTCGATAGGCGTAAGTGCGGCATTCTATATCAATACTTCGGCTCAAGTAACTGACCGCAGTTATCCGTTCATCATACTGAAAAACAACACCGGCTTTTTGCAACCTGCTTTTGGCATAATTGTGGCATCGGGGATGCTTTCGTGTGCGATCGCTTATGAAAGAGTACCCCGGATGTCCATCCAAAACATCCGGGGTACTTATAGCTCTTTTCGGGATGGACTATTCCTCGTGCAAAACTTCCGCCGGTACGGTTTCGGCGGCACGACAGGCCGGTATCCATATTGCCACAATTGTGGCTATAGCCAATATCCCGAAAGTCAACAGGTTCGTTATCATAAATCGCAGAACCGTCCGGTCGGGAAGTCGGGTAGGAGAGAAAGCGTTCGGCTGATAACCTAACGTTTCGATCAGACCCAAACGGACGAATTGTGCTTCGATAAACATCGCCGGAATAACGACTATAGCCAGCAAACAGAGTCCTTCTAACAGGTAGAGATTGCGTATATTGGTGCGTGTTGCCCCCATTGCCATCCGTAAGCCGATTTCTCCGCGATAGACGCGTATGCGGTACCAGAACGAACCTATCAGGCAAAGCATGATATTCAACAGGAAAAACAGAGACATGCTTACTTTGATCCGTATCTCGGAAGTGATTCCGAACAATGTATCGGTCTCCGCTTTTATGCGTTTGTAAGATTTAAGCTGTTCCATGTAAAAGTTACCGATACGCAGTTCCTTTTCCATGCGTTTTTGAAAATCCTGCTGAAAAATCGGTTCGGGTATCGATTCTTTACTCCGGATGGCTATAATCATGTTCGAAATATTTTCCCGGGTTACCCGGGTTGACGTATAACATGTGATTTGCGGACGCAGGTAATTGAACCGTTTGACGTTACCGACTACCCCTTTGACTATCCATTCGTTCGTTTTGTCAGAAACTTTTTTTCCAAAGGCATCGCCATTCGGAAAAAGAATGTTTGCCGCCTGTTCGTCCAAGATGACCGTATGCGGATCATCCCAGTCGAAATCGTCGGCCGATACGATTTTTCCATCCGGCTTCGTGTAATGGAATACACGGAAAAAATCGGTACGCGGGTCGAAAGAAACGTTTTGAAAAAAAACACTGCGGGTCGTGTCGCTTACATTCCGGAATGCAGCTCCCCAGTAACTGCCGCTACCTGGCGATCCCCATTTCTCCAAAACCGCTATTGCTTCCACTGTCTGATCATTGCGGATCCGGTCGAGTAACCGCTCGAAATTCGCTTCAAGCGCTGTCGAATCGCTCGCTCCTTCGATATAGTCCGGATGTCCGGCAGGAAGCGATTTGATAGAGACTTTCCATGTATGATCGAAATTCCGGCTGTCGGGGATGTGGTAATTGTATTGTAAAACAAATAAATAGTCGACGATATACCAGAGCAGGCAGAATACCAATAGCAGTTCTGTCAGCATCCATATATTCGTTCGCCGCCGGTTCCACAGTTGTATGAATATATTTTTTAACATAAGCGAATTATTTAATATTTAACGAATTGATGATCGGCCGGCGGGCCGCAGCATATGCGGGGATGAGAACCGAAAACAGGTTCAACAGGAAACAGACTAACAGCGTCGTAAAAAAGATCGGCCAGTTCAGCAGCATTTCGGGCAAAATGGTTACTGTTGCCCCTTCGGGAATGGCTTGGAAAATCTGTCCGGCATGCATAATCCAGTCTTTTGTCAGAAAAAAGAGCAGATAAGAGACGCATAGTCCGACGCATCCGCCTAAGAGCGTGAACAGAAAGTTTTCTACAATGATCTGCAGCATCAGTGTTGTGACTTTGGCGCCGAATGAACGGCGTATCCCCATTTCCGTCATGCGCCGTTCCATGCGCGAATCGGCCATTCCAGATAAACTGACGGCAGGAATCAGGAGCAGGATCAGAAAAACGATTCCGTATAGCAACATGATCCGGGTAAAATCAGGTGCGGTATCGCTCCATTGGCGCATGGTCGATTGCCAGTAGGAATCCGGTTGTCCGAGCATGGTAAACTCCAGGTCCGTTTGTTGGGCTGTACTGTAGCGCCTGATATTTTTTTCCGCCTCTTTTTTTATTTCCGAAAGATCGGCCGTTTCGGCTGCAAGCAGATACGCTTTGAATGGCCCCAATGCACCCATCTCGCCATACGCTTCATTAGGTTTGTATGCTTTGTTTGCCGTATATGGAATCCAGCATCCGGCATAGCTTATTTCGGTTAACGGAGAGGCGTCTTTGACGACTCCGCAAATGCGATAATCGTTGAAATTCAGCGAAAAGGTTTTTCCTACTACATCATTTGTGCCGAAGATGCGTCTGGCTGTACTTTCGGAAATGACCGATGTTCGGATTCCGGATTGAAAATCGGCATCTGTAAATGGTTTCCCTGCTATGAAACGGAAAGGGAATATACGCCAGAACTGGGTGTCGACCCACTTTACGGGGATCGCCATTCTTTTTTCTGCCCTGTGCGCCTGCAAAAACAGTGTCTCCGTTTCGTTGTAGATCAGTCCAAGTGTTTCTACTCCTTGCAAGGAGCTGAAACAGCTCCGGATGACTGCTTCCGAAAGCGAAGAACTGTTCGATTGCTTTTCCGAATATTCCATGCCTGATTTGGCTATCAACATCCGGCTCCGGTTCGTCTCCGGATAAATATCGGCCACCTTTACATAAACGACCATGGAGAGCAGCATCACCATCGACACGGAGAGTCCGGTTCCGATGATATAGATCAGGCTGAATGAAAGCTCTTGCCGGATCTGGTTCCATGCCTGTTTTAGATATAATTTATACATAGCCTGTTTTTTATTTGCTGATTATTGAACTTGTCTGCCATCGAAGAAACGGACCGTACGCGAAGTTTGTTTAGCTTGTTCTTCGTTGTGAGTCACCATGACGATTGTCCGTCCGTCTACCTTATTTAAATGATGCAAAATATCCATCACTTCGCTTCCCATTTTCGAATCCAGATTGCCGGTCGGCTCGTCGGCAAGGATAATATCCGGATTTCCGATGATGGCACGGGCGATGGCCACGCGCTGACATTGGCCACCGGAAAGTTGTGTGGGGAAATGCCGCATCCGATGCGATAAACCCACTTTTTCGAGTACGGCAACTGCCGCAGCATGCCGTTCTTTAGCGGAAACGTTCCGGTATAACAGGGGTAATTCCACGTTATCCAAAACATTCAGCGAGTTGATCAGATGGAATGACTGAAAAATGAATCCTAACTTTCTGTTTCGAAATTCCGCCATCTGTTTGTCACGCATGCCGATTGTATTGATTCCGTCGATTTCTACACTTCCCGAAGTCGGAAGATCCAGCAGGCCGATGATATTCAGCAATGTAGATTTCCCACATCCGGAAGGGCCCATGATACTCAGAAACTCTCCTTTCTCTACTGTCAGGTTTACATTCTCCAATGCTACCGTTTCGATTTCTTTCGTCCGATAGATTTTTTCAAGTTTAGAAAGTGTGATCATTTTATTTTATCTGTTTATGTTATACTTTGATTGTTCAAAGCCGTCTCCAAAATAGAGACGATACTCGGCAATTTGTTTTCTCATAAAAGATGTTTTGTCTGTTTTAAGTAATGTGCTATCATCTGTAATTTATTTTTGACCCGTTTTACGGTTTGGCTTTTTATAAGCAAAGAATATGCCAAAAAAGAAAACGATTGTTTTGTAGCTTGTTATGAAAAAAAACGGTTGTCCGTTATCGGACACTGCCGCCGATTTCGGACAATCGGATACCGGAAACTGAACACCCGCCTTTTCGGCTCTACCGGTGCTCTTCGAGGCAATAAGCGAAGAATACAGATAGAAAACTATTATATATCCCGTTATTTCTTTACATTTGCTCAAAATTTCAGCGATTATGATGGAAAGGGAAGAAGAAAAAAATATATTATATGCAATTGATTATCCGGAAGATTTACGCCGGTTACCGCCGGATCGGCTTGAAGAGGTTTGCGGGGCATTGCGTCAATATATATTGGATGTACTTTCTGAAAATCCCGGACATTTGGGGGCCAGTTTGGGGACTGTCGAATTGACCGTTGCTTTACATTATGTATTCAATACGCCATACGATCGGATTGTATGGGATGTAGGGCATCAGGCTTACGGCCATAAAATATTGACCGGACGCAGGGAGGCGTTTCATACCTTGCGGAAATTTGGTGGAATCAGCGGTTTCCCGAATCCGAAAGAGAGCGAATTCGACGCTTTTATTGCCGGGCATGCCTCCAATTCGATTTCGGCAGCCATGGGGATGTCGGTCGCTTCAACATTGAAAGAGGAGTCAGACCGACATGTGATTGCGGTGATCGGCGACGGGGCGATGACCGGCGGCTTGGCTTTCGAAGGGCTCAATAATGCTTCCAATAACCCGAATAATCTGCTTATTATATTGAATGATAACGATATGGCGATCGATCAGGCTGTAGGCGGACTGAGTCGTTATTTAGTAGATATAACGACCAGCCAGACCTATAACAAGATGCGCTACGACGTTTATCGCGGATTACGCAAAATGAAGCTGATAGACAATGACAGACGGGAAAATATCCTCCGTTTGAGCAACAGTTTGAAAGCGTTGATTACGCAGGAACACAACTTGTTCGAAGGGTTCAGTATCCGCTATTTCGGACCGGTGGACGGACACAATGTCCAACATCTGATAAAGGTGCTGAATGATATTAAAGATCTGAAAGGACCGAAGCTGCTGCATATCAAAACAAAAAAAGGAAAAGGATTCAAACCGGCAGAAGAATCGGCTACCGAATGGCATGCACCGGGCTTGTTCAACAAGGAGACCGGACAGCGCATCGTGGTGCATAAACTGAACGAACCGCAGTTGTATCAGCATGTGTTTGGGCATACCCTGGTCGAATTGGCCCGACAAGACAAACGTATCGTCGGGATTACGCCGGCCATGCCTACCGGATGTTCCATGACTTACATGATGAAAGAAATTCCGGAACGGGCTTTCGACGTAGGAATTGCCGAGGGACATGCCGTGACTTTTTCGGCGGGATTGGCAAAAGAGGGGATGATCCCTTTTTGCAACATCTATTCCTCTTTTATGCAACGAGCGTACGATATGGTGATCCACGATGTGGCATTGCAGAAGTTGCACATGGTGCTTTGTTTGGATCGGGCCGGATTGGTAGGAGAAGACGGGGCAACCCACCACGGCGTGTTCGATCTCGCCTATTTGCGCCCGATCCCGAATTTGATCATCTCTTCTCCGATGGATGAATGGGACTTGCGGAATCTGATGTATACCGGTTACAAGGAAGATCAGGGGCCGTTTGTAATTCGCTATCCGAGGGGAAAGGGCGAAAAAGCCGACTGGCATAATGAGATGCGGGTATTGCCTGTCGGAAAAGGCCGGAAACTGTGCGACGGAGACGATTTGGCCGTGCTTTCGTTGGGCCCGATCGGGAATCAGGTGACGGAAGCACTGCAAATGATCGAACATACGGGCATCTCGGTTGCCCATTACGACATGATTTTTTTGAAACCGCTCGACGAAGCGTTGTTGCACGAGGTCGGTCGGAAATTTTCCCGGATTATTACGGTCGAAAACGGGGTTATAAAAGGAGGGCTCGGAAGTGCCGTATTAGAATTTATGGCCGATAACGGATATACTCCTCATGTCCGGCGAATCGGAATACCCGATCGCTTTATCGAACATGGATCGGTTTCGGAGTTGTATAATGTATGCGGATTAGATGCCGGAAGCATCGCTGAAGCAATAAAAACAGTTTGTGAAATAAAATGAAAATTGTCATTGCCGGTGCAGGCGAAGTGGGGACACATCTTGCCAAAATGCTATCGCAGGAGAAACAGGATATTATTCTGATGGATCCGGATGAAGAGCGCTTGGCGTTCAACAATTCGAGTATGGAGATCCTGCCGGTAGTCGGAAACCCGACCTCCATCAAAGATCTGGAGGAGGTGGGGATCCGAAATACGGATCTTTTTGTCAGTGTGACACCGGAGGAAACGACCAATGTGGCAGCCAGTATGCTGGCATCGCGTTTGGGTGCTCGCCGGACGCTTGCCCGTATCAATAACTATGAGTACCTGCTTCCGAAAAACAAAGAACTGTTCGAAAAAATGGGTATCAATTCGATGATTTATCCCGAAATGCTTGCTGCGAAAGAGATTGTGACAGCCATTCGCCGCCCCTGGACGCGCCAGTATTGGGAACTGTTCGGAGGGACCTTGATCCTGATCGGGGTGAAAATACGCGAAAACTCCATGTTGCTCAACAAGCAACTCTCCGAACTGATGACGGAACAGAAGTTGTACCATATTGTGGCGATCAAGCGACAGAATATGACCATTATCCCGCGAGGAAACGACCGGATCGAAAACGGTGACCTACTGTTTTTTACAACCACAAAAGACCATATCGAGGATGTGCGCCTGCATACCGGCAAACCAGATCCGGAAGTAAAAAAAGTCATTATCATGGGAGGCAGCCGGATTGCCATTCGTGCCTGCCAATACCTGCCGCACGATATCCGGATCAAGGTGATCGAAACAAACAAAGAAAAGAGTCATCGTGTGGCGGAAGTTGTACCCGGTAATGTATTGATAATTAATGGAGATGCTCGTGATACCGATCTGCTTTTGCAGGAAGGCATACAAGATGCCCAGGCTTTTGTTGCACTGACCGAGAATTCGAGCACGAATATACTTGCCTGTTTGGCTGCCAAGCGGTTCGGCGTTTTCAAGACGATTGCGAAAATAGAAAATCTCGATTATATACCTTTGGGCGAAAGCATGGATATTGGGGCGGTTATCAATAAAAAGCTGATTGCCGCCAGTCATATCTATCAATTTTTGTTGGATGCCGATGTGTCGAATGTCAAATGCCTGACTTTTGCCAATGCCGATGTGGCGGAACTGGTTGCGCGACCGCATTCGAAAATAACCCGGAAGTTGGTGAAAGACCTTCATCTGCCTAAAGATATTACGTTGGGTGGATTGATTCGGAACGGCGAACCGATGATGATCAAGGGAGATACGCAGATCCAGGCCTATGATCACGTAGCCGTGTTCTGTTTGGATACCGCCATCCGGAAATTGGAAGATTATTTCAATTGATATGTTGAATATTCGTTTTATTTTAAAAATGCTGGGGATGATGTTCATCCTCGAAACATTATTCTTATTGGCGGCAACGGCCGTCGCATTTCTCTATAAAGAGGGCGATTTCTATCCGTTGCTGCAATCGTCGATCATCATGTTTGTCGTTGGGCTGGTCTGCTATCTTATCGGTTTTCGGGCAAACGAACATACGGCCGGCCGGAGGGAGGGCATGCTTACGGTGACGCTCACGTGGATGTTGCTTTCCCTGTTGGGGATGCTGCCGTTTTATATAGGAGGCTATATCGATACGGTGACCGACGCCTATTTCGAGACCATGTCCGGATTTACCACGACCGGCGCTTCCATCCTCTCCGATATAGAAGCTTTGCCACACGGTATTCTTTTTTGGAGAAGCCTTACACAATGGCAGGGGGGGATCGGGATGATTGTCTTTACCGTTGCTTTGCTTCCGATTATCGGCGGAGGGGCTACCCAGATGTTCAATGCCGAAACGCCGGGCATCACGCACGAACGTTTTCGCCCCCGTGTGACGCAGGTTGCCAAACGTATATGGGGCGTGTATCTATTGCTTACGCTGATGCTGATCGGATTGTTATGGGCTGGTCCGATGGGATTGTTCGATGCCGTAAACCATGCACTGACCTGTATTTCTACCGGTGGATATTCGACCAAAAATATGAGTATCGCTTTTTGGAACTCCTCTTATGTAGAGTATGTTGTTACCGCGTTCATGTTTGTCGGGGCGACTAATATGACACTGATTTATTTCTGTTTTAACGGGAAAGCCAACAAACTGTTATTAGACGAAGAATTCCGTTGGTTTTTCTGGTTTGTCTTTATTATTACCGGCATAACCATGGGGTGGGTGATGTACGGCGGTTTTGCTGAAACGTTTGAAGAGGCATTCCGGGTTTCAGTGTTCCATGTCGTATCCATTATCAGTACCTGCGGATTCATGACGGCCGATTATATTGTCTGGGGACCACTTTTCTGGGTGCTTGCCTTGCTGCTGATGTTTATCTGCGGATGTGCCGGTTCTACCAGCGGAGGTCTGAAAATGGGGCGTTTTACGATTCTTTCGAAAAACCTTTTCAACGAATTCAAAAAACAGACGCATGTGCATGCCATTATTCCGGTGCGTATGAATGGACATGCCATTTCGGGCGATGTGGTACATCGGGTGCTGGCATTCGCGTTTGCCTATCTCGCCTTGGTTGTGGCCGGTTGCCTGGCACTTTTGTTGGACGGTGTCGGGTTCGAAGAAGCGATTGGAGCTTCCGTTTCGGCTATCAGCAATGTCGGGCCCGGATTAGGTAGTTTAGGCCCGGCGGGCAATTACGCTGCGCTTCCCGTTGTTTCCAAATGGATCCTTTCCTTTTTGATGATGGTTGGCCGTCTGGAGATTTTTACCGTGTTGACAATCCTGATTCCCGGTTTTTGGAAACAATAATCCTTGCAGATAAAAAATAAAAAAAATAATGAAGATTTTGTATGTTTTTGTTATTTATTGTTATATATTTGTGTCTTGAATACATTTGCCTGTTGGTGGTTGATCGATCGACAGATTAATGTATGATGAGAATGTAATACTTTTACGAAGAATCATTACAAAGAAAGGGAGGGGTCTTTTCAATCATAATTCGCGTATAAGCACGTACATACATAAATTGTTTCATTATAAAATATTGGGCCTATGAGAGGATGACAGACGAGAACACTTTGTCGGATGGTTATGCCGTCCATTTCTAATTTAACCTTATATTCATTATCATTAATTAAAGAAAAGATATGAAAGAATCTTTTTTAAAAACACATTCGAAAAAGAACCATGCAATAAGCCGAGTGGGTAAAATGCTGATCTGGATGCTTCTTGTATGCTGTTCTACGGCTGTTTTCGCACAGCAAAAAGCAATTAAAGGAACGGTTGTCGACGCAACCGGCGAACCGCTGATCGGAGTAAATGTTTCAGTTAAAGGAACTACGATCGGAACCATTACCGATGTCGACGGAAACTATACGTTAGATGTTCCGGCAGACGGTATTATGGTTTTCTCTTTTATCGGTTATAAAACCATTGAAATTCCGGTCGGAAATCAATCGGTAATCAATCAAATATTAAACGAAGACACGCAAAACATCGACGAGGTGGTGGTGGTAGGTTACGGCGTACAAAAGAAAGTGACGGTAACCGGAGCCGTGGCGAGCTTGAAAGGTGAGGAACTGAAAGCTTCTCCGACAACGAACCTGACCAACGGTATGGTGGGACGTATGCCGGGTGTGATCGGTTTCCAGCGTTCGGACGAACCGGGTGGCGGTGGAACGACCATTCGTATCCGCGGTACAAATTCAACGGGAAACAATGATCCGTTGATCGTTATCGATGGAGTGCCGGGACGTGCCGGTGGATTGGATCGTTTGAATCCGAACGAAATCGAATCTATTTCCGTGTTAAAGGATGCTTCTGCCGCTATCTACGGATCGCGTGCAGCTAACGGTGTAATTCTGGTAACAACCAAGAGAGGGAAAGAAGGAAAACCGTCTATTACCTATTCGGGAAATATGGGATTCTCTACTCCGACTCGATTGCCGGAAATGTGTAATGCGTTTGAGTATGCTACCATGATTAATGATATCGACCGTTATCAGAATCGTGAACATCGCTATTCAGCAGATGATTTAAAAGCTTATCAGGATGGTTCCGATCCTTGGGGACATCCGAATACAGATTGGTTTGGTGAAGCTATAAAGGATGTTTCTCCGATGTACCGACACGATATCAGTGTGAGTGGGGGAGCAGATAAATTCAAATTCTATGTGAATATGGCCGCCAACGGTGAAGACGGTATTTATAAAAAATCGGCTAACCGATATGATCAGTACAGTATCCGTGCGAATATTGACGCAAAAATCAATAAATACGTAGATATTTCTTACGGAAACATCTCCCGTATGGAGGTTCGGAAATACCCGACAAAGAGTGCTGATGCTATTTTTACTGCATTGGTGCGTAGTAAACCAAACATGCCGGGTTATTGGCCGTCGGGCGAACCCGGACCGGATATCGAATATGGTGATAACCCTGTTGTAACAGGTACCGATGCGACCGGTTTTGATAATCAGAAAGATTATTATATACAGAATACGTTGAAAATCAATGTTAAGATACCGGGAATCGAAGGGCTTACATTGACAGGAGGGGCTTCCTATGATAAATACTTTAAGTTTAGAAAAAGATTCTCAACGCCATGGATTCTTTATTCGTGGGATGGAAATGCCGAGCATAAAGTTACACCAGGAAAGAGAGGACCGGCTACTCCTGAATTGACACAAGAACAGACAGATAAGACAGACTGGATGCTGAATGCGGTTGCTAATTACAATCGTGCATTCGGAAAACACGAAATAGGTGTTACGGTCGGTATCGAAGCACAAGAAACGGAAAATAATTTTCTCTCCGGATTCCGTAAATATTTCCTTTCCGATAAGATTGCAGAAATGGATAATGGTGGCATTTCCGAACTATCGAACGGAGGAAACTCATGGAAAGAGGCTCGTCTGAATTATTTCGGACGTATGTCTTACAATTATATGGAACGCTATCTGTTTGAGTTTGTTTGGAGAGCAGACGGTTCGTATCGTTTCCCGAAAGACAAACGATATGGTTTCTTCCCCGGTGTTTCGGCTGCTTGGCGTGTTTCTGAAGAGGGCTGGTGGAAAGAAAATGTGAACTTTATCGATTACTTCAAATTGAGAGGATCTGTGTCTCAGACCGGTAATGATGCGTTGACAAATGCTGATGGAAATTTGGACCGCTCGATCCAGTATCTGAACACTTACGGTTTTGGTACGGAATATCTGTTCGGAAAGAGCTTTAACAAGACTTTGTATCCGACACGTACGCCGAACCCCAATATTACATGGGAGGTTGCTACCATCTATAACTTGGGATTTGACTTTAAGTTCTTCCAGAACCGTTTGTCATGGGAAACAGACTTGTTCTACAACAAACGTACCAATATGTTGATTTACCGGAATGCTTCTTTGCCTGAAATTTCCGGAATCACATTGCCGCGTGAAAACTTGGGCGAAATGTCCAACCGGGGTGTTGAGTCGTTGATTACTTGGCAGGATCGTGCCGGCAAGGTGAACTATAACGCATCTTTCAATATGACCTATGCGAAGAACAAACTGTTGTTCTGGGATGAAACTCCGGGTGCTCCCGAATATCAGCGATATGAAGGAAGTCCGGTTAATACAAGTTTGTATTATGTTGCGGATGGTGTATTCAATACGGAGCAGGAATTAAACAGTTACCCGCATTGGGCAGATGCTCGCTTGGGTGATATCAAATTCAAGGATGTGAACGGTGACGGACGAATTGATGCTGATGATCGCGTACGTAGCAATAAAAATGGAGAGCCGAAGTTTGTGGCAGGTTTGACCTTGGGTGCCAACTGGAATAATTTCGATCTGATGGTGCTGTTCCAGGGTGCGTTCGGCGGACAGACCTATATCTGGCGTGAACGTGCCGGAGAGGCTGGAAACTTCTATCGTGATACTTATGTAAAACGTTGGACGGAAGAAAATCCGATGATTGAACATCCGCGTACCTATAACCGTGATACGGAGTATTGGGTTTCTAACCAAAACACCTATTATTTGCATAATACGGACTATGTGCGTTTGAAAAACATCGAATTAGGTTATACGTTTGATTTCCCAAGTGTGAAAAGAGCTGGTATATCCAATCTGAGATTGTTCGTTAATGCAACGAACCTGTTTACGATTGACGGAGTCAAGGTACAAGATCCGGAAGCAAGTAATACAGGTAAGGAATATCCGCAGAGACGTGTTATGAACTTTGGTGCTACTATCACATTCTAAATTTAACATTATGAAAAATATCAAGTATATATTATTAGCTTTGGCATTCGGTTCTACGATAACGTTGAATTCCTGCTCGGACTTTATGGATGTTGAGCCGACAGATCAATATACTGAAGCTGCGGTTTTCTCGGATGCAGGGCTTGCTCAGGCATTTGTGAATAACCTCTATAACGGAATACAACATGGTGCGTTGGAGCATACAACGGACGGTCTGACAGATGATGCTTATTTTACGCATAATTACGGACAGAAACCGGTTAATGAAGCCACTGTTTCGGAAAGCGATTTACAGTGGTATAACAACGGAAATTGCCCGTTCAGATGGGTAGACCGGTTCAAATATATCCGGTATTGTAATATTGCCATACAGAATATGGAAGGTGTTCCTGAAACCACCGGATATAACAAGCAGCAGATGATCGGTGAAGCTCACTTTGTACGTGCTTGGTTATATACTGAGTTGCTTCGTGGTTATGGTGGGATACCTCTGATTTCGGAAGTGTTCGAAATGGATGAGGGAGAGGCTATGCAGAAACCACGTAATACCATTGATGAGTGCTTGGACTTTATTGTGAAAGATTGCGAAATAGCGGAGGCAAATTTACCTGAAAAAGTTTCTTCTTCAGAGCTCGGCCGTGCTACAAAATATGCTGCTACAGCATTGAAGGCGAGAGTTTTATTACACGCTGCCAGCCCGCTGTATGCAGATCGGACGGTAAACACATTGGCCTGTAACCAGTTTAAGGGAGACCGGGCGGCAGTTTACCGTAATGCCCGAGAAGCTGCTGTGAAGGTCATTAATTCCGGACTTTATAAACTATTGGATTGTACGGGAGGAATTAATACAGAGAGAGCTAATAAATGGAATAAAGTTATCACAACTATTAACGATGAGCAGATCTTTATCCGTTTGTTCGGTTTGGAAGCCGGAGCGAAGAACTGGTTGCCATTACAACATGGTCCGAACGGTTATCACAACTGGGCAGGAACAACACCTACGCAAGACTTGGTCATGGCGTTTGAATATGAAGATGGTACAATCGGAACCGGTATGACTAAAGTTGGAGATTATCAGCTTGGTAATCCGTACAACGGGCGTGAACCGCGTTTTTATGCAACGGTTGGTACCGATGGAAACGAATGGGGACGTCCACGTCCTGCAGATGCACTCGGATTGGATCCGACTCCACTGGGACGCTTGCAGTGCGGTTACTATGAAGTTACGGATGGTGATGCAAATATTGAATTGGCACTCCCGAATGGAAAAACTGTTAAATTCAAAGGAATGAATGGTATTGATACCCGTCAGGGTCCGATTGAAGACTGGAACGGATCGTGGACCGGTTATTATGAGCGGAAGTTGATCGATCCTGTTGTGGATGGACAGAATTATCCGCAAGAGGTTCCCTGGACATTCCTTCGTTTGGCCGAGATGTATCTGATTGCTGCGGAAGCTTCCGTTGAATTGGGCGAACTGGATGAGGCTGCTAAATATTTAGATGCATTACGTGGACGAATCGGCATAAAAACAACCAAGGAAGCGTTGATTGCCCAGGGTAAGGCATTTAATCAGGCGGATATGCGCGAATTTGTCCGTCATGAACGTCGGGTTGAGTTGGCGTATGAGGGATCTCGTTACTTTGATGTACGTCGTTGGATGATTGCTCCGCAGACGGCAAACAAACAATTAACCGGAGTGTTGGTGTATGCTTTGTTGAAACCGGGACAGACGCAGAACAAACCGTATGTGCATAATGAGGAAAAATATGATTATCACTATTGGATCAAAGATTTGTCGGGACGTGAAGCGCGTAAATGGGACAATAAGATGTATTTTGCTCCGATCTCTCGTGATGAAATCAAACGTAATCCTAATTTGGTACAGAATCCGGGAATGAACTAAGTAATGTAATCATAAAAGTAGCGAAAAGTCCGGACTCGAAACGGGTCCGGGCTTTTTGAGTTTGGAAAGAAAATAGGTGTGTAATGTGATTTTTAGTATTGTAAAAAAAACATGGAAAACAGAAAATTGAGAATGGGTATGGTTGGCGGAGGTAGCGATGCGTTTATCGGCGCTATCCATCGGCGTGCCGCTTTTATGGATAACCAGATCGAATTGGTCTGCGGCTGTTTCAGTATTGATCCTGCTATTTCGAAAAGTTCCGGACTTTCTTATTTCTTGCCGGAAAACCGAATTTACAGTTCATATCAGGAAATGTTTGAACGTGAAATGATGCTTCCCGAAGGGGAACGGATGGACTTCGTGACGATCGTTACCCCGAATCGTTGGCATTTCGAACCGGCTATGATGGCTTTGGAAGGGGGATTTCATGTGGTGGTAGATAAACCGATGACCTTCTCGCTCGAAGAGGCGAAAAAGCTGAGGGATAAAGTGGAAGAAACCGGCCTGGTATTGGCCTTGACACATGTCTATTCGGCATATCCGGCTGTGAAAGAGGCGAAAGAACGGATCGCCAAAGGGGAATTCGGGAAGCTGCGACGGGTGTATGTGGAGTATACACAGGGTTGGTTGTCGCAACGGATCGAACTCTTAGGCGGAAACAATGCCGGTTGGCGTACAGATCCGAAACAGTCGGGTAAAGCGGGCGCAATCGGTGATATCGGTACGCATGCCTGGCATTTGAGCGAATACATTACAGGGCTGAAAGTGCTTGAAATTTGTGCAGATTTGAATACCTTTGCACCGGGACGTCCGATCGATGACGACGGAGCTGCATTTCTCCGGTATGAAAATGGCGTAAAAGGCGTGTTGACGGCTACGCAAATCGGCTCGGGAGAGGCTAACAATATCCGCATCCGTGTGTATGGCGAAAAGGGAGGTCTCGAATGGCGGCAAATGGATCCGAATATCCTGTATCTGAAATGGGGTAATCGTCCGATGGAAATTGTAGATATCGGCAACAATGGCTATCTTGGCGAATGTGCGTTGTTGAATACACGTACGCCGGCCGGTCATCCGGAAGGGTTTATGGAAGCTTTTGCCAATATTTATCGTAATTTTTCATTGACGGTACGGGCGCTGAAAAATGGCGAAACCCCGCGTGCAGAGGATTTGGATTTCCCGACGGTTTATGACGGGGTCAGAGGTATGCAGTTTATCGAAACGATGGTCAAAGCCGGATACGACAATGAGGCCAAATGGCAAAAATGGGTCGAATAGCATGTGTAAAAACGGTAAAACAAAAGAATATATGAAGTTAAAATTTTTGATATGTAGTCTTTTTTTATTGGGAACAACTGCTTTTGCACAAAAAAGTGAGTGGAGAGATCCGAATGTCAATGCCATAAACAGGGCTCCGATGCATACTAACTTTTTTGCGTATGCCGACGAGGCGAGTGCGCTGAAAGGTTGTAAAGAATCTTCGGCAAATTTCATGACGTTGAACGGAAACTGGAAGTTTTTCTGGGTGAAGGATGCCGATATGCGTCCGATTACTTTCTTCCAAACAAATTTTGATGACAAAGGGTGGGGGATGATGAAAGTTCCCGGCTTGTGGGAACTGAACGGATACGGCGATCCGATTTATGTAAATGTCGGATATGCCTGGAGAAACCAGTTTAAGAATAATCCGCCGGAAATCCCGGTCGAAAACAACCATGTTGGTTCATACCGGAAAGAGATTACGGTGCCTGCTGCCTGGAAAGGCAAGGAAATTATCGCCCATTTCGGATCGGTCACTTCCAATATGTATCTGTGGGTGAACGGACAATTTGTAGGGTATAGCGAAGACAGCAAATTGGAAGCCGAATTCAACCTGACCAAGTACCTGAAACCGGGGAAAAACCTGATCGCTTTTCAGGTATTCCGCTGGTGTGACGGAACATATCTGGAAGACCAAGATTTTTTACGTCTATCGGGAGTAGGTCGCGATTGCTATTTGTATGCACGTACGCCGAAGCATATCCGGGATATCCGTGTGACGCCTGACCTGGATGCTCAATACAAGGATGCTACGTTAGACGTTGCCTTGGAAACCAGCGGAAATGGGATTGTAGACCTGAAACTGTTGGATAAAACTGGGAAAGAGGTGGCTGCAACGAGTGTGAAAGGAACCGGAAAACTGACGGCGAGCATGGCGATTGCCAATCCGGATAAATGGACGGCCGAAACACCTGCGCTTTATACCTTGACGGCAAGTCTGAAAGAGGGAAATTCTGTTTTGGAAGTAATCCCCGTGAAAGTAGGATTCCGTAAGATTGAACTGAAAAATGCACAGATTTTGGTAAATGGCCAGCCGGTATTGTTCAAAGGGGCCAATCGGCATGAAATGGATCCGGACGGCGGGTATGTCGTTTCGCCGGAACGGATGATCCAGGATATCAAGATGATGAAACAGTTTAATATCAATGCGGTTCGTACATGCCATTATCCCGACAATAACCTGTGGTATGATTTGTGTGACCAATACGGGTTGTATGTGGTGGCTGAAGCGAATGTGGAATCGCACGGTATGGGTTATGGTGAAACTACTTTGGCTAAAAACCCGTTGTATGCGAAAGCGCATTTGGAACGGAATCAGCGGAATGTACAGCGCGGATACAACCATCCTTCGATTATTTTCTGGTCGTTGGGCAACGAGGCCGGATTCGGACCGAATTTTGAGGCTTGCTACAAGTGGATCAAAAATGAAGACAAAACGCGCGCCGTACAATATGAACAGGCCCGGAAAAATGAATTCACCGATATCTATTGTCCGATGTATTTAGACTATGCAAGAAGCGAGGAATATTGCAACGATTCTGTAGATAAACCGCTTATCCAGTGCGAATATGCGCATGCGATGGGTAATTCGCAAGGTGGATTTAAAGAATATTGGGACTTGGTCCGTAAGTATCCGAAATATCAGGGTGGTTTTATCTGGGATTTCGTGGATCAATCGCTACGCAAAAGAACGTCTCAAGGTGTGTCTTTCTATGCGTACGGTGGTGATTGGAATCGCTATGATGCATCGGATAACAATTTCATGGATAACGGTTTGATCAGTCCGGACCGGAAACCGAATCCGCACATGTATGAGGTAGGCCGTCTTTATCAGTCGATCTGGGTGACACCGGCCGATTTGAAAAACGGAGTTGTCAATGTATACAATGAAAACTTCTTCAAGGGCTTGGACGATTACTATGCTGAATGGGAACTGTTGGCAAACGGAGAGGTTGTACAGACCGGCATCGTGAAAGATTTGACGGTCGGACCGCAGCAAACGAAATCGCTTGCATTGAATTATACAACCGAAGGGATTTGCCCGCAGAAAGAGCTGCTGCTGAATGTTTCCTTTAAACTGAAAAAGGCCGATCAACTGTTGCCGGCAGGGTATACCGTAGCGAAAAATCAGTTGACGGTACGCCCGTATGAGGCCTCGGCATTGCTTGTTGAAAATCGGAAACAGATGAATGTGGAGACGGTTCTTCCAACGGTAAAAACAAACGACTACAACTACCTGATCGTTGAAGGCGAGCAGTTCCGTATGGATTTCGATAAACATGACGGGTTCCTCAGCCGTTACGAAGTGGAAGGACAGCCGATGCTGAAAGAAGGCGGCAAACTGACCCCTAATTTCTGGCGTGCTCCTACGGATAACGATATGGGTGCGGCTTTGCAAAAGCGGTATGCCGTTTGGAAAAATCCGACCATGAAATTGAAATCGCTGACCGATCAGATGGAAAACGATCTGCTTGTTATCCGTGCCGTGTACGATATGGAAGCGGTAAAGGGTACGCTTGAACTTACGTATACGATCAACAATGTAGGCGCTGTGAAGGTTTCGCAGAAGTTGACGGCCGATAAATCGGCAGAGGTTTCGGATATGTTCCGCTTCGGTATGCAGATACAGTTGCCGAAATGTATGGATCAGATTTGCTATTACGGACGCGGACCGATCGAAAATTATGCCGATCGGAATCAGGCTGCCGACTTAGGAAAATACATCCAGACTGTCGATGAGCAGTTCTATTCTTATATCCGTCCGCAAGAAAACGGAACAAAAACGGATATCCGCTGGTGGAAACAGACCAATATGGGCGGCAACGGCTTGCTGTTTATTTCGGAAGCTCCATTCTCGGCATCGGCACTGCATTATTCGATCGAGTCGTTGGACGATGGCGATCATAAAGATCAGAGACATTCGGAATTGGTGGAAAAAGTCGATTATACGAATATGTGTATCGATAAAATGCAAATGGGCTTAGGGTGTATAAACAGCTGGGGCGCTCTTCCGCTGGAAAAATACCGTATCCATTATGACAATTATGAATTTACATTCATTATGCAGCCTGTCCGGTCGAATCTGGCGACCCGATAAATGAACCGACGGCAGGGGATAGAAGCATCTTTCCCCTGTCGTTTTCTCGTAAAAAGTGTAATTTCAATCCATATTTCGTTAAAATAAGTAGCTGTTCTTTTATTTTCTGTGGAAATATGTTACTTTTATTGCCGATTTTTTAAACCAATCAAATAAAGATTAAATAAAATTCTTTACCAGTTGAAACAACAGAAGAACAAATGATACGTATGAGTAATTCCAATCTCTATTCTTCAGAAAAGAAAAAAAGCTTTTTCAAGAGAAAATCTTTTATCTTATTGCTCGGTTTTCTTTTCGGGGCCGGTGTTATGATCGCAATCTATAAGACTTCCGTTTATTTCTCGACCGATGAATCTTGTATGATGTGCCATGTGCATCCACATGCTGAGGAAAGTTGGAAATTGTCGAAGCACGTGAATAATGGCAGCGGTGTAAAAACGCATTGCGTGGCTTGCCACCTTCCGCCCCAGACCGACACGTGGAACCATTATACAGCCAAAGCTGAATTGGGTATCAGGGATGTATGGGCATATCTGACAAAAGATAGCGCCGATTTCGATTGGAATACCAAATCGGAATTGGAACATGCCGTAAAATATATACCGAACGAATCGTGTAAAGAGTGCCATCAGAATCTCTTTCCGGAGGGTGTAACGCAGGATGCCATTACCGCCCACCTTTATTATGAAGAAAATGAAAAGAAATTGAACTTGCAGTGTATCAGTTGCCACTTGGATGCCGGCCATTATAACCCGGATTATAAGCATGGAAAATTGACCGGTATACCCGGTATGTCTGCGGCAACCGTCGATACGGCGCTGTTCTTTAAAGAAGCTACCCCGGTCACGTCGTTTGAAAATTATCGCGAACAGATTCCGGGAACAATGGTTGCATTCAACATGCTTGCGATCCCGGGCGGTACGTTCCGAATGGGTAGTACGGAAAAAGAGGCTTTCCATAAAGCGGATGAGGCTCCGGTGCATAACGTGACGCTCAGTCCGTTCTTTATGGCGGAAGTTGAGGTTACATGGGATCAATATTGGGCTTTTTACGGACAGACTATGAGTGAGGGACGTACGCCTCCGGAAACCATCTATGCGAATAACAGCAGCGATCCGGATGTAGACGGAATCTCCGGTCCGACCCCTCCGTTCGGATTCCCGGATCAGGGATGGGGAGGCGGCGATCGCCCGGCCATTACGATGACCCACTATGCGGCAGAGACTTTCTGCCAGTGGCTATCTAAAAAAACAGGCAAGAAATACCGCCTGCCGACCGAGGCGGAATGGGAATATGCGGCCCGTGGCGGACAGGAAACGCCTTACTTCTTTGCCGGTAACCCGAAAGATTTTTCCGATCAGGGATTTTGGCGTAAATTCTTTGATGCCAAAACAGACAGTATCGGGTCGTATGTGATTTATGCGAAAAACAGTAAGAACCGGACGCAGGAGCCGGCTGCCGTCAAGGCCAATCCGTTCGGTTTGAAAAATATGTTGGGGAACGTGATGGAATATTGTGCGGACAAGTACAGTGCCGATGCCTATTCCAAACGTGGGGACAACGCGACGGACCCGTTGGTTACCGAAGGGGAAGAATGGGTTGTGCGCGGCGGCAATTATACGTCGGATGCGGCGGATGTCCGTTCGGCAGCTCGCGACTATACGAAGCATGATGCCTGGCTGAAGACCGATCCTCAACAGCCGAAAAGTATATGGTGGTATTCCGATATACGCGGAATCGGTTTCCGGGTAGTCTGTGAACCGGATCCTGCGATCGGAGCAAAATAGAAATTATTTATGTCTTAAAAAAATCATATCATGAAAGAGAACAGTATTAGTAGAAGATCGTTTTTGAAAAGTACGGCAATGGCCGGTGCTTTAGGTGCTATCGGAACAGGAAGCGCAAGTGTGTTGACTTCATGTGGAGGCGGAGAAAATGCCGCTTCAGCTGTTAAACCGTTGAAAGCGCCCGGAACTTATTATATCCCTGAATTGCCGGACTTGGCAGCTGATGGAAAAGAATTGAAAGCCGGCGTGATCGGTTGCGGCGGACGTGGATCTGGTGCTGCCGAAAACTTCTTGGAAGCTGCCAACGGTGTGAAAATCGTAGCATTGGCCGATACATTCCAGGAAAGAGTGGATGCTTTGGCTGAAAAACTGAAAGCCAAAGGCGTGGAAATTCCGGCAGACAAATGCTTTGTAGGCCTTGACGCATACAAACAGGTGATCGACAGCGATGTAGATGTGGTAATTATTGCAACGCCACCTTTCTTCCGTCCGCTTCATTTCCAATATGCAACAGAAAAAGGAAAACATTCTTTCCTCGAAAAACCGATCTGTGTGGATCCGGTTGGTTATCGTACGATTATGGCTACTGCAAAACAAGCACAGGCCAAGAATTTGTGTGTCGTAACAGGTACACAGCGTCATCACCAACGTAATTATGTAGAGTCTTACAAGAAAATTATGGAAGGTGCTATCGGTGAAATTACAGGTGGTGTGGTATATTGGAACCAGAATATGTTGTGGTTCCGCGAACGTCAGAAAGAATGGAACGATTGTGAATACATGATCAAAGACTGGGTGAACTGGAAATGGTTATCCGGTGACCATATTGTAGAACAACATGTGCATAATATCGACGTATTTACATGGTTCAGCGGCTTGAAACCGGTAAAAGCGGTCGGATTCGGTTCTCGCCAACGCCGTGTGACAGGTGACCAGTATGATAACTTCAGCGTAGATTTCACCATGGAGAACGGTATTCACCTGCACAGTATGTGTCGCCAGATAGATGGTTGCGCCAATAATGTGAGCGAATTTATCCAGGGAACGAGAGGGTCATGGTCTACGGCCAACGGAGAAACGGTTATCAAAGACAATGCCGGAAACGTAGTATGGAAATATGATGGCGAGGCTGAAAAAGCGAATACGAAACAACAGAATCCGTATGTACTGGAACATGTGAATTGGATCAACTGTATCCGTAGCGGAAAACCGATCGAACAGGCTTCGGAAACGGCTGTAGCCAATATGGCCGCTATTATGGGCCGCGAATCGGCATATACGGGCGCTGAAACGACTTGGGAAGCGATGACTGCCTCTCAGTTGGATTATACACCGAAAGATTTGAATCTGGGCAAGATGGATATGAGCGGATTTACCGTTCCTGTTCCTGGAAAACCGCGTGATGAAAAAAAATAATCGGAAAGTATGGCTCTGAATAGAAGAAACTTTTTGAGAACGACGCTGGCAGGTGCCGCGTTGGTTTCTGGAAGTTCGGCTTTAGCCGCATGCAGCGGCAAAGCCGCTTCTGCCGACGAAAAGAAAGAGGGATGCTGTGCCGGAAAAGAGGGAAAAGCTTGCTGTAACAGTACGGCGAAGTTGAATATCTCCTTTCAAGAAGGAACTGCACCGGGCGAAAACCTGAATCAGAAGTTCGATTTTATGGAAAAACATGGGGTGGTCGGTTTTGAACCGGGCGGCCGTGGTTTGAAAGATCGGGTGAAAGAATTTCAGGATGCGTTGAACGGACGCAATATTAAGGTCAGTGCAATCTGTGCCGGTTTTCAAGGCTTTATTTTGTCGACGGATCCGGCCATTCGTAAGCAATGTATGGACACCATGAAAGAGATCATTGCGCCGGCAGGCGAATTGGGCTCTACGGGCGTCATCATTGTTCCGGCATTCAATGCGCAACAACCGGTTATGCCTCATACGCAGGAAACCCGCGATTTCTTGTGCGAACAGTTTAATGAATTGGGTAATTTTGCGAAAGAACACGGAACAACGGTTATTTTTGAACCGCTGAACCGGAAAGAGGCCTTTTACCTGCGTCAGGTGGCAGATGCTGCTTCGTTGTGTCGGGATATCAACAATCCCGGTGTACGCTGTATGGGAGACTTCTGGCACATGACTTGGGAAGAAACGTCTGATATGGGAGCTTTCCTTTCTGCCGGAGAATATCTGCAACATGTACATGTGGCCAGCCGGAAGCGTCGCAGCATGCCCGGTGAAGACGGAGATGCAGATTGCTATGTGAACGGCTTCAAAGGGTTGAAGATGCTGGGGTATGATAAATACGTCAGTTTTGAGTGCGGTTGCCAGGGAGATCGGGCTACGGTAGTCCCGGCGGCTCTTGAGTTGTTGCGTAAACAATGGGAAGAAGCATAAACTGATTGATTCTTATGCCGTTAGTTTATCCGAATATGCAGATGAGTGAGGTGGTCATGGAACACACCTCGCTCATTCCTGTTATTAACAGGTTTGGTATACGCCTTGGGTTGGGAGACAAGTCGATAAAGAACATTTGTGACGAATATGAACTCGATACCGATTTTCTGCTTACGGTAATCAATACCTTTTTAAATGAAGAGTATTTCCCCGAAAAGAAATTGCAGACTTTCCACTTGTCTCAGATTATCGATTATCTGACAAAAACGAATCAATATTATTTGCGTTCGCAGATCCCGAATATCGAACGCCATCTCCACTCGTTTATTGCCATGAGTTCTCCGGAAAATAATACGCTCCATGTGATCGGCAAGTTTTTTTCCTCTTTTAAGGAACAATTGACTGAACGCATCGTAAATGATGAGACGAACCGGTTTCCTTACTGCCGTTCGTTAGTGGAAAAAATCAAAGACTTTTCTTCCGATAAGCCGGGCGAATTATTACATTTGAACGATGAGGCCTCCTTAGAAGATCCGCTTGAAGCCCTGCTGACAGATTTGAAAAACATTATGATCAAACATTTGTCCGGCAACTATAACGAAAATTTATGTTATGCCGTTCTTTTCGCCGTCAGTAGCTTGGAAAAGGATTTCAAACAACAGAATCGTATACGTAATCGCATTTTATTGCCGATGACTTCGGCTATGGAGCGTTTGTGTTCACTGTTATAGCCGAATCGGATGTCGCATATCAGACAAATAGCGATCATTTTACCCGATACCTTACAAAGTATCGGCTTGCAGAGTATGTTGGTAGACTATTTCCCGCCGGTGGAAATAAGCCTTTTCCCGACTTTTGCCCTTTTTTCGATGTCCGGATGCGATGCTTTCGACTATTATTTTACCAATGCGGAGAATTGGCTACTGAATGCCGATTTTTTTCTGCCGAGAAAAGCCAAAACCGCCGTTTTGATTGCTTGTGAAGACGAAAAAAGCCCTTCCTCTTTCAATCCGCTCTTTTTTCACGGTTCGCAGGAGATGATCACGGAGCAATTGGCCCTGTTCTTTTCAGATGATCACCGCTTGTTTTCTTCCAATGAGGCCAATAAAGAACTGTCTCCGCGGGAAACAGACGTATTGCAACAGATCGTGAAAGGCATTACGAATAAGGAAATCGCCGATAAACTGAATATCAGCCTGAATACAGTCCTTTCTCATCGGAAAAATATTACAACCAAACTGGGAATCAAAACCGTATCGGGCCTGACCTTTTATGCAATCATGAACGGACTGGTTTCTGGAGACGAATTTGAGCTTTGAAAAAAATCACTACATGTAGTGATTGACCGAATCTTGCCTTTCTTGTTCCTTTGCACCTGCAATACTAATAGAAAAATCTTTTATAAATGAAAACAATCGGTCTTATCTCTTTATGCTTATTCCTTTCGCTTGCCGTGTATGCAAATGATGAGGATACAGTGAAAATTCGTCAGGTAGCATTAAAAGAAGTGCTTGTTCAGTCGTTCAAACAAAACCGCGATTTAAGGTTGGAACCCGTGTCGGCAACGATCACTTCCGGAACGGCTATTCAAAACAGAAATATAATCAACATAAAAGAACTAAGTTCGTTTATCCCCAACCTTTTTATGCCGGAATACGGATCAAAACAAACCTCTCCGGTCTTTATTCGTGGAATCGGCTCGAAAATAAATGCCCCTTCTGTCGGGTTGTATGTAGATGGGGTTCCCTATTTTGAAAAATCCGCTTTCGACTTTGATTTTACCGAAATTGAAAAAATGGAAGTGTTACGTGGCCCGCAAGGAACATTGTACGGCCGGAATACGATGGGCGGAATCATCAATGTATACACTAAATCGCCGCTGAAATATCAAGGAACGAATGCATCTTTCTCCGGAGGAAACTATGGTTATCGCGCTTATTCATTGTCTCGTTACCAGACTGTAGGCGAAAAATTCGGATATGCTATTTCCGGAAATTATAACCGGAATGACGGTTATTTCATGAATGAAACTCTTGGAAAGAAAACCGATCCGTTAAAATCGGGATCCGCTCGTATCCGTTTAGAATGGAAACCTCGTAACGAATTGACTTTCGGATTGATAAGTTCGTTCGACTATTTGGATCAGGGAGGATATCCATATGCCCTTTGCGACTCAATAACCCATAAACCGGGCGTTATCAATTACAATGACTATAGTTTTTATAAACGAACCATGTCGACAACCGGTCTTTCCGTTGAATATCAGGGAAAAGGATACAGTATCCGGAATCAGATGGCTTTCCAGTACGTTTCCGACCGCTTGGGGATCGACCAGGACTTTTCTCCGGTAAGTATTTACTTTGCCAAACAAAATCAGAAACAAAAAATGTTTTCGGAAGAATTTACTATTAAATCAACCTCTTCGAATAACTACAAATGGCTGTTCGGTGCTTTTGCCTTTACGCAGCAAATAGACAATACCGTCTTGTTAGATTTCTTGAAAGCCGGATATAATACGGATAAACGCTATGATACCCCGACGTCGGGTGTTGCCTTATACCACCAGTCTACGCTTGATAATCTGTTGGTTTCGGGATTGTCGTTGACTTTTGGTTTGCGTTACGATTATGAATATATTTCCAGCGATTACGTATATTTTAAGAACACAAAAGAAAAGAACACATTGGTGGAGGATTCTTATAGTAACTTAAAATTCAGTCAATTGAACCCGAAAGTAGCCCTTCAGTATTTATTCCCCTCTACCGGTATGCTCTATGCTACTGTGACCAAAGGATATAAAACGGGTGGTTTCAATACCTCTTTTGAACGGGAAGAAGACCGTTCATTCCGGCCTGAAAACAGTTGGAATTATGAATTGGGGGCAAAACATCCGTTCCTCGACAATCGCTTGAATGCGGAGGTTTGCCTGTTCTATATCGACTGGAAAAATCAGCAGATTTACCAGACGCCTCCTTCCGGACGCGGATCAATGCTGAAAAACGCCGGCCGTAGCACAAGTAAAGGTGTTGAAGTCAGTTTGCAGGGAAATCCGGTAAACGGGTTGATGGTGCATGTAAACTACGGATATACACATGCGACCTTCAAAGATTACCGAGATGACAGCAAAAAAATCAATTATAACGGAAAAAAACTGCCGTTAGTCCCCTCGCATACTTTCTCTGCCGGAATCGATTATACGATATCCAATCCGTTACGTTTCATCGACCGTTGCGTGTTTAGCGTGAATGGGACAGGCTCCGGCCAGATCTACTGGAAAGAGGATAATAAGGTGTCGCAGCCTTTTTACGGACTCTTGAATGCTAAAGTAGCTGTAACCAGAAAATTTGCTACCTTTGCAGTGTGGGCTAAAAATATCACTTCAACCGATTATACGGCGTACTATTTTGAGTCGGGCAAAGACGGAAAAGCACAGCCCGGACGTCCGTTTACCATCGGAGCGAATATTCAGCTCAATTTTTAAGTAGACAGATCATAATATATGCAAAAAGATAAAACATTCAATCTCGCGACCTTTTTTTGTTTATATATTGCACAGACGATTCCGATGAGCTTTTTTTCGACCGTTATCCCGGTAATGATGCGGCAGGAAAATTTCTCTCTTTCGGCGATCGGGTTGTTGCAATTGATTAAGCTACCCTGGATAGCCAAGTTTTTATGGTCGCCAATGGTTGACAGGCATACGGCAACCGTTTCGGATTATAAACGTTGGATCGTTGCTTCGGAACTTGTGTATGCGGCTTTGATTTTTGCGGTGTCTCTGTTTGATTTTAAAGTTGACTTTTATTTGATTGTCGGACTTATTATCTGCTCTTTTGTAGCATCTGCCACACAGGATATTGCGACTGACGCATTGGCTGTCGTTTCATTCGGAAGGGCGGATAAGAGTTTGGTAAACAGTATGCAGTCGATGGGCAGTTTTGGAGGATCTATGGTTGGAGGAGGGGTGTTGTTGCTTCTTTTCAAACAGATGGGATGGAATCAGATCCTCCCCCTACTGTCTGTATTTGTGATTGTTATTATTTTGCCGTTGGCTTTTAACAAGCGGATTCGATTGTTACCATCCTCCGAACAGCGTGTAAAGGCCTCCCGAAAAGACCTGTTGTTGTTTTTTACACAGCCGAAAATATGGAAACAGATCGGATTTCTGTTTTTCTATTATTCCGGGCTGATCGGTATCCTTGCCATGTTAAAACCTTATCTGGTCGATTTAGGGTACGATATGAAAGAAATCGGGATAATGAATGGAATCGTTGGAACATCCGTCGGTTTTTTGGCTGCTTTTGCAGGAGGAATCATCGTAAAAAAAACGGGCCGTTTTCGTGCCCGTATTTTATTCGCTTTATGTGTATTGGCTTCGACGGTTTATTTTCTCGCTTTATCGTATATACATCCCACGACCTATCAGTTGTACGGCGGCATTTTTCTGCTTTGGGGTAGTTACGGTATGGCTACCATTATCGTTTACACTACAGCCATGGATTGTGTGCGGCCCGGACGGGAAGGGACCGATTTTACCTTGCAAACGGTCATTACCCATTTGAGTGGCATGATTTTGGCCGTTTTGAGTGGGAAAATAGCCGATCTGATCGGATATAGAGGGCTTTTTGCGGTTGAAACGGGATTAGCCCTCATTTCCCTTTGCTACATATTGACGGTGTTTAAAAAACAGAAGGAGACAGCATGAATCAGACACTTTTAGAGAAATATAACATCCCGGTCCCGCGTTATACGAGTTATCCGCCGGCCAACTATTTTCGCGAAGGGATTGACAACGAAACCTATCGCTGGATCATTCAGGAATCGAATCGGCAGCAGCCGGCAGAGATCTCTTTTTATTTTCATCTCCCTTTCTGTCGGAAAATGTGCCATTATTGCGGTTGTAATTCACAACCCATGGTTTCGTCAGGTTTGGTAGACCGTTATATGGAGGCTTTGTGTAAGGAGATGGATCTGGTGATTCCCCTTTTGGACAGAACATCCCGGAAGATTTCGCAAATTCATTATGGAGGAGGGACGCCTTCGGCTTTTCCGGCAATCGACTTAGAGGAACTGAATAGAACGTTGTTGTATAATTTTGAACAGATTGAAGAACCGGAAATCGCGATCGAGTGTCATCCGGGGGGACTTTCCGAACATGCCTGGATTGCCCTCTCGAAAGCCGGCTTCAATCGTTTTAGCATCGGTATACAGGATTTTAACCAGGAGGTGTTGAAAGCGGTAAACCGGGAAAACCCCATTTGCGATATCGGCTGGATTATCAAGATGTTGAAAGGTTTCGGCCATACGGTTAATCTGGATTTTATTTACGGACTGCCGCTTCAAACGGCCGATAGTTTTACCGATACAATCCGCAAAGCTATCGATTTGCAGCCCGACCGGTTGGTTACTTTTTCGTATGCGCATATGCCCTCTATTTATCCCCGGCAGAAGATGCTGGACCGGATCGGATTGCCTTCGAACGACGAAAAGAGCCGGATGTTTGAAGCGGCTCGCAAACTGCTTTTGGATGCAGGGTATAAGCAGATCGGAATGGATCATTTCGTCAGAGAAGAGGACGAGTTGTTCCGGGCGAAACAAAATGGCCTCTTGCACCGGAATTTTCAGGGGTATTGTACGCGGAGGACAACCGGACAAGTGTATGCTTTCGGGGTGACCGGAATCAGTCAATTGAATACGGCTTACGTGCAGAATACCAAAAATATACATGAATATATCGAAAAGGTGGAAGCCGGGATTTTACCGGTGGCCAAAGGATATGAACTGAATAAAGAGGAACAGATAACCCGCAATGTCATCGAAATGTTGATGTGCAATAACCTGATCGATTGGGGAGAATTGGCCGATCGTATGCACGAATCGGTAGCGACACTTAAAGAAGCGGTATGTTATGACCGGAAAAAGTTGCAGGATTTTGCTGCCGACGGAATTATTGAATGGAATGAAAAAAGGATTCGCATGACCGAAGAGGGGATGCTTTTTGTACGCAATGTGGCGGCCTCCTTTGATCGTTTGATGACAAATTCGACGAAATTATTTTCAAAACCGGTCTGAAATGGAAAAACATACAGTTGTTATCGGTGCCGGCCTGACGGGATTAACCACAGCTTTTCATTTGGTACGAAAAGGCGTGGATGTACTGCTGTTGGAACAGACGGATCGAACAGGCGGGCAGATACGGTCGTTTCGCGAAGAGGGGTTCGTATTTGAAAGCGGACCGAATACAGGCATCATTTCTTATCCGGAAGTAGCCGAATTGTTTGCTGCACTTGCCCCGGCGTGTTGTTTGGATACTGCGAACGAGGAGGCAAAACGGAGGCTGATCTGGAAAGGCGATCGTTTTCATACACTTCCTTCGGGATTGTTCAGTGCCGTTACTACCCCGCTGTTCTCGCTGACGGATAAGTTTCGTGTTTTGGGAGAACCTTTCCGGCCGAAAGGGCAAGATCCGGAAGAATCGGTGGGGGCCTTGGCGGTACGCCGATTGGGAAAAACGTTTCTTCAATATGCTGTAGATCCCTTTTTATCAGGAGTATATGCCGGCGATCCGATGCAATTGGTTACCAAGTATGCCTTGCCGAAATTATATAATCTGGAACAGGACTACGGCAGCTTTATCCGTGGAGCGATTGCAAAAGCCAAACTGCCGAAAACAGAGCGTGACCGTTTAGCGACCAAGCAGGTCTTTTCCGCTGCCGGAGGGCTTCAGCGGCTCACGGATGCTTTGACAGATGCGATAGGCGAAGCACGTATTCGTGTATCAGCCAAACAGATCCGAATTGAACCCTCCGGACAAAAATGGCAGGTGTCTTACCAATCACCCGAAGGGTCGCAAACCCTTTATGCCGACCGGATTGTAACAACTGTCGGCGGATACGGTTTGCCCGATTTATTGCCGTTTGTTCCGCATGAAGAAATGAGAGCGATTTCTGAATTGCATTATGCACCGGTCGTACAGGTAAGTGTGGGCATCCGGAATACCGGGAATTTGAAGTTCAACGCTTTCGGCGGATTGGTCCCTTCGACGGAAAATAGAGAGGTGTTAGGCATTCTGTTTCCTTCCGCTTGTTTTGATGGAAGGGCGCCCGAAGGAGGGGCGTTATTCTCCTTTTTTATGGGAGGCGTGAAACATCCGGAGATGATTCATCATACAGATCAAATGTTTGAATCTTTCATTTCCCGGGAACTGCACGATATGTTGAAATTCCCCAAAGGCACAACGCCAGACCTGTTACGTGTTTTCCGGCATACACATGCTATTCCTCAGTACGGACAAAGCAGCGGGTTACGATTCCGTACCATTGAAATGCTCGAACAGCGCTATCCCGGACTGATACTGGCCGGAAACATTAGAGGCGGAATCGGGATGGCAGATCGTATCCGGCAGGCGACCGCTATTGCCGATCAGTTAACAGATAAAAAATAAAAATGGCACATAGAAAAATAACAAATAGTCAGGTGGTCTGTATCACGCTTCTATGGGGCGTATTGTGTTATATGTTACTCGCATACAGCAAAGAAATTACATTCGACGTCGTATTTACTTTAGTGGCTTCCGCGATCATTGTTTTCGTCCCGATCTATAAAAGCAGAAAACGGATGAAAAATGACAATTAGATATTATTTTGCATTAAAAATATCATTTCGATATTTTTATTTGGTTTTTTCTTTCAAATATTTGTTTGTTTAAAAAATCTGCTTACCTTTGTGGCGGTTATAACAAGGTAAACAGATGGAAGGGGAGTTCTTTTTTCGCCCCATAAACATTCAAATTTTAATTTGTCTATGAAAGCAAGTGAGGTATTAGACACACTGAAAAGAAGATTTCCGAACGAACTGGAGTATCATCAGGCGGTGTCAGAGGTATTAGCTACGATTGAAGAGGTGTACAATGAGCATCCGGAATTTGAAAACAGTAATTTAATTGAACGGTTGTGCATTCCGGATCGTATTTTTTCTTTTCGGGTGACTTGGATGGACGATAAAGGGCGGATCCAGACTAATATGGGATACCGTATCCAACACAACAACGCCATTGGTCCGTATAAAGGGGGCATCCGTTTTCATTCTTCAGTAAATCAGTCTATTCTTAAATTTTTGGCTTTCGAACAGACCTTTAAAAACTCGTTGACTACGCTTCCGATGGGAGGTGGAAAGGGCGGTTCCGATTTTAGCCCGCGTGGCAAATCGAATGCCGAAATCATGCGTTTCTGTCAGGCTTTTGTGTTGGAGTTGTGGCGACATATAGGGCCGGATACCGATGTGCCGGCCGGTGATATTGGTGTAGGAGGCCGAGAGGTTGCTTATATGTACGGGATGTATAAAAAATTGGCACGTGAAAATACCGGAACCTTTACCGGTAAAGGCATTGAATTCGGCGGATCATTGATTCGTCCGGAGGCGACCGGTTACGGAAATGTTTATTTTCTGTTGCAAATGCTGAAAACCAAGGGCATCGATATAAAAGGGAAAGTTGTCGCTGTATCCGGCTCGGGAAATGTGGCACAATATACGGTCGAGAAACTGATCAGTCTGGGGGCGAAAGTGGTCACTCTGTCGGATTCGGACGGATATATTTATGACCCCGACGGAATAGATCGTGCCAAATTGGATTATATCATGGAGTTGAAAAACCTCTATCGCGGACGCATCCGTGAATATGCCGAACAGTATGGCTGCAAGTATGTTGCCGGTGCACGTCCGTGGAGTGAAAAATGCGATATTGCCATGCCGAGTGCGACCCAGAACGAATTGACCGGCGACGACGCCAAAATGTTGTTGGCCAACGGTTGTTTTGCTGTATCGGAAGGCGCAAATATGCCTTCAACACCCGAAGCGATCGATGCGTTTCTTGAAGCGAAAATCCTCTATGCTCCAGGTAAGGCCGCCAATGCCGGCGGTGTATCGGTGTCCGGATTAGAGATGACACAGAACGCCCAGAAATTGAGCTGGAGTAGCGAAGAAGTTGATCAGAAACTCCAGAGTATCATGCAAAGTATCCACGAACAGTGCGTGAAATACGGAACGCAGGCTGACGGTTTCGTCAATTATGTGAAAGGGGCCAACGTGGCAGGCTTTATGAAAGTCGCTAAAGCCATGATGGCGCAAGGAATTCTGTAGTATTATTATATAGCGAAGTAGAGGAGAGGGGTATAAAAAAAGACAAATTGTTTTTTTATACCCCTTTACCTTATTTATCCCCGAAAAAAGAGATAATTCCGAAACTCCTGTGGAGGACCTGATAAAGCTTTAGTCGATAGGTGTATTTTATACTCAAAATATCGTTTTTCTGGTGATAGACTCTTCTTTTTTCAAGCCGTATGCTCCCCGTACCGTTTCTGGATAGACCCGTTATTTCTGTTTTTTCAACACGTAAACGTTGTCGTCTTTTTAAAAATCTTTGTACCTTAGTACCGAAATTACAAGAAAGATGATCACAGCAGATTTAAAGCGTCTTTATCAGGACTATACCGGAAAAACGGTATCAGAAATAACGGAACTGTCTTCTTCCGGTTCCAATCGCCGTTATTTTCGTTTGACGGGCGAAACCTCTCTGATAGGAGTAAGCGGAACTTCCCGAGAGGAGAACGATGCATTTATGTATATGGCCGGACATTTCCGGAAAAAGGGGTTGCCTGTGCCGGAAGTCTGCTGCTGCTCTGCCGATCATCGTTTTTATTTGCAGGAAGATTTGGGAGATACATTATTGTTCAATGCCATCGAAAAAGGACGTAAAAGTTGCGTTTTCGACGAAGAAGAACGACAGTTGTTACGTAAAACGATCTTTTATTTGCCTGCATTGCAATTTGTCGGGGCCGAAGATTTTGACTTCTCAAAATGTTATCCACAACCGGAATTTAACGAACGTTCGGTCTTGTGGGACCTGAATTATTTCAAATACTGTTTTCTGAAAGCGACGGGAATGGAATTTCAGGAGGACCGGCTTGAAGACGATTTTCAAAAGATGGCTCGTATATTGCTGAAAGACTGTACACAGACGTTCATGTACCGTGATTTTCAGTCGCGAAACGTGATGATTCGCGACCATTCTCCTTGGTTCATCGATTTCCAGGGCGGCCGCAAGGGACCGATTTATTACGATGTCGCCTCTTTTCTCTGGCAGGCAAAGGCAAAATATCCCGATTCATTGCGCGAAGAATTGGTCGGTACCTACCTCTCGGCATTACACGCCTATACGAAGGTAGATGAAACGCTATTTATGGAACGCCTGCGCCATTTTGTCCTTTTCCGTACCTTGCAGGTCTTAGGCGCATATGGTTTTCGCGGTTATTTTGAGAAAAAACCCCATTTTATTCAAAGTGTTCCCTTTGCCATCGACAATCTGCGCCAGTTGCTGAAAGAAGATTTTCCGGAATACCCTTACCTCTGTCAAATTCTGAAGGATTTGACCGGCTTGTCGCAATTCCATGATGATATTCAGAAACGGGCATTGAAAGTGAAAATAGTCAGTTTTGCCTATAAAAAAGGGATTCCCAATGATCCGAGCGGCAATGGAGGCGGCTTTGTCTTTGATTGTCGGGCAATTAATAATCCGGGGAAATATGAACGTTATAACCATTTCAACGGTTTGGATGAGCCGGTGATCCGGTTTCTTGAAGAAGACGGAGAGATCACCTCTTTTTTAGAACACGCCTATGCCTTGGTAGATGCCTCGGTCAGGCGGTATATGGATCGGGGATTTACCAATCTGATGATCAGTTTTGGTTGTACGGGCGGCCAGCATCGTTCGGTTTATTCGGCACAGCACATGGCCGAACATATTCACGCCAAATTCGGAGTTGAGGTGGATTTGGTTCACCGGGAGCAAAATATCGAACAATCCTTTAAAGCGATTATATGAAAGCAATGATTTTTGCAGCGGGTATGGGAACCCGTTTGAAACCTTTGACTGAAGAAATGCCGAAAGCGCTGGTGCCGATTAACGGCAAACCGATGCTAGAACACATTATTCTTAAACTGAAAGACGCCGGATTTACCCGGATTGCCATCAATATTCATCATAAAGGAGAACAGATTTTGGATTTTTTAGCTGCCCATCATAATTTCGATCTGGAAATTTATGTCTCCGACGAACGTAATTACCTGTTGGATACCGGTGGAGGAATTAAGCATGCCGCCACATTCTTGAAAGGAGACGAACCGTTTCTGGTACATAACGTGGATATTATATCGAATGTGGATATAAAGGCTGTTTATGACCGCCATTTGGAGACCGGCTCATTAGCTACCTTGCTGGTCAGCCAACGAAAAACCTCCCGTTACCTGTTGTTTAATAAAGAAGATAAATTGTGCGGATGGCAGAACCGGGAAACCGGAGAGGTCAAATCGTTTTATCCGCATTTTGATCCGAAGCAGTATAATGCCTATGCCTTTGGAGGTATTCATGTGCTTTCGCCTGCCATATTCGACTGGATGGAGGAATGGACCGGCAAATTTTCCATTATTCAGTTCTATCTCTCGATCTGTGCACGGGTCGACATTCATGCCTTTCCGCAAAAAGATCTGGAATTGATCGATGTCGGTAAGCCCGAAACATTGGCTGTGGCCGAAGAATGGATGAGGAGGCATGGCGCTGAACGTGTCTGACTGCTATTTAATAAATGTAAAGGGGCGAAATATCTCGGTTGCAGCCTGTCTGGTTTTAGAAGAAAACTGCTATCTTTGCAACATCTTTATACGAAGAATCGAATAAAATTTTTACTAATCAAATAAGAAAAATGACAAAAAGCGCATTACAAATTGCAAGAGCAGCCTATTTACCCAAAGTACCGGCTGCATTGAGAGGTGCCGTAAAAGCCGTAGATGGTGAATATACGCAATCAGTTGCCGATCAGGAGGAAATCAAAAAACTCTTTCCGCATACATATGGAATGCCGGTCGTTACTTTTGAAAAAAGCAACGAAAAACAAGGATTGCCTGCAATGAACGTGGGCGTAATCCTGTCGGGTGGCCAGGCTCCGGGCGGACATAATGTCATCGCCGGTTTGTTCGACGGGATCAAGGCACACAATGCTGCGTCTCGTTTATATGGGTTTATCCTCGGGCCGGGCGGACTGGTAGATCATAAATATAAAGAACTGACAGCCGATATCATTGATGAATACCGCAATACCGGCGGTTTTGACATGATCGGATCGGGACGTACCAAATTGGAAACAAAAGAACAATTCGATAAAGGATTGGAAATCTTGAAAGAATTGGATATCAAGGCACTGGTTATTATCGGAGGAGACGATTCCAATACGAATGCCTGTGTATTGGCAGAGTATTACAAATCGATCGGAGCTGGTGTACAGGTAATCGGTTGCCCGAAAACAATCGATGGAGACTTGAAAAACAGCGAAATCGAAACTTCGTTCGGTTTTGATACGGCTTGTAAGGTGTATTCGGAGGTCATCGGAAATATTCAGCGCGACTGTAATTCCGCTCAGAAATACTGGCATTTCATTAAGTTGATGGGACGTTCGGCTTCGCACATTGCATTGGAATGTGCATTGCAGACACAACCGAATATCTGTATCATTTCGGAAGAAATCGAGGACAAAGACCTGTCTTTGGATGCGATTGTCACGTATATTGCCGAAATTGTAGCCAAAAGAGCAGCCCAAGGGGATAATTTCGGAACCATATTGATCCCGGAAGGATTGATTGAGTTTGTTCCTGCCATGAAACGCCTGATTGCCGAATTGAACGATTTTCTGGCTAAACATGACGTCGAATTCAAGATGATCAAGAAAAGCGAGCAACGTGCATACATCATCAGCAAATTGACAAAAGATAATTCCGACCTGTATGCCTCATTGCCCGAAGGGGTTGCCCGTCAGCTTTCTTTGGATCGCGATCCGCACGGAAACGTACAGGTTTCATTGATTGAAACGGAAAAACTGCTTTCTGAAATGGTCGGAAACAAATTGGCTCAATGGAAAGCGGAAGGAAAATATGTAGGGAAATTTGCAGCGCAACACCATTTCTTTGGTTACGAAGGCCGTTGCGCCGCTCCGTCTAATTACGATGCAGACTACTGTTATTCGCTCGGTTATACCGCATCTTGTCTGATCGCAGCCGGAAAAACGGGCTATATGTCGTCTGTACGGAATACCACTGCTTCGGCCGACCGTTGGATTGCCGGAGGTATCCCCGTTACAATGATGATGAACATGGAACGGCGGCATGGCGAAATGAAACCGGTTATTCAGAAAGCGTTGGTAAAATTGGACGGCGCTCCTTTCAAGACGTTTGCTGCCCAACGCGACGAATGGGCACTGGCTACTAATTATGTGTATCCGGGACCGATCCAGTATTTCGGTCCGACGGAGGTATGCGATCAGCCGACAAAAACGTTGATGTTGGAACAACAGAAATAAATAAGTCGAGCACATTTATCAGATAAGGGGGATGCATCAAACTGAATCGGTTGGGTGCATCCCTTTTCTGTTCATTTCTTAACGAACTGTCACCTGTGACGTTTTTTGAAAATGTTTTTACGCTTTTAGGGTATTTCGAAGAACCGTATGCGTGTATTTTTGCAAAAAATACGAAAAAGAACAACATGAAAAACAATGTATCGGAGAAGAAATCCTTTATCATATCCATGATTATCCTGGCTGTGATGTACTTTATTTTCGGTTTGGTTTCGTGGGTGAATTCTATTTTGATCCCTTATTTTAAAATTGCATTGAAATTAAGCCACTTCCAATCCTATTTTGTTACCTTCGCATTCTATATCGCTTATTTTGTTATGGCTATTCCTTCCGGGCTGTTGTTGAATAAAGTCGGATTCCGAAGGGGAATCATGTATGGATTCATGTTCATGTCGTTGGGTGCGTTGATGTTTGTGCCGGCGGCGTGGACACAAGAGTATGCACTGTTTTTGATCGGCTTATATGGTATCGGGACGGGATTGGCTATTTTGCAGACAGCAGCAAATCCGTATGTGACGATTATCGGCCCGATCGAAAGTGCTGCCCGGCGTATCAGCATGATGGGTATTTTCAATAAATTTGCCGGGATTATTGCTCCGCTTATTTTTGCAGCGGTTATGTTCCGGGCGACCGACGAGGCCAATTTCGCCTTATTGAATGCGGGTACGATGCCTGAGGCAGAGGAGAAACTTTTTCTTGCCGACCTGATCGGACGGGTCGTTTTACCCTATTCGATTTTGGCCGTATTTTTACTACTGACAGGAATCGTCATTCGTTATTCCGTATTGCCCGAAATAGATACCTCTTCCGATACATCGAAAAAAGAAGAGGGAGGGCGGATGTCGCCCGATCGAAAGTCGTTGTTCGATTACCCCTATTTGATATTAGGGGCCATAGCCATTTTTTTGCATGTGGGTACGCAGGTGATAGCAATAGACACGATTATCAATTATGCCGGATCGATGGGGCTTTCTTTATTGGAGGCCCGTTTTTTCCCCTCGTACACTTTGACTTGTACCATTATCGGATATATTTTGGGTATTCTTTTGATCCCGGGAACAATCTCCCAGACGACCGCGCTCAAACTCTGTACGAGCCTGGGGATGCTCCTCTCTTTCGGTGTGATTTTTATGGACGAAATGATTGTTCTTTTTGGGCATTCAGCCAATATCTCCATTTGGTTTTTAGCTTCCATCGGATTTCCGAACGCCCTTATTTATGCCGGAATATGGCCTTTGTCTATTCATGATTTGGGTAAATATACCAAAACCGGTTCTTCTTTATTGATTATGGGGTTGAGCGGGAATGCGATTTTGCCGCTGATTTATGGTGCGCTTGCCGATCATTTTGATTTGAGAAGGGGATATTGGACTTTGATACCCTGTTTTATGTTTTTAGTCTGGTTTGCTTTTAGAGGGCATCGGGTCGATTCGTGGAAAGATTTGTTTTCTCATAAAAGTGCCGAAGAGACCAATAAATAGATGGAATAAAGGGATGCAATATGGTATATATGGAAAACAAAACGGATGTGTCGATTTTAAAAAAAGACAATTTATGTGTGAAAATTTTTCCTGACAGGGGAAAAATGGGAAAACAGGCCGCGGCAGAGGTTGCCGAGACGATTGTTGAATTGCTCAAGAAAAAAGAGGCGATCAATATGATTTTTGCATCAGCTCCTTCTCAGGGCGATTTTCTGAAAGAGTTGGTGGTCGATCTGTCGATTCCATGGCAACGCATCCGGGCCTTTCACATGGATGAATATATAGGATTGGCGGAGGATGCTCCTCAAGGGTTCGGGAACTTTCTGAAAAAACATCTCTTCGATAAAGTTTCATTTAAAAACGTGTATTATCTCAACGGGCAGGCGGCTGATCGGGCGGCCGAATGCAGTCGTTATGCCGGATTGCTGAAAACATACCCGCCCGATATTGTTTGTTTGGGCATCGGTGAAAATGGACATATCGCCTTTAATGATCCGCCGGTTGCCGATTTTCAGGATCCTGAAATGGTAAAAATAGTCCAGTTGGAGGATGTTTGTCGCCAACAGCAGGTAAATGATAAATGTTTCGAAACGATTGAAGAGGTTCCTCAAAAGGCATACACCTTGACAATTCCGGCATTGACGAAAGCAGATTATATGTTTTGTATAGTGCCTACCCGTTTGAAAGCGGAGGCTGTATGGCGGACATTGAACGATCCGATTCGGGAACAATGTCCGGCAACGATCTTGCGGACGAAAAAGAGAGCCGTGCTCTATTTGGATCAAGATAGTGCCTCTTTATTATAATCCGGGGGGTCGGATGACTTTCCCGGAAAAATTTCATCTTGATAGCCGGGCTATACACAGCCCGCTATCAAGATCCACTTCGCGAAAGACCTCTTTTTTGCTTTATTTTAACTTTTTAATCAGCTGTAAGGCCTCTTTTTCGCCTTTCTGATAGGTCTTTTCCATTGAAATGGCTTTACCGTCTTCCCGTTTGCTTTGGTTGGAGGCTTCCATAAAGGTAAAAATCTCCAATGTCTCTTTTTCCGGTATCGGAGAAATACGCGTTTTGAAAAAATGCAAGATCTGGTCTAAGAGCACTTCATATCCTTGATAGGTCCCCACCTGTACGATGCCTTTGTCTGTATAGGCGGTGCCTCCATATCCCTGTTTTCCCTGCTGTATGCCTCTGAATGAGCCGATTCTGCCGTCGATCCATTTGCCTACTACGACATCAGAACTGTCGGACGACATTCTGTTTACGGAGATACATCCGGGTCCCATGACGGTGAACAAGGTTTCGACTCCGTGGATGCCGTACCAACCGAAATCGGGATGCGAAGATTCTTGTTTATGAGGAGAATAGCAATCGGCGCCCAATACTTTTCCAAATTCCCCGTTTCTGATTTTCTGCGTTTGCGTGACGTAACGTAAAGAAGAAGAGGAGAAAATCGGTACATTATACTGCTTTGCTAACTTGAAAATCGCAATGGCTTGTGCCAAAGAGGCGCCGGCCGGTTTGTCGATAAATATGACTTTCCCCGACTTCAACACCTCGTAGGCCTGTTCTAAATGCAGGTTTCCGTCGTTTGTTTCAAGCATGACACAATCGACTTTTTCTAACAAATCGGCAATGGAGGGGACGATTTCAACCCCCAATTGTTTTACTTGCTCGATGTACCCCGGTATACGTTCATAACTGGACGGGATCGTTTTCGATCCATAAGGATAGGCGGCTACGATCCGAAAGTCCTTGAATTCCTCTTTCGGAGAATCTCCGTTCAGGAATTTTACGAATGCCGGCGAATGAGAGGTGTCCAACCCGATAATCCCGATTTTAACTTGCTGGGCAAAAGTTGCCCAAGAGACTGCAACGAAAAGCGTTGCGCTTAAAATACATTTTATTTTCATAAGCTGTCGAAAGATCTTTTTTTTGAGAGAGGTTGATAATCGTTTACATGTTCATTGGGCCGTATCTGCTTTTACCGGTACAACGGATTACAGTTTCATTTCCCAGCCCTTTTCATATGTTCTGCTCCAATATTTCCGGGCTATTTCCTTGTCGAGTATATGCCCGTTCGTCGGGTCGGTTTTCAATACGCTTTGCGTGCGCTGGGCGATATTTCCTAATAGGGCCAGCGTTGTACTGACTGCACCGATCTCGATATCGGCATTCAGGGGAGTCCCTTTACGGATACCATCTAAGAAGTTGGCAAAATGGAATGCGTCCAGTTGCTGGGTCGGGTTTCTGGTATCGCCGGCTTTAAAGGTCAAATCGCTCTTCACCTCTTTAACCAATTTGTCTTTCGTATCATATACTTTGTACGTGTTTCCGCCATTGAGCACAAGGGATCCTTGATCGCCGTAGAAAACAGCACCTACGGTCGAGTCTTCAACAGAGCGGATGTTGCAACTCCGTCCTTCCCATGTGATCATTTTATGATCGCCGAAATTTAAGTTTATGAATTGGGTGTCGGGGAACTGCCAGTCGTCTTTGGCCCGATAACGCCCGCCCATGGAGCTGACGGAAGTCGGGTAGGTAAGGTCCATTCCCCAGCGTAAAAGATCCAGGAAGTGCACCGCATTGTTTCCCGATTCGCCGGTACCCCAATTGTAGAACCAATGCCAATTGTAATGCAGGTAATTGTCTTTATAGTCGGATACGCGCGGAGCCGGTCCCTGCCATAGCTCCCAATCCAACCAGTCCGGGACCGCCATGATTTTTCCGGTTCCGATAGGTGGCCGGTTATTCGTGTACCAGGCTTTACCTACATATACGTTGCCGATAATACCATCCCGCACCTCCTGTATGGCTTTTGCTATGTTCGGCCAGGAACGGCGTTGCATGCCGGTAGTAGTCACTACCTTGTATTTTTCTACCGCTTGCAGCAGGATTTCGTTTTCTGCCGGATTGTGGCTGGTCGGTTTTTCCAAATAGACATGTTTGCCGGCTTTCATGGCCATCAAGGCGGCCGGAGCATGCCAATGTTCCGGTGTAGCAATGATAACGCCGTCCAAATCTTTCTTTTCGAGCAATTTTCGTAAATCCTTTTCTCCGCTCGGGGTGTTCCCGCCGGTTTTGGTCACCATATCGATACATTTTGCCATCGCTCGTTTATCTACGTCGCAGACATAAGCCACCTCGCATCCTTTTTCTTTGGCAAAACCCTGGCTTAGGGCAAACCCTCTCGAATTGACGCCAATAGCACCCATACGTATTTTTTCGTTGGCACCTACAATCTGGTTATAGCTTTTTGCGCTGAATCCGGGTAAAACACCTCCGGCGGATAAAAAAGCTGTGCCGAGTGCGGTTTTTTTTAGAAAATCACGTCTTGTTGTCATGGTCTTTTTATTGTTTTAAGTATTGATATTTCACTTCTTTGAAAAGCAAATATAGGTAAATATCCCTCGAAAGAATTTTCTATTTACGTCCGCTGATCATCAAAAAACGCAGAAAAAGAGGATTAATCCTCTTTTTCTGCGTTTTATAGCATTTCTTATTTTGTCGCCTCCAGTCTGTAGCGGGAATTCGGTTATCTTAAAAGATTGCCCAGTATGCTACGTGTGAGTTGGGTTGTGACGCTACGGGCTGCCGAACCGACTGCATTTTTGGCAGCCGACTCCAAGATTCCTGTATTTTTATTACTCTTCTTACGGGAGGTAGACCGGCTTCCGGTTACCGAACGGGCTACCTGGGTGCCGACACTACGTCCGAAACTGGTCACTACGGCGCCGAGTACAGCCCCAAATAATCCTTTTTTCCAGCCACTGCCTTTCTCTTCTTTGGCTTTTGTTTTTGCAGCTGCTTCGGCTTCCGCCTCGCGTTGTTGCGCTGCAAGTGCCTGCTCGCTTTCTTTCAATAAGACTTCGAAAGCGCTTTCTCGATCGATAGCTTTATCGTATTTGCCTCCGATTCGCGAGCTACGCATGATTTGGGCGCGCTGATCGGGCGAGATAGCCCCTATCTGGCTGAGAGGAAATAGAACCTTGGCCTGTTCCACCGTTCCGGGAGCTCCTTTTTCGTCGAGGAAAGAAACGAGAGCTTCACCTGTACCCAAGGTCATGATTGCATCTTCCGTCTTAAATTTCGGATTGGCCCGGAATGTTTGTGCCGCTGCCCGGACAGCCTTTTGGTCGGACGGTGTGAATGCACGCAGGGCGTGCTGTATGCGATTGCCGAGCTGGCCTAAAATAGCATCGGGTATGTCTTTCGGGTTTTGTGTAATAAAATAGATACCGACCCCTTTACTCCGGATCAGGCGGATTACCTGCTCTATTTTGTCGACCATCGCTTTCGAGGTATCCTCGAAAAGCATGTGGGCTTCGTCGAAGAAGAAGATCATTTTAGGAAGTTCCAGATCGCCGACTTCGGGCAGGCGTGCGTAAAGTTCGGACATGAGCCAGAGTAGAAATGTCGAATACAGTTTGGGTTGAAGCATCAAACGGTCGGCGGCCAATACATTCATTACGCCTTTGCCGTTTTCCGTTCGCATCAGATCGAAAATGTCGAATTCGGGTTCTCCGAAAAACCGGTCGGCCCCTTGTCCTTCCAAAGTAAGCAAGGCGCGTTGTATAGCCCCGATGCTTTGGGCGGTGACATTGCCGTAGGCAAGGAACTCTTTTGCATGTTGTCTGACGTAATCCAACATAGAGCGGAGGTCTTTCATGTCGATCAGTAAAAGCCCCCGTTCATCGGCTATTTTAAAAACAATATGCAGAATACCGGTCTGGACTTCATTGAGTTGGAGTAGGCGGGCCAACAGTTGAGGGCCCATGCCTGAAACCGTAGCGCGCATCGGATGTCCCTGTTCGCCGTATACATCATAAAAACATACCGGACAGGCTTCGAAAACCGGATCAGGTATTCCGAATTCATCTTTTCGTTTTTCAATGAATTTGTTCATTGTGCCTGTTTGCGAGATTCCGGAGAGATCGCCTTTCATATCGGCCATAAAGCAGGGGACACCGGCTTGCGAGAAACTTTCGGCAAGAACTTGGAGCGACACTGTTTTTCCGGTTCCGGTAGCTCCGGCAATCAACCCGTGTCGGTTCGCCATCTTGCCCTGAATACATATTGCTCCGATTTCCGAATGGGCGATATAGAAGCCTTTTTCCTTATCGTACATATTTTTATGGATTTTAGTATTTCTATTCTGATACAAATTTTCATCGAATTTACGATATATCCAAATATTTTACCGGCTATTTGTAGAGGATCGCTATTTTGTTGTATCTTTATTGCAAATTATTAGGAGAAAGGAAATAGACGTATGTTTTCAGGGATTATAGAAGAGACGGCTTTGGTCGTAAAAATCGAGCATGAAAAAGACAATATCCATATTACCATGAAGTGCTCTTTCGTGGATGAGTTGAAAATCGATCAGAGCGTGGCCCATAATGGCGTCTGCCTGACTGTTGTCCGTAAGGAGGGTGATACTTTTACGACGACGGCGATGCGCGAAACGCTGGAGCGTTCCAATTTGGGTCTTTTGAAACCCGGTTCGCTGGTGAATTTGGAACGCAGCATGTTGATGAACGGACGCTTAGACGGCCATATTGTGCAAGGCCATGTCGATCAGACGGCCGTTTGTACCGGGGTGGAAGATGCCAACGGCAGTTGGTATTACACGTTTGAATACCCGTTAGACAAAGAGATGGCCCGTCAGGGATATATGACGGTCGAGAAAGGCTCGGTATGTGTGAATGGCGTTAGCCTGACCGTGTGCAATTCGCAGCAAAACAGCTTTCAGGTAGCCATCATCCCCTATACGCACGATCATACCAACTTCTGCCAGATCGAGAAAGGGACGGTGGTCAACATCGAGTTCGATATTGTCGGGAAATATATCAGTAAAATGATGCAATTCAAATGAAGGATTTTTTAATATTGGCAGCCCAGCGTCAGAGCGACAGGGCGTTCGATCCGGCCCGCCCGGTCGAAAAAGAAAAATTGGAGCGTATCTTGCAGGCCGGATGTATTGCCCCGTCGGCTTGTAATGCACAACCATGGCACTTTATTGTAGTCGACGATCCGGCGTTGAAAAATCAAGTAGCAGATGCAACTTCCAGCCGTTTGTTGGGTATCAACCATTTTACCAAGCAAGCCCCTGTCCATATCCTCATTGTCGAAGAACGGCCGAACTTGAGTTCCGGTTTTGGTTCTTGGGTAAAAGACAAACATTTTACACATGTCGATATCGGTATAACGGCCGCTCATTTGGTATTGGCGGCCGAAGACGAAGGATTAGGGAGTTGTATATTGGGATGGTTCGACGAAGATAAAATGCGGAAGTTATTGGATATCCCTTCCGGAAAGCGTGTCTTGCTCGATATCGTGTTGGGATATTCTACACAGCCCGACCGGGAAAAGAAACGAAAACCGGCGGATACGGTCATCAGTTATAACCGGTATCGTCCTTGAACGCTTATTTGACAACCGCCCGTTTTTTCCATCGGCCGGTCCGATAATACAGATAGGTGATGAACAGCCCGATACTGATACTGATTCCGATCGCCCACCAGATACCGCTGCGCCCGATCTGCGCACTCATGTAGTAAGCTAAAGGGATTCGGATCAACCACAGGCAGAACAGGCTGATCAACATCGGGAATAAGGTGTCTCCGGCGCCCCGTAAGGCGCCGTTGAATACATTCAGTGCACCGTGTACGGAAAAAAATCCACTGACGATCAATAGATATTCCCGGCCGATTTCTATAACATCGCGATCGTCAGTAAAGGCCATCATCATTTCGTTGCCGAACAGGTACACTGATCCGAAAATCACGATTCCTAACCCGATATCGGTGAAAAGGGCGAAACGTACTCCTGTACGCACACGGTCCAATCGTTTGGCGCCGATATTTTGTCCGCAGAAAGCGGCTAATGCTCCGGAGAGCGTGAGAATGGCCTGCGTGAAGATCGTATCGATTTTTCCGGCAGCACCATAGGCTGTCAGGGTGTTAGTGCCGAAGCTGTTGACAATACCCAACAATGCGATTAACCCTAACGAGATGGCGCATTGTTGTACACTGGAAGGCAGCCCGATTTTTAAACTGGACTTGAATAGATGCCGGTCGAATACCAGGTCTTCTTTCCGGATGGAAAGAAGCGGATGTGCATTTTTTATATATCCCAATGCAATACACATGGCTATGCCCTGCGCTATGACTGTAGCTGCGGCTGCTCCCCGGATGCCCCATCCGAAAGAGAGGATGAAAAGCAAGTCGAGTGCGATATTCAAGACGGTGGAGGCGAGGATAAAAAGCATCGGCCGGACAGACTCTCCGATACCTCTTAAAATCGAAATCATGCTGTTGAATGTGACAAACAGAAAGGTCCCTCCGATATAAACCTTGAAATAAGCGATCGCTTCGGGAAGCACATCTTCGGGTGTATTGGTGATCCGGAAGATCTGTTCGGCAAAAAGAATCCCGCCGATCGACATGATAATCCCGGCAACCAGCATGAAAATGAAGAAAGAGGAGAAGGCTCGTTGTACATGCGTATATTGCCGGGCTCCGAAATATTGGGATACGACAACGGTCGTTCCGCTTCCTACGCCGATTACTAATGAAATGATGAAGTAATAGATGAAAAAAGAGGCCGAAACCGCTGCCAATGCCTGCTTTCCTAAAAATTGGCCGACGATAATGCTGTCGGTAATATTATAAAATTGCTGTAACAGATTGCCTACCAATAGTGGAAATGCGAACCGGAGGATTGCCTTCCAGACTACTCCCTTTGTCAGATCCCGGTTTCCTTTACGATTCGGATGCTCGTTTTTTGCTTGGTTATTATGCATTTTCAGATGGTTTACAGATCTTTAAGTAGAATCGAATCATTGGCTTTCAACATATCTTCGCGTGTTTTCAACAGTATTTTCCATTCTTTTTTAAAGATCCGGTCGGTATCTATTTTGAAATTTTCCGATCCATAGGCATCAATACGGTTTAGCAGGTATCCGACCGTTATCTTATTGATGTCTATTGCCGGCTGATAATGGACCACTCGTTCGTCATCGCCGTATTTCACCTCGATAATGATATTCAGTTCCGAAAGCAGGTAGAGTATCTGGGTGGTAATACGGATCGGAATACGGTAGGCATCCGATAATTCGTCGGCCGTGTAGGGTTTACCCTCCGATTCGAAGCGTTTGACGATGAGGGAGGTGATCAGTAACGTTAGAAAATCCTTATACCGCCGGCTGATGTTTTTGCTGTCGCGTTCGAAACTGAATTTCTTGACATTTTGAGATGCGTAGGATATTTCCGCTCCGAACAGACAAATCAGCCAGGAAAGTTGCAACCATAACAATAACAAAGGCAAGGCGGCAAAACTTCCGTAGATGGCATTGTATTTGCTTACCCATATCTGTCCGCTGATATAGACGAACTGGAAAAACTGATAGGCTATCCCGGCTACGATTCCAGCCGCTAATCCGTTGATAAACCGTACTTTCGTGTTAGGAAGAGAGATATACAGTCCGGTAAAGGTCAGGATGGTGATGAGGTAGGGCAGGACGTTTAAGAACAGTTCTGCTACCGGTGTGAAAAACAGGTAATGGCCGAGAAACGAGTTCTTGAGTGTCGACAAAAAAATGGATAATCCTCCGGAAGTGGTCATCAATACCGGTAAGAGGAGGAATAAGGCCAGATAATCGGTGATTTTACGATAAAAAGGGCGCGACTTTTGAATCTGCCAAATGTCGTTGAAGGTATCTTCGACAGAAGAAATCAGACTGATGACAGTATACAGCAGCAATGCCAGTCCGATACCGATAATCACCCCTCCTTGCGCCTGCATCAGATACCGTTCGACAAATTCGAATGCTTTGAGCAATTCCATTTCGTGGCCGGGAAAATAATGAATAAGTTCTTGGCTGACAGTAGCCTGCAACCCGAATCCTTTCGCTATGCCCAATAAGACTGCCAGTAGCGGGACGATAGCGAGCAAGGTGCTGTAGGTCAGTGCGGAAGCCTTGGTTTGCAGGCTTTGATTATTGAACCCGCGTATAGCCAATATGATGGTCTTTATCGTGTTGATGTAAAACTCCCGCAAGCCGCTTACCTCGTTTTCGGTGATCCGCCAAATATCGTAGGTAATGAAATGAACGGTTTTTGTCAACAACAAATGAATCCGTTCGCTCAATGTCTTTTTTTCGGATGTTCTCGTCATAATTTTTTTATAAAAAACAGTCTGCCTGTAAGCCGGGTTCTGTACTTCCGCGTAAGCAGAAGTGTCTGCCATTTATCTTGTCTTACCGTCGCCGATAAGCTTTAGCGGTCTACCCCCCGGCATCGGGCGAGCCACCCTACATTGCCGGTATACATGACCTTACAACCCATAAGACGTACGGCACCATATATTACTATATGGCCCGGTGAGCTTTTACCTCGCCTTTTCACCCTTACCCGGCAGGCCGGGCGGTTCTTTTCTGTTACGCTACTCTACCCTCACGAATAGCTTCCCGTTAGGAAGTATGGTGCTCTGTGTTGCCCGGACGTTCCTCCCAACCGATACGGATGAGCGACAGACCGGCAGACTGTGATGCGACAAAGATAACACTTTTATATGGATTTCAGATTCTCTTGCTATCAATTCTGCTGAAAGAGTTTGCATAAACCCAATACGAGTTTTGAACGGAAACATTTAATTAAAATGAATAAAATAGTCCAAGGTGAAAACCTCGACTAATAAAATTTTTATGATCAACCGTTTCTGTTTCTTCCCATTTGATAAGAGATTCTCCCCAAAGAGCTACTTCCATGTAATTTGTTATATTTCTAATTAGAAAAAGAGGACACAATCGTCTGAAAGGAGTTGTCTAATCCAGAAAAAAGGAAACCGCTTAGGGTGATCTAAGCCTTCTCGCGACTGACAAAATGGCAGATTTTTTTGAACGAACGATCCGTGAGTATCCCGTTTTATTGATTGTTGGTGCCTGATGTGTTTGATTGTGGACTTAATATATTTATAATCAATCTAATAAGCAGTTTAAAGGTGATTCTTGAAGAACAGATTTGTATCGTAGAAAAAGTTTTTTGCTGTTTTGTCTGTGACAGGACCGTTTGTCACAACTGTGACAAAGGCCTGTCACAACTGTGCCAATACGCTGTCACAACTGTGACAAAGGCTTGTCACAGTTGTGACGTCGGGTACTTTTTTTAATCCTGCCGGCTGACATTTTGTCCGTTTTTTTAAGACTGTCTATAGACCGGAAAAAAAGCACCTTTTTTCGATTCGGGGTTCGTGAGGTAATGTAAAAGAATAAGCATACACCATACGGCTTTCAGGCAGATCCGGAAGACCGCTTACACTTGGGAAATAGGAGGGGATAATAAAAATAGGAGAAAACGTTTTTCGTTTTCTCCCTCCACTTTCTTTATAAAGACAAAAAAGGCTATCCGACAGTTGTATTGTTAGACAGCCCTATTCAATTTAGAGGTTCCTGGCGGATTCGAACCGCCGTACATGGTTTTGCAGACCACTGACTAAGCCACTCATCCAAGGAACCGAAAAGAACCCCTTTGGGTTTTGCGACTGCAAAGAAAGGGAATATATTTGAAATAGACAAATCTTTTTCGAGTTTTTTCTGAAACTTATCCGTCGTATACGATCTTTTTCGAATGTATGGGGCGGAAAGAAATATAATAGCTGGGAAGCATTGCAGAAATAAGGAAAAAGAGGTTACTTTGTTTCGCTATATAAAATTGGATGATGACGTATAAAGAAACAAATATTCCGGGTGTATGGATGCTTGAACCGCAGGCCTTTAAAGAAACCTGTGCTTCTTTATGGAGGGAGGCGGAATATCATTTTATATATGAAAATCGTTAATGGAGCTTTTATCGGGTAGGGACATGGTTCCTCGCCCTGACGCATATTGAACGTTTTGTTGCGTCGGCCGATAGAGTTTTTTTCGGATAAATGTATGCAAATCATATTGGCAAATGCAAAATTGATGTATGACAGAGTAGGGTATAAACCTCTTTCGGTTCCGCTATTCCAGCAGATAGCGAACCGATTGGCTACCGAAATGGCAACGCTTGATATAGAGGAACTTAGTAAACAACTCGATTGTAGCCGAACGCTTGCTGCCGAAAATTGGAAACGGTACCAGCAGTTCTTCCTGGCTACGAAAATGCCCGCTTTATTGGCTTACAACGGTCAGGCTTATAAACATTTAAAAGCCGATACGCTTTCCGAAGATGCGCTTTTGTTTGCTCAACGGCACTTGTGGATTACCTGTTTCCTTTACGGCTTACTTCGCCCGTTGGACGGCATTGTACCCTACCGGATGGAACATTGTGTCCAATTGGATCAAACAAATGGCGAACCGGTCAATCGTTTCTGGAAAGATAAACTGACCGATGTGCTTATAGACCAGGTAAAGGCCGATGACGGAATGCTTCTTCATCTCTCAACCGAGGAATATGAACATCTCTTCGATTGGAAGCGGGTGTGTGCAGAGGTGAAAGTCATTCATCCCCTTTTCTATGTGCGCAAGCAGGGAAAATTGAAAATACAAGCCGTTTGGGCGAAAAGTTGCCGGGGAGCGATGGCCCGATACATCCTTCAACAGCAAATAACGAGTCCTGACAAGCTGACCGATTTTGTATATGAGGGATTTGTTTACGATCCTCATCTCGGGGAAGAATCTTATCCTCATTTTGTAAAAACGGTGTTGGATCCGGCTTGACCTGCCCCGTTTTTATGCATGAGACGACCTGCCCTTTTACAGCTATATTTTGATTGAAATGAAAAAAACAGAAGCATTCCGTAACGCCTGCTCCGCAGCACAGGCGTTACGGATTCGATTTCCCGGCTTTGATCGTGAAAATGATTTTTCGTTGATTGCCTTGTTGGTCGATGAGGGTCAGTAAATGTTTGCCGGGTTCGACTAAGCAGGCCAATTGATGGTGTTCGGTCGTTTCGCCTACATACTGGTCGTCTATATGCCAGTAAATGGTCGCCTCCGGATGCGTATGTGCTGCCCGGAAGATTAATTTCTCTTTTTCTCCGGAAAATCCTTTGGGTAAAAACAGAACTGCGTTGTGCTCCGGGTAGATGATATCGATTTGCTGAGACTGCTCCTGGCGGCATCCCGGTTTGAAAGGCGGCAATGTCTGGTATTCGATGTGATAGTTTTTATAATAATATTCTTGCGAGGGGGGTAAGGTAAACCATGGCATGGTAATGATCCGGTCTACCGACTCGCAAGAACTGTTTACCTGAAAACGTTTGTCCGGTGAAAGATGAACCAAATGATGATAAGGACAGATTTCCGTTTGCAGCCCACTTAGAGGCAGATATAATGTGTCTGCCTGATTACATATTGCCGATGCTTTATGGCCACTTTGCCGGCAGATCAGCATCGGTTCCATTTCGTCCATCGGAAAAGGAAACCATTGGCTGCCGGGAAGCATCGAAAACAGATCAAAAAGGATGGGGGCGGCATTGCCTACGCCGGTAAGTCCGGATCGCCCCTCGCCCGAAGCATTGCCTACCCATACACCTACCACATAGCGGGGAGTTACCCCGATCGCCCAGGCATCGCGTCCCCCGTAGCTGGTCCCTGTTTTCCAGGCTACTTGCTTCATCGATTCGAATTGTTGCCATTCAGCTTCTTCTTCCGGGCGGTTGACTGCCGACATCGCGTCGAAGGTGTACCAAATGGAGGCTGCCGATAACAACGGTTTTGTAGTCAGTCGTTTGTCGTCGACCGATCGGATCGGATGTTCGTCGGGAGAAACCGGAAACGGGGTCAGCGGATGTATGTCGGCTGGATTATATCGGCCGTTATAGCGTTCGAAATGGTTCAGGACACGGGCCAGAGAGGCATACATGCCACTCATATCCCATAACGTACCTTCTGCTCCTCCTAAAATCAGGGAGGCGCCGTAATGATCTTCGGAAAAACGTAATGTTGTCATGCCGAGATTTTTCAATAATGACATGAACCGGCCGGTGTTGTAGGCCGAAAGCATACGGACGAGCGGTACATTCAGCGAACGTTCGATGGCTTGATGGGCCGGTACGGCACCTTGGAACGCCTTGTTGAAGTTTTGTGGCATAAAACCGTTGATGTTCAGCGGTGTATCGGAAATGAGCATAGAGGGCAGCAACTGTCCGTTATGTAGCATGGCAGCGTAAAGGAACGGTTTTAAAACACTTCCCGTACTGCGCGCCGAAGTGATGATGTCTACTTGATTCCCTCTTTGTTTGTCGGCTTGGAAGCTGGCATTTCCGGCGTATGCATGTATTTCGCCGGTTTCGATGTCGGCAACGAGGGCAGCCGCGTTGTAGATATGGTTGGATACATATTCGCGAACATACCGATCGACGGTAGCCTGTACTTGTAGTTGCAAGGCTTGTTTTAAAGACGTTTTAATTCGGGTTCCGGGCGCATTAGCAAGCAGCCGTTCCAGTAGGTGGGGAGCTTCATTGGGAAGTGGAACCGGCGCTTCCGGAAGCGGCTCCATACAAGCCAGTTCGTATTCAAGGGCATCGATTTTCCCGGATGTATGCAGCGCTGCGAGCAATTTGTCGCGTTTTGCCTTCAGGCGTTCCCTGTTTCTGCCCGGATGGATAAGGGCCGGCGAATTGGGCAATACGGCCAATGTGGCACTTTCTGCCCACGAAAGTTCGGAGGCACTTCTGCCGAAATATCGCCAGGCGGCGGTTTCCACGCCGACCACATTGCCGCCGAAAGGCGCATGAGAAATGTAAAGCCGTAAGATTTCGTTTTTGCTGTATCTGCTTTCCAAATAAAAAGACCAGACGGCTTCGAGCCCTTTTTCGAAAAATGTTCGTTGGGGATTATTTCTGGAGATACGCGCCAACTGCATGGTTATCGTGCTGCCTCCACTGACGATCTCGCCTTTTCGGATATTCAACCAGACGGCGCGTGCCAAAGCACCTGGATCTATTCCGGGATGGAGGTAGAATCGTCTGTCTTCGTATTGCAGCAGACAGGTGATGAACTTGGGCGGAAGGGTATCGCTTTCCGGAAAACGCCATTGGCCGTCTGGGGCGATCCGTGCTCCCATCAATCTCTCTTCCGAAGAATAAAGCAAGGTAGAATAGGTATCCGGAAATATTTTTTCCGGAATTATGCCGTAGCAAATGGCCTTTATAAGAAAGTATATAAAAAAAAGCAGATGCATATATTGTCTGGCGAATGCGTGTATTTTTCTGTTTCGGAAGCGAAGATAATGGATTTTGTAAATTTTGTGTGTTTATAAAGAAAAAAAACTTTTTTTTCTTGCTTTTTTTTAGTATGAAAAACATATCTTTGCGATACGCTAAAATTAAACCTTTAAAATCAAATAATATGACAAAGATCAGGTCTTATTTGTGTATTTGTTTCTTGTTGTTAAGTCTTTGGGGGTGTAAGGACACCGTAAAAGAAAGTGAAAAAATGCCTTATCATCCTTATGTGGAGGCATTTACGTATGGAAGCGTATCTCGTTATACACCGGTTTATCTCATTTTCAACCACGAAATCCCGGCCGAAAAACTACAATCGGAATCGCTTCGGAGATTAATGAAACTGACTCCGGAGGTGCCGGGTGAGTTTTCTTTTGAAAACAGTAAAACCATTATGTTCAAGCCTACGGAAGGATTTGACCGTAATACAACGTACCGGATCAAGGCAAATCTGTCGGAATGGTTTGATCTACAGGGGAAAGACAAGAATTTTACATTCTCTTTTTCAACGCTTCCGCTGAGTATACGGGGCAATCTTCATTCGATCGATATTAATAATAAAAATGAAAACGGGTATGATTTGGCCTGTACGTTTTATACGCCCGACAAAGAGGATCCGAAGACGGTAGAATCGTTGCTGAAATATTCGGAAAAGGCCGAAACCGTATGGGCGCACGACCCCAATGGAAAAAAACACCAGCTCACGCTGATGAATGTGCCGGCAGGATCGGAAGGTGCACGCGTTTTCGAGGTGTCGGTCGGTTCCAATAAGTGGGGAGTGGACGAAGAGAAGCTCTTCTCGGTCGACATACCGGGCATGAATGATTTCAGTGTTTATAATGTGGAATATGTGTCGGCTCCCGAACGATTTGTGGAGGTCTCTTTTACAAAGTTGTTGGATGACAGCCAGAATATGCAAGGATTGGCATACATTGATGGCAATAAATCGGATGCGGTCAATGTGGAAGGAAATAAGTTGCGGCTTTATCCGGATGCGAACCAGACCGGTGCCATAAATGTACATTTGAGTAAAGTCATCCGGAGCAAGCAGGGAATTTCCTTGAAGGATAATGTGGTCCGCCAGTTGTCAGTCAACGAAATGTTTCCAGGATTTCGTTTCATCGGACAAGGGGTGATCATCCCGTTGTCAAACCAACTGTCGATCCCGTTTCAAGCGGTCTATCTACGTGGTGTTATCGTGCGGGTCATCCGGATTATGGAACAGAATATCGGGCAGTTTTTGCAGGAAAACGATTTGGACGGATCGAGCGAACTGGTTCGTGTAGGTCGGCTGGTCGCCCGTAAAACCATTTTATTCGACGAAGATGCTTCATTGGATTTGTCGCAATGGAATACGTTCGGTATTGATTTGAAGGAACTGATAACGCCCGAACCGGGAGCTATTTACCGCGTTGAACTTTCATTTAATAAATCGCTCTCGGCCTATCCTTGTTCGGACAATGTGCCATTGTCGAAAGAGCAAATTGCTGCCGAAGACGAATTGCGCTTCAAAGAAGAGTGTAACCGGTTCGACGGGGGAGGATATTTTTATTACAGTTCCGGATTGAGTTGGGAAGATTATAATTACGAAGAAAACCGGAATCCTTGCTCCAACAGCTATTATTATAATGTAAATCAGGGACGGAATGTATTGGCAACAAACTTGGGGTTGATGGCAAAAGCCGGCGAAGAAAACGAGATGATCGTTTTGGTACATAATCTGCTGACTGCCAATCCGGAAAAGGGTGTGGAGGTAAAAGCCTATAATTATCAGCGTCAGGAGTTGGCTGCGGCCTTAACGGATGCCGACGGTAAAGTCAGATTGTCGTTGGATAACGGAAAACCGTTTTATCTCATTGCCTCGTTGGGAAATCAGCGTTCTTATTTGCGCGTGGATAACGGATCTTCGTTGTCTCTCAGCTCCTTTGATGTCTCCGGCGAAGTGGTGCAGAAAGGTATCAAGGGCTTTGTTTATGGCGACCGGGGTGTTTGGCGCCCGGGAGATACGTTGCATCTCGGTTTTATGTTGAATGATCGGATGAAGAAACTACCGGCCGACCATCCGGTGATTTTAGAACTGTATAATCCGCTCGGACAGTTGTACTTGCGCCGAACGGAAACACGAGGCGAATTGGGGGTTTATGCATTTGATGTCTCTACCGAATCGGATGCGCCGACAGGTATTTGGAATGCGAAGGTCAATGTAGGCGGGGTTGTTTTTGAAAAACGGCTGCGCATCGAGACCATTAAACCGAACCGGTTGAAAATCGACTTGAAATTGCAGGAAAAACAAACGCTGCTGAGAGGACGGCCATTGGAACTGCCGTTGCATGTCGAATGGCTACAGGGAGCTACTGCCCGAAATTTAAAATACGATATACAAGGAACCTTTATAGCCACGCAGACGACATTCGATGCCTATAAGAATTTTACGTTCGATGATCTTTCGAAAGAATTCAGCAGCGAAGAGAGTGCACTGATTTCCGGTACGACCGACGAATCTGGCGATGCCATGGTACGTGCGCAGTTTGATGTCGGAAATTCGGCACCGGGAATGTTATTGGCCAATCTGACTGTCCGGGCGTTTGAAGAATCGGGCGATTTCAGTATCGATGCCTGTCGGACGTTGTACTCGCCTTATAATCGCTATGTCGGGATTCGATCGCCGCAACAAGGAAAAGAGCAGTTGGATACGCGGACGCCCTATACGTATGAATTGGTTTCTGTCAACCATATCGGACAACCTCAGGCCGGAACAAAACTTGAGGCGAAGATCTTTAAAGTGAACTGGTATTGGTGGTGGAGTTCGGATGCCAGCAATTTGGCAAATTATGTATCCAATTCGTATAACGAACCGGTGAAAACGGTTTCCGTTTATACCGATGATAATGGAGTTGCCCGTTTTAAACTACAGTTTACAGACGAAGAATGGGGAACTTACTTCATTTCGGTGAAAGACCTGGAAAGCAAGCATTCGACCGGCCTGATGAGTTATTTCGACTGGCCGGGCACGCAGGGACGACGCAATGCCGACGGTTCGTCTGCCTCTACGATGTTGACTTTCAAGACGGATAAAGATGATTATAAACCGGGTGAAAAGATGACCGTTTCTTTCCCCTCCGTAAAAGGGGCACGTGCCATTGTCAGCATTGAAAACGGTTCGCGTGTGCTTTTCCTGACGGAACAGGCATGTGCTGAGGGAGAAACAACCGTCAAATTGGAAATGACCCCGGAAATGCAACCGAATGCATATGTGCATATCACTTTGTTGCAACCTCATGGTATTACCAAAAATGATTTGCCGATCCGTATGTATGGCGTTGTTCCTTTTACGGTCACTGCGCCGGAGAGCAGGTTGACTCCGGAGATCCGGATGGCCGACGAAATCAAACCGGATGCCGATTATGAGGTGACGATTTCCGAGAAAAATCGTCAGGAGATGGCATATACGCTGGCGATTGTCGATGAAGGATTACTCGATTTGACCCGTTTCCCGACGCCGGATCCGTGGAAAACATTCAATGCACGTGAAGCCTTGGGGGTCAATACATGGGATTTATACAACTATGTAGTCGGTGCTTATGGCGGACGGATCGAACAATTGTTCAGTATCGGTGGTGATGATGCGCTGAACAGAGGTCCGAAAGCCGTTGTCAACCGTTTTAAACCGGTTGTGCAGTTTGTCGGTCCGATGTTCCTGAAAAAAGGAGAACAACGGAAACATTCGTTCAAGATGCCGAATTATACCGGACGTGTACGTGTGATGGTGGTTGCCGGGAACGGATATGCTTATGGAAATTCGGAAAAGAGCGTATTCGTGCGCAAGCCGGTTATGTTATTGGGTACATTACCGCGCATCATCGGGGTAGGAGAAGAGATGGTCGTTCCGGCTACTGTTTTTGCAACAGAAAAAGGGGTGGGAAATGTACAGGTGAACATTGCCTGTTCGGACAATATGGAGATAATGGACGGGACTTCCCGTACATTGCACTTCTCGGAAAAAGAAGATCAATCGGTCGCTTTCCGTATCAAAGTGAAAGATCTGCCCGGTGCTGGAAAGGTGACGCTCACGGCAACCGGAAAGGGAGAGAAATCGGTCTATGAAACCGATATTGAAGTGCGTACTATCCGTCGGGCTCACTCGAAAGTGACAGCCGTGACGCTCGAACCCGGAAAATCGTGGAAGAAGATGGTTACTTTGCCGGGAATAGCCGGTACGAATTCGATGCTTCTTGAAATGTCGAATATACAACCTGTCAATCTTTCTGCCCGTCTGAAATATCTGTTTGGCTATCCGCACGGGTGCCTCGAACAGATAACCTCGAAAGCTTTCCCGCAATTGTATTTGAAAACATTTGCTTCGTTGACGCAAAAGCAGGAAAAGGAAATGGAAAGTACCGTGAAAGAGGTGATCCGGCGCATGCAGGCCTACCAGACGGTAGACGGTTCTTTCGCTTATTGGCCGGGTGCGACGAGCAGCGATGCCTGGGCGACGATTTATGCCGTACACTTCCTCCTCGAAGCGGAAGCAAAAGGGTATGTCGTACAGAAAGCGATGAAACAAAATGCATTGAACAGCCTTCGCCGGATTGCGCGTGCCTGGAAACCGGTACAGTCTTATTATGCACGCTCGGAAGAAATGGCACAGGCGTACCGTTTGTTTGTATTGGCACAGGCGCATGCTTCGGAGGTGGGAGCGATGAACCGCTTGAAAGAAAACAAGAACTTGGCGCCGATGAGCCGTTGGTTATTGGCGGCAGCGTATGCCTCGATCGGCCGTTCGGATGTAGGTGAAAAATTGACGGAGAGGGTTTCCGACCTGCAATCGAACTATCAGGAATATGACCAGACGTTCGGAAGCGACTTGCGCGACCGCTCGATCCGTCTGATGACTCTTTGTCTGTTCGATAACGGAAAAGAGGCCGCTATCGATGCGAATGAGATCTCGAAACAGCTTTCTTCCGACACATGGTTCAGCACGCAGTCTGTTGCCTTCGGCTTGGTGGCATTGTCTAACTATATGGAACGGTATAAAGTTTCCGAAACACTCGATTTTTCATATAATTACGGCGGAAAAACGGAAAAAGTATCCATTCCGGAACATGTTTGGTCCGAATCGCTCTTAGAACAGGGGACAACTTCTTCGGAGTTGGAATTGAAGAATACCGGAAAATCGACCCTTTTCGCACGTATTATTACCGAGGGCATAGCCGAACAGGGCCAAGAAAAGGCCTATTCGAATGGTATCTCGCTTGCTGTCAGTTACATGGATAAGAACGGACGCGAAGTCGATGTTGCCGATATGGAACAGGGGACTAACTTTACGGCAGTCGTTTCTGTACGGAACGCTTCTCCGCGCGGTTATACGCGTTTGGTACTCTCTCAAATATTCCCTGCAGGTTGGGAAATTTTGAATACGCGCTTTTTAAATGAGGGTGAAGCCGATAAAACGACCGCAGGGGTCAATTATCAGGATATTCGCGACGACAGGGTATACAGTTACATCGATTATCTGCCTGCAGGAAAGCAGGTAACGGTAAAAATCAACCTGTGTGCCGTTTATCCCGGACGGTTCTACCTGCCGCCGGTTTATTGCGAGGCTATGTATGACCAGCTGATCAATGCAAATACTGAAAGTCGTGAAACCATTGTCAGATAAACGGCAGGATTGACAAGCGGAATGTTTTGTTCTGCGGTCATTGCGTATTGAATTTAAATCGGCCTTCAGACTTCACGCAATTGTGAAATCTGAAGGCCGATCGTTTTTTTTGAAGGGGTTGGATAAGCGTCGGATTAAGCCGGCAACAGCAGACTGATAAGCAAGACTATATTTAGTAGGGTGACCAGGCTGCCCAAGGCAATTAATAGGATCGTCGTAGAGCGGCTGTTGGCATATTTGCCCATGACCTTTTTGCTGGAGGTCAGATATACCTGTGTAAATACGGTGGCTGGCAGTTGGATACTCAGCAGCATTTGCGACAGGATAAGTCCTTGAAAAGGATCATTTACGAGAAAAATAACGCATAATGCCGGAAGAAACGAAAGCAGAATACCGATTTTAGAATGTACGTCTTTACTGTTGTAAGGCTCTCCGAAAAAACCGGCAAATATAGAGGCTCCGGCTATACCGGAAGTGATTGTCGATGAAACGCCGGCAAAGAGGAGGGCAACAGCAAAAATAACTCCTGCATTGCTGCCTACCAATGGTGCCAATAACTGTTGCGCTTGATCCAATTCGCTTATTTCCATTTTGTTATTGAAAAAAGTCGAGGCGGCAAGAATAATCATGGCCGAGTTGATCGCCCAGCCGATCACCATTGATAGAAGTGTGTCGTAGAACTCGTATCTCAGTTGTTTCTGTATAACAGTTTCGTCTTCTAAGTTCCATTTTCGGCTTTGTATTACTTCCGAGTGCAGGAATAGATTGTGTGGCATGACGACTGCCCCTAATACACTCATGACGATCAGCATCGAATTCTCCGGGAAACTTGGTTTTATCCATCCCGTTATCGCCGCATTCCAGTCTACGTCTACCAGTGTAAGTTCGTAAAGAAAGGAGAGGCCGATGATGGAAACAAACATGATGATCCATCGTTCGATTTTTTGGTATGTATTGCTCAGCAGCATGAAAATACACGTTGCGGTAATGATGACGGCTCCTATTTTGATCGGCATGCCGAAGAGCATCCGCAGTGCGATAGCTCCTCCTAAAATTTCTGCTAAAGAGGTGGATATGCTGGCAATAATGGCCGATCCCAATATCGGCCTGCTTAATGCCGGAGGAAGGTATTGGTTGGTAGCTTCCGACAGACACAATCCGGTGACGATACCGAGATGGGCGACGTTGTGCTGGATGATAATCAACATGATGGATGAAAAAGTGACCACCCAAAGCAGCGCATATCCGAAAGAAGCTCCGGCGGCGAGATTAGTCGCCCAGTTTCCCGGATCTATAAATCCGACAGTTACCAATAAGCCGGGCCCGATATATTTTAACAGATCCAATGCGCCTGCTTTCGGACGATGGTTCATTTTTAATTTTTCGATAAATTTCATGGTGCTGTTGTTACTTTTTGAAAACACTTTATACAATATAACAGATTTCTGTATGGAACGTTTCGAAAACAAAACCGTTTTTCTGAAAATAGATTAAGGAAATGTCAAAATAAACGTTGTTAAACCTGTTGCCGGAGAACTTTTCAGCGTGATGCTGCCTCCTGATAAACGCATGATTTGCCTGGAAATGGATAGCCCGATTCCGCTGCCGCCTATTTTCGTCGTGAAGAAGGGGATGAAAATATGTTCCATCTCTTCCGGAGGAATCAACGGCCCATTATTACTGATTTCGATCAATACGGCTTCTTCTCTGTTACTGTAGGCCTTGATATGGATGTGCCCATCCGGTTGATTATGTCCGATGGCCTGCATGGCATTTTTCAGTAGATTCAATAAAATTTGCGAAATCAGATTTTCGTCGGCATAAAGTATCAGCTCATCGGGTCGGATATCTGTCGTTAGCGTAATATTGGGATATTCTTGACGCAGACTGAGTTGTACCATTCTTTCAATGAAGGCCTTCAGGTAGAATAAAGTCGGCTCGGGAGTCGGTATGTGGGTAAACTTCCGATACGACTCGACAAACGAAATCAGGCTTTTTCCTGTTGTGCTGATCACTTTCAATCCGTTATAAAGATCTTCCTTTTTTTGGATTTGGGAGAGGAGAGAGTCGCTGAGAGAGGTTATCGGAGTGATCGAATTCATGATCTCGTGCGTCAGTACGCGTGTCAAACGTATCCACGAATCGATCTCCTTTTCTTCCAATTCGCTGTTGATATCGTTGATGGCCAATATCCTGACGTGCTTGTCTTGTAGGGTCATTTCTGAAACGCGCACCGAAAGATGCACCTCGCCCCGTTCGTTGCAAAAAGAGAGCGGCTGCTTATCGCCGGCCCGTATTTCGCGGATGGTCTTTTCAATATGCTCGTCTATACGGGCCAATTGTTTGACATGCGTGAAAACGGAAAGCCCGAGTAGGCGTAAAGCCTCGTTGTTCGTTTGAAAAATAACGCCATTGTCATCGATTACGATAATTCCGGTATTGACTACATTCATAATCAATTCGTAGTATTTTTCCCGTTGAACGGCCTCTGCTTTTGCCTGAAAAATAATGCGGGTGATATGATTCAGCGAAGAGCTTACCAGGCGGTCGTTGGACGAATGCTCTTTGACCGCATATTGGAATGCCGAATCATTGTTTTCTATCGCTTCGAACATAAAAGCGATTTTTCGGGCATACCGGTTATCCCATTGTAATATCCGAAAAAATGTATATCCCCATATCGATACGATCAGTCCGAACCAGATCCATTCACCCCGGAGAAAGAAAAAGGTTCCTGCGACAGTCAGGCAGACAAGCCATAATAATTGGAATTTAAAATGGTGGTGTATATTCCAGCACATGATTCTGCCCTTTTATAGTCCGTACCGCTTTAATTTATTGTACAAAGTCTGCCTTGAAATACCCAATTGGTTTGCCACGGCCGACAGATTGCCTTCGTGTTTTTCCATGGCGGATTGAATCATCCGGTATTCCATTTCTTCTAAGGTAGTGACCGTGTGGGAGGGGGATGGTACCGGTTCGGCAAATTGAGGGAATAGAAAACTTTTTTCTTCCAAGACATTGCCGTCTGTTATGATGATGGCCTTTTCGATCGTATGCTCCAGCTCGCGGATGTTGCCGAACCAGGGCTGTGCTTTCAGCTTTTCTTGGGCCTCCGGACTGAACCGCATATTCCCTTTTTGGTAGAAGGCTGCGTATTTGGCTAAAAAATGTTCGGATAGAGGCAGTATGTCCTCTTTACGTTCCCGGAGAGGAGGAATCTCTACATGGATGGTGTTGATCCGATAAAATAAATCCTCCCGGAATTGTTCTCTGACAACCATTTCCCGCAGGTTGCGGTTGGTGGCGCAGATCAGACGGATATTCACAGGAATAGGCGTATTGGTTCCGACCCTGACGATGCTCCGGCTCTGTAATGCCGTCAATAATTTCGCTTGTAAATGATAGGGGAGATTTCCGATTTCATCGAGAAACAGGGTGCCTTTGTCGGCCGCTTCAAATTTACCGGGACGATCCGTCTGCGCATCGGTGAAGGCTCCTTTTACATGTCCGAAGAGTTCGCTTTCAAACAATGTTTCGCTGACTGCACCCATATCGACGGATACCATCGGCTCCTTTTTTCGGTTGGAAAGCAGATGGATTTCACGTGCCAGCACCTCCTTGCCGGTTCCATTTTCTCCCGTGATCAGGATGTTGGCATCCGTATAAGCTACTTTTTCGACCAGCCGGCGGAGTTGTTGCATGGCTGCACTTTCTCCCCAAAGCATATTGCTTTTTCTGGATATGGCCTGTTTTTCCGGTTGGATGTTTTTTCCCTTGTTTTTAGAAGTCCTGATTTCAAATGCCTTGGTCAACGTTTCTACCAACCGGTCGTTGTCCCAGGGCTTGACAATAAAATCGGTGGCTCCCTCCTTGATACCACGTACGGCCAATTCGATATCGGCATAGGCCGTGAATAGCACTACCGGAATATCTTCACCTATTTTCTTTATTTCGGATAGCCAGAATAGCCCTTCGTTTCCGTTATTGATTCCGGCGCTGAAATTCATGTCCAACAAAATGACATCGACCGCTTCGTCGTGCAATGTACTTTTTATAAGATTGGGTGTAGAGAGGGTTATGATCTTTTCAAATCTGTTTTTCAATAAAATATTGACAGCAGTCAGTATCCCTTTGTTATCATCTACTACCAGTATTGTTCCTCGTTTTGCCATCAGTGTCATCTTTTATTTGTCATACAAATATACGATATTGTATCGACTTATGCCGGTTGATGGAGACATTTAAGGCGTTTGGAGCTGTTTTCGGTCGCAGTCGGAAAATCGGATGGAATCTGCTGTGTTACCTTCCCGGTTGCCGCCCATTCGGCACCACGCAAGAAAAGCGTTCGAAATCCGACACATTGCATGGCCGGATTGGCAGCCTCCGATTCTCCTGCATGGCCGATCATTGTATGAAAAATCCGGGCTTTTCCGAAATCGACTGTAAAAACTAACGGCTCTTCGCGTCCCGATCCTCCGGTCTCTTTGTCGGAGTAAGCCGTATAAAGCAGGTCTTTTATATTGGCCGGTCCGCGCATACGGTCATAAAGTTCGTCTTTGGCATGCAACCATTTCATAGGTAAACCTTTGGTGATCGGATGTGTGGCGTTTCGTCCGTTCATGACGTATGTATGTTGTTTCCCGTGCGAACCTCCGAGGCCTTTCGAATGATCTTTCACCAATTGTCCATTCGCCCAATAAGCATATGGTCCGGATTTTTCATCTCTACCTTCCCATCCGCCTAATGCGCAGATCCGGTTATAGGCTTCCCATTGGGCAAAGGCATTATTGGAAGCATGATATACGACGATGCCGCCTCCTTTCTCAGCGTATGCAAGGAAACGTTTGTTGGTTTCTTCCGGCCAGGTTGCGCCGTTATAGTCTAATACCACTAATCGATAAGGGGTAAAATCGAGTATAAAGCCCGACATGTCCTCGCCTTGTGCGGGTGATACGGCTAAATCGACTTCAAACAGGCCGGATGTTTCTAACATCTCTTTCAAAACCGTATGGCTCAATTGCCAATTATGGTTGTTTTGTCCGGTGATAATCAATGTTTTGATAGGTTTTCGGGCAAAAGCCGATAGCCCGGCCAAAAGGAAAAAAGCGACAATAAAAAATTTGCCGAATGAAAAATGTCTCATGGTCTTTCAGATTAAAAGTGTTATTTTGAAACAAATATACGAAAGAATCTTCGAGAATGTTTCTTTTACCGCTTCTATTCTTCGGCAGGCTCTACGTGAATGTTGATAAAAGCATCTTCCCCCAACAGCTCTTTCAGCCGCTTTTCCATATTACGGGTGATTTCGTGCGACTGTTTGACCGTCATTTGCCCATCCATCCGGATATGCACTTCTACGGCATTTTTATTGCCGATGTGGCGGGTACGCAGGTTATGCGGATGGCTTGTTCCCGGAAAATCGAGCAAAATTCGTTCTATGGCCTGTTCCGTTTCATCGGAAAGGGATTTTTCCATCAATTCGTCTGTGGCGGAAAGTATCAGTTGGAAAGCAGTTTTTAAAATAAAGAAACTGACGATAATGGCCGCGATCGGGTCTAAAACCCGCCATCGTTCACCCAATAGGATGGCACCTCCGATACCGATTGCGGTCCCGATAGACGAAAACGCATCGCTCCGATGATGCCAGGCGTTGGCAATAACGGCTCCCGAATCTGTTTTTTTGCCGACGAATACCGTATATCGGTAGAGCAACTCTTTCACGATGATGGAGGTAAGAGCGGCTATCAATGCCAGCATTCCGGGTTTTTCGAGCGATTTTCCTTGTATGACGTTCCAAATGGAGCCGGCCCCGTTCCATAGGATGCTGATGCCGACAAAACAAAGTGCCACTCCGATCAGAGCGGTAGCCAACGTTTCGTATTTTCCGTGTCCGTAATCGTGCCCTTTGTCTTGCGGTCTATTGGCTATACCGACAAAAAGTATCACGATCAGATCCGTAATAAAGTCGGATAAGGAGTGTACGGCATCGGCGATCATTGCAGCGCTGTGTCCGATAAAACCTGCTGCAAATTTGAAAACAAGCAATAGTAGGTTGCAGATACTGCCTATGATCGTGACCCGGTAGATTTCTTTTTTTCGAAGAGTGTTGTCCATAAGATTTTTTATTCTTTACAAATCCGCTTTCGATTGATATGCGAAGCTTCGTGCTTTATCCGGCCATAAAAATAGATAAAATCGGCCTGTTTTCCATTTTTTTATTTCATGTTTTTATTATTTGGAACATCGATTTTCTGCCTAAGGCTTTTTTGAGCGTTGGTTTTTACAACGCTACAACCGATAGAAAGGCCGGGCATTGTTGCCGAAAGCCGGATACAATGATTACATTTGCAGCAAAATAAAATGTAATTAAGAAAAATGAATATAAGAAAAAACATCCGTTGGTTCTTCTGCTTACTACCTGCCTTTGTTTTTGTATTTTCTGGAAGTGCCGGCAGTTGGCGGGACAAGACCGAATTTCTGATTTATTCGCCCCGCTATTTTGGTCCGAATGCTTTCCCGTTACCCGAGATGAAAGGCGGGCTGGTCGGGTCGTTTTATGAAGCCGAAATACGGTACGAATATCATGCTTATCAAGGAGACAAGACTTCCGATATTTTCGGCCGTCTTTTGCTCCCGTTTGTCAGAGAACGTGCCGGAATTGAAATTTCGTGGGTGATCAAAGAAAAATATAAAATGACGCCCGAGACTCGCGACGAACGTTTTGCCGTAGACACGGAAAGTCCGATCTCGTATAATGGCGACATCGTATTCCGTTCTTTTTTTCAATTGTTGAAAAACGAAAAATGGATCGATGCGGTTTTGAGCGCTACACTTAAAACCGCGAGTGGCGGTCGTCTGTGTGATGCCCGTTTTACCGATGCGGCTTCTTACTGGTTTGATTTGAATATCGGCCGGAATCTCTGGAAAAGTCATGACAACCGGCATCTTGTTCGTATACAGGCTTTGGGTGGTTTTTACTGTTGGATGACCAATGACATGGTTCACCGGCAAAACGATGCGGTGGTATATGGGATTGGAGTTTCCGGAAAGCATGCCGGTTTCTCCTGGGCTACAGATTTTTCCGGTATTTACGGCTATGAAAATAATGGCGACCGACCTGTCCATTGGCGTACCAATTTGCAGTACGAATACCGGAAAAACGTGCTTTCGATGCGTTATACACATGGCTTCAAAGATAATTTATACAAAACATATTCGATCGGATATATCCGCTATTTCTGAAAAAGCATTATCTTTGCGCTCCGAGTGCTTGTCAAACCTCGTTAAAAACAAGAAAATATGCAAACAAAAACAACCGTAACAGTTCCTTTCATGTTACTGGGTATTCTTTTTAATGTATGCCTGGTAGCTTCCAATCTTTTAGAAACAAAAGTGGTTCAGATTGCCGGCATTACCGCTACAGCCGGCCTGATTGTATTTCCTATTTCCTATATTATCAACGACTGTATAGCCGAAATATGGGGATACCGGAAAGCGCGTCTGATTATATGGAGCGGATTTGCCTCGAATTTCCTGGTTATCGGATTTTCGCAGTTGGCTGTTCATATGCCGGCCGCCCCGTTTTGGGAAGGTGAAGCCGGATTTAATTTTGTATTCGGGATGGCTCCTCGCATTGCTGTTGCCAGCCTGATTGCTTTTCTGGTAGGCTCTTTCCTGAATGCCTATGTCATGAGCCGCATGAAAATCCACTCGCAAGGAAACCATTTTTCGGTGCGGGCGATTGTTTCTACCTTGATCGGAGAAAGCGCCGACTCGTTGCTTTTCTTTCCGATTGCGTTCGGCGGCATTATCCCGACGGAAGAACTATTGATCATGGTGGCTACACAAGCTTCCCTGAAATCGCTTTATGAGGTGATAGTCTTGCCGGTAACCGTTCGTGTCGTCAGATACATAAAAGAAATAGACGGCAACGACGTTTATGACACGGATACATCGTATAATCCGCTGAAGCTGAAAGAACTTTAATCGAATATATGCGACCAGTCTTCACGCGCCTGCGGCATGTAGGTGCGGATGCCCAACGCTTCGGCCGCCTGACAGTTCGGAAGAGCATCGTCGATGAACAAGGTCTCTTCCGGGCGGATGGCTGCATTTTGCAGGACATACTCGAAAATAGCCCGGTCGGGTTTCAATAAATGCAGTTCGTACGAAAGGTATAGCTTGTGGAAGAAATCGGTGGCCTGATGCCCTTTGTATGAAAACAGGTGCTGCTCGGACCACTCCCAGTGGATGCTGTTCGTATTGCTGAGCAACAGGGTGTTGTATCGTTTTCTCAGTTCGAGAAGTAATTCCAGTTTTTGCGACGGTACATCATCGAGCATGGCTATCCAGGCTGCATTGATTTGATCATCCGTGAGCGGTTGACGGGTTAAATGTCGTATGCCGTCCCGAAATACGGCCGGAGAGATCGTGCCTAATTCAAGTTGCATAAAAAGATCTTTATGCCGGTAATTGTTGAAAAGTAATTCCCGGATACTTTCTACCCCCAATTGTTCGAATGCTTCCAAACAACGGTTACGGGCGAGGTTGACAATCACTCCGCCGAAATCGATCATCACATTTTTTATACCGGCTGTCATCCCTTTTGGGTTTGCGGTTTTTCCTTTCCGGGCAACAACAGGTTTAACACCACGCCGAGCAGTGCGGATAATCCTATCCCCGACAGGGTAAAACCTCCGAATTCGAGTGCGGCACCTCCGATCCCGAATGTTAAAATAAGCGAAGCGATAATCAGATTACGCGTATTTCCCATATCGGTGCGGTTCTGAATCAGGCTGTTGATACCTACTGCGGCGATTGTGCCGAATAATAACAACATAATTCCTCCCAGTACGGCGTTCGGAATCGACTTCAATATGGCACTTATTTTTCCGAATACGGAGAAACAGATTCCGGTCAAGGCTGCGATTCGGATCACTGTCGGATCCGTTATTTTGGTCAGCGAAATAGCCCCTGTTACCTCCGAATAGGTTGTGACGGGAGGACCGCCGATCAAACCGGCAACCATACAGGCCAAACCGTCTCCCAACATGGTACGGTGCAAACCGGGATCTTTTACAAAGTCTTTTCCTGTTACCTCGTTAATGGCATAAATATCGCCGATGTGTTCAATGACCGGTGCAATAGTTACCGGTACCATAAACAGAATGGCTTCCCATGAAAATACCGGCTTGACGAATTGAGGAAGTGCAAGCCAAGCCGCTTCTTCAACCGGCTTGAAATCGATTAGCCCGAAAATCGTGGCGGTCAGATACCCGACGATGATACCGCAGAAAACCGGTATCAATTTGATCATTTTTCTTCCCAACAGTGAGGCTAAAATGGCTGCAAAAAGCGAAACCAAGGCTAACGGCCAGTTTTCTTTCGCCATATTTACCCCCGATCCCGCCAGGGATAGACCGATAAGGATAATAACAGGGCCTACTACAACCGGAGGAAACAAATGCCGGATGAAACCTATCCCGCGCAGCCGGATCAAAAGGCTCATGACTCCGTATACGGCACCTACGGAAATCAATCCGCACATGGTCCCCGGCAATCCGTACAATTCGGTTGCTTTCACTATCGGAGCCACAAAAGCGAAGCTGCTACCTAAAAAAATCGGAACCTTGCCTTTCGTTACCAAATGAAAGATCAATGTTCCGATTCCTGCTGTGAAAAGAGCGGTTGAAGGATCTAAACCGACCAATAATGGAACTAATACGGTTGCTCCGAAAGCGACGAAAAGAAATTGCACACCAACAATTGTCTTTTGAACGGGATTCAAATTTTTACTGTTATCCATTCTTCCCTGTATTCTATATTTTTAAAATTTATGCAAAAATAGATAGAATATTGACAATCGCAAAAAAGTACTTTGAAAAGAAGAAGAAAAAATTGCCGGATGAGAATATTAATATATCTTTGTCTCGCAATATATTATACGGGAAGGAATACGATTATTTTGAATTTTAAATATGAAACACCTGGCATGTGTTTTGTTCGGGGGATTATATTTCCTTGTTTTGCTTGCTTGTAACGAGGTTGAGGAGGGATCTTCTTTACGAAGTACGCATGAAGCTTTTTTTATTTTAAATAATAAAGAAGCCACGCGTCGGTTACAAACGATTATGTATGGCGATACATTGGCCAAGACCGGAAAACCTGCCGAACGGTTTAAGATCGTGCATATATCAGACCCGCACTTATCTGATTTCTCAATCAATAATGAATATACGGATCCGATTAATCTGAAACAATCGGTTGCCTTTGCCGGCCAGCCGAATTTACGCATCAATGCGATGGTGGCAACCGGCGATTATATAACGAACGGAAGGAAAGATATGGCCATGCTGTTTTTACAGTCTTTTGCAACCCATTTCCGGGAAAATAACCGGATCCCTTCGTTTTGCTGTACCGGAAATCACGACAGTAACATGCAGGAAGAGGGAGTTTCCGAATACATCAGCCGACATGAAATCAACCGCATCTTGTTTAACGGGAAAAAACAGAATTATTACTATGCCGATGTCCCCAATCCGCAGGGAGGAGTCGTCCGTTTTATCGCTTTGGACATGCTTGATCAGCCGGCTGCCGAATATAATACGCTCTACGAAGTCTGCTATTCTCAAGAACAGATCGACTGGTTGGGAAATGTCGCCTTACGGGTGGGCATGACCGACGCGCACAGTGTCATTGTATTGACCCATTACCCTTTTCAGCCGTATGCGCCCGGGGCTTCTACCTATTTGTGCGACGGCAATTTTGTGCATGGCTGGAGTATGGTGCCGGAAATTATCGAGGCTTTTAGAAAGCGGACTTCCATCGCGAAAGTTTTTCCGAACCGGATTTTTAAAGGAAGGGACCTCACCGTTCAATTTGATTTTAGCGATAGCCGGGGGGAATTTGTCTGTTATCTGGGCGGGCACGATCATTTTACGGCAACGATCAGGATAGCAGGTTTTGAAAGCGGAGAGAGCGCATTACCGCCTCAGCTCATGCTTTTATGTACCAATCAATCGCCTTCACAGGTCGGAACCGTCTATAATCGTGTTCCACGCGACGGAAATAGCGAAAGCAGCAATAGTTTTTGTATATACGCCCTCGATACCCGCGAAAAGAAAATCTATATTACATTCTTTGGCGCCTATAAGCCGGACGGCAATCCGAGTTATCCCGAGATTCAAACGGCCGCTTATCTGTAAAACGACATATTGTCAGACGGGCAAAACCAGCGAACTGCGTCCGTTTCCTGTCCGGTCGATCCGTATCTGTACGGGAATGCGTTCGGTCATTTCCCGGACATGCGAAATGACACCGATTTTTCGTCCTTGCGTATGCAAGTTCTCCAACGCGTCCATTGCCACACGTAACGTTTCGGCGTCTAAAGAGCCGAAACCTTCATCGATGAAAAGACTTTCGACTTTCATACGGTTGGATGAGAGCGACGACAAGCCTAAGGCTAACGCCAAAGAAACCAAGAAGGCTTCTCCGCCCGAAAGGCTGTGTACAGTACGGATTTCGTCGCACATGTCCCGGTCTATTACCTGTAAGGCGAGTGTGTCGGGTACGCGTTCCAGCCGGTAACGGTGTGTAAGTTGCCGAAGATGTACATTGGCATACCCAAGCAGCAAGTCCAATGTATATCCCTGCGCGATCCGTCGAAATTTGGCGCCGTCTGCCGATCCCACCAGTTCATTTAATTTTGCCCATCGTTCGCTCACCATGCGTTTACTGTTCAACTCATTCTGCATATCGGCTATTTTTTTTCGATTCTCAAGATGAGTCCGCAGGCGGAAACTCCGTTCCGTCCGTTCCCGTTCCGTCCGCTCCCAAGCCTCTTCTATCGGTTCGCCGTGCGAGGTGGCCGCATACGCTGCCTGCCATGTTTCCAATGCTGTCTGATGGATGTGAAAAGCGGCATTCAATGTTTCGATCTCTTTCAAGATCTGTTCGGTTACACCCCGCAGTTGTTCTACCGCTCCGGCCTGTTCTGTCTGTTGGTTGCGGAGGATTTCTATGCGTTCCTGAAGCCTTTTGATCTGAAGCGTATGTCTCTGCTCCACCTGCTCCACCGGATGTCCATCCAATATTTTCTTGCGTTCGGTGCGGAGTGCGGTGTAAACGGCCAGTGCTTTTTCGTGCCTGCTGGTGGCCTCTTCCCACTGCCGGATGAGTGGGGGTAGAAAAGAGGCCAACGATTCGCATTCGGCCTGTCGTGCACTCTGCTGTCTCTCCAAATCTTGCCGTTTATCGCTGTTTTCTTGCCATTGGCGGGCAAAATCAATTAATTTACGGCGAAAAGAATCCGGGTCCTGCGACCAACTTTTCTGCCATTCTTTATTGCCGAAAAATTCATCAGCAGCCTCAAAGGATTGTTGCTGCCGAACAGTACCGCTCGTTATCCGTTCTTGTTCATGTATGCATTTCTCGGCGATCAGTTGAAGACGGTTTTCTTTCTCTTTGTAAGCGGTCTCGTTGTCTGCTATTTCTTTATGAATCCGGTTGATTTGCTGCTGCAACACGGTTATCCGGCGCATTTCGCTCACATACAGCTCTTTTTGTTCTTTTAGCGTGTTTAACTGCAAAGTCATCCGGTCTATTGCATCTTTGTCGGCATGTCCGGTATCCGGAAAACCGGGATGTTGGACACTTCCGCATACCGGACAAGGAATGCCCTCTTTTAAAGAAGCCCGCAATTCCTGCAAATTGCCGGATACCTGCCGGCGGGCTTGTTCGATCAGTAGGTGTTCCCGTTTTTGGTTCAAGTCGTCTATTTCTGTATCTATCCGTGAAATATCGGTTGCTTTTAAAGTATTTTCCACCGTTTGAAGATCGATTTCCATTTGTTCGAAATCCGCCCGTTTCGTCTGTTTTTGCTTTAGCAGCGCCTCTTGCTGCTCTTTTAGCATACGTTCCTCTTTCTGAAGCTGTTGCAGGGTAGAGGTCGCCTCTGCAACGGCTTTTCCGGTTTCGCCGGCTGCATCTATGTGTAATAGGAGGGTGGATATATGCCGGGCTATCGCCTCTTTGTCTCGATACCGTTCATGCCATGTTTTTAGCCGCCCGATTTCTTCTTCCCCTTGTTGTTTTCGAAAGAGTGCCGCTTTGTAATCGGCTTCTCCTTTCATTTTTAGCCGTTCCGTCTCTCGCTGCTGTTGTTCGGCAACCCTACAATCCCGTTCGGCTGTTTCCAATTGGATATCTATTTTTTCGGCCCGTTTGATATCCCCGGAGATGGCTTGAAAATCCGCTTCCGCCTGCGCTTTTTCTTCCATGCCTTTCTCGAATTGTTCCCGGGCCTGTTCCAGCGTAGCGGTTGCGGCGGATAAGCGGGTCGTAATATCTTGATATTGTGCTTTTTTTGTATCCCGTTGTGCTCCGGCAGAACGAACGGTTTCTTGTAGGTGTTGCTGTTCTTTTATAGCCTTTTCCAAGCCGGAGGCTGTTTTTTCAGCCTGCTCAACCTGTTGCCGGAGCAGTATCTCTTCCTCTTCCGACAAGACGTCTATTCCTTGTATTTTCAGCAGAACCGTGTTATACGCCTCTTTGGCTTCTGTGTTTTTTTCGAATATCCGGCGCGAGATTGCCGAATAGAGCTCCGTCCCGGTCAATTTCTCCAAAAGAGCCGCTTTTTCGCTTTGTTCAGCTTTCAAAAAGGTTGAAAAATCATTTTGTGCCAATAATACCGATCGGGTAAACTGTTCGAAAGTCAATCCGATCAATTCGATGATGCGTGCCTGCAATTCTGATCGGGAGCCTTGTACCTCTTCCTCTCGGTCTATATGATACAGGGTGACAACCGGATTTTTCAGTCGTCCGTTTGCTTTGTTGTATGCACGCGTAATCGCCCACCTGGCACGATAATGGTCACCGTCCAAGGCCTCAAAGTCGACTTCAGCATATCCGGAAGTTGTCCCGCGGCGAAGTAAAAAACGAGGATCTCCTTGTGACAGCAGATCTTGATTGACATCCTTCAATTTGATCGAATTTTCCTTTGCCTGATCCGTGCGGGGCGTGCGGCCGAAGAGTGCTAAACATATGGCATCCAACAACGTGGATTTTCCCGATCCGGTCGGACCGGAGATGGCGAAGATACCGGCGGAAAACAGAGGTTCCGCTTGGAAATTAATTTCAAATTCGCCCTCTAACGAGGCGAGATTACATCCGCGTATAGCAATTATTTTCATTCCGAATCAGTTCTTCCCGATCATTAAATATAGGTAATTGATTTTTTGTTTGACGGGATCAAAGATAATAAAAAGCGGTGAAAAAGGAAAGTCTTTCTTCAGTAGCATGAGTGGCCGGTTGTTTAATTCCCGAATTGCCGTTATCTTTGCGTCTTGTTACGACAAATATGAACGATTAAAATAAAATAGCCTTATGCATAATTGGTTTGAATGTAAAGTCTCCTACGAAAAAGAGTTGGAGAATGGCATGCGCAAAAAAGTGTCTGAACCGTATTTGGTGGATGCCCTTTCTTTTACGGAAGCGGAAGCCCGGATTATCGAAGAGATCCGCCCTTTTATTTCAGGCGAATTTACCGTAGCCGACATCAAACGGGCTCGTTTTTCTGAACTGTTTTTCAATGAAAATGGAGACCGTTTCTATAAAATAAAAGTTTACTTCATTACCCTTGATGAAAAAAGCGGGGCTGAGAAGAAGACTGCTGCCCAAATGTTGGCGCAGGCTTCGACATTGAAAGAGGCGATCGACGTCTTGGAAGAGGGGATGAAAGGAACGTTGGCCGACTACACCATTGCATCAGTTACCGAAACGGCTTTGATGGACGTTTTTCCTTTTGATGCGAACAGTGTGCCCTCGGCAAAATCGGCTGAAGAATTGATTGCCGAAGGAAAACAACCTGCAGGAACGGCTGTCGTATGAGCATTCCACATCATATCGCCCGCCTGAAATCCATCTTGCCTGCTTCGGTGACGTTGGTCGCGGTTTCCAAGTTTCATCCGGCAGAAGCCGTTTGGGAAGCTTACAATGCCGGCCAGCGGGTATTCGGAGAAAGTCGGGCACAGGAGTTGAAGGAGAAACGGAAAAAATTGCCGGCCGACATCGAATGGCATTTTATCGGTCCGCTGCAAAGCAACAAAGTGAAAGATATCGCACCCTTTATCCACACGATCCAGAGTGTAGATTCGCTTAAACTGTTGAAAGAGATAGAAAAACAGGCCGCAAAACAAGGCCGTGTCATTCGGGTACTTTTGGAAATCCACATCGCCAGCGAGGAAGAAAAACATGGTTTTTCTCCCGACGAGTGCCGTCGGATATTGGAAGTCTTACCGCCGGAAGAATTTACGCATATCCGGATCGGCGGATTGATGGGGATGGCAACGTATACCGACGATACCGCCATGATTGCCTCCGAATTTCGTCAACTTCACCGTTTGTTTGTCGATTTGAAAAACACGGTCTGTAAAGAGAATCCCGATTTTCAGGAGCTCTCCATGGGAATGAGCCAGGATTATCAGATCGCCGTTCGCGAAGGCAGTACCATGGTCCGTATCGGTACCGATATTTTCGGAGAACGGGAATATTAAATGTTGACGAACGTTAATTTGTTTGAATAGAGCTATACGATAAAATAAATGCCTATATTTGTAACCATTGATTATAAATAAATCTGACATGATTGACATTAAAACCCAATACGCAGGTCTGACGCTACGTAATCCGTTGATTGTGGGAAGTTCCGGACTGACAAATAATCCAGATCGTAATAAAGAGTTTGAAAAAGCCGGAGCCGGCGCAATCGTTTTGAAATCGCTTTTTGAAGAGCAGATTGAAAGGCAAAGCGATAAAATGATTCAACAATCCGACTATCCGGAAGCCGTCGATTATATCCGGGAGTATGTTAAATCCAACCAATTGAACGATTATCTGGATTTGATCCGGAAAACGAAAGCAGCCTGTTCCATCCCGATCATCGCGAGTATAAACTGTTACAAATCGGATGCGTGGATCGATTTTGCCCGTCAGATCGAACAAGCGGGAGCAGATGCCTTGGAACTGAATATGTTTTTCTTAGATACGGATCTGGCTTATCATCCTGAAAATACACATCATATTTATGTGAATATCGTGCGAAAAGTGAAAGAGACGATTGCTATCCCTCTGATTGTCAAGATGAGCAAGATGGTCGGTAATGTGCCGGCACTTGTTCATGCGCTGAAGATAAACGGAGCCGACGGGGTTGTTTTGTTCAACCGTTTTTACCAGCCGGATATCAACATCAATAATATGCAGATTGTGTCGGGAAATGTATTCAGCAGCCATGCCGATCTGAGCGATACGGTCCGTTGGACGGCGATTGTTTCCGGTAAAATTCCCGGAATCAGCATCGCTTCTTCTACCGGTGTACACGATTGGGAAGATGCCGTCAAATGTTTATTGGCAGGTGCTTCGGCTGTTCAGATGTGCAGTGCCCTGTATACGCATGGCGCAGAAATCATCTCGCAGGTACTTACGTGTATCGAAGAATGGATGCTTCAGGTACATTACCAGTCGGTAGGGGAGTTCAGGGGTAAACTGAACTATGCGAATATTGCCGATCCGACGATGTATGAACGTTCGCAATTCATGAAATATTTTTCAAACCGGGATTAAAAACACTTTTATATAATACAATTACATAAAAGCCTCGATTTTCTCAAGTCGAGGCTTTGTTATTTTTACGTTGCGGCCGTTTCTTTCCACCGCTTATCAAGAGGTAAAAAGAATAGTTCACCGAGCAGCCTGCCATTCGCTTCTGCAATTTTCCGGTCGTTGATTTCATTAATATATGTAAGTGTGGTTTTTGTATCGGTATGCCCGAGCGCTTTGGCGATCACCGGCAGTCC
>JBHCAZ010000031.1:0-2843 GCA_041798765.1 Parabacteroides sp. | reverse complement strand
GGGCATACGCATCGTGGACAAATTTGGCCGGTCAGCCTGATTACGGATTTTATGTTCAAGCAAAGTCATGGATTTCGTGCGTGGGGGAAGAGCAAGGTATATGTTTCGTCCGGTCTTTCGTTGTGGGGTCCTCCTTTCCGGATTGGGACAAAAAGCGAACTGGTTGTTTTTAATTTGAAAAGCGTTCGATGAAGGTTTTTCTCCAATCCATAATCGCGCAGTTATTATTGAATCCCTACATTTGCTGGAGAGGATATCAGGCCTTGCCGTCTCGAAAGAGTTGGAGAATACCGCTTATTTCTTTTTTCATTATCGAACTTGTGTTGTTTTTTATCGGATTCTTCTTTTGGAAAGAATTACCCGACCGGGTGATGGTGAAGATATTATATGTGTGCAACAGTTGGTATGTGGCGATGATTTATATCACGATGGGGCTGCTTGTGATGGAACTGTTGCAGATTAGCAACCGTTGGTTGCACTGGTTTCCGCTATGGATAGAGAAACGGCAGAAAAAAATCCGGCTGATACTCTTTTTTCTTCTTCCGGCAACGGTGGGGGCATTGATGGTGTATGGCTGGTACGCAGTAGCCGATCCGGTCGTGCGGCATGTGACGTTGACCGTGCCCAAGGATGCCCCCGGCCGAGATAGTCTTGTTGTGTTGATGATGAGCGATTTACATATCGGCGAGCTGATAGGTAAGCAACGCGTACAGCATTTTGTCCGGATGGCGAATGCACAGCAACCCGACATGGTTGTTTTAGTAGGCGATTTGATGGATTATGAATCCCGTTTTGCCGAAAAAGAACGGATCGAGGAGGATTTGAGGCAATTGAACGCACCTTTAGGTGTATATGCCGTATTAGGAAACCATGAATATCGGGCGAATCGGTTTGCAAAATATCGCTGGATTGAGAAAACGGGGGTTACGTTATTGGTCGATTCGGTCGTCAAGCCTGATTCTTCCTTTTATTTGATTGGTCGCGATGATTTTATCCATAAAGGAAGAAAAACACTGCATACGTTGATGGAGACTGTCGACGGCCGTCTGCCGGTCATCGTTTTGGATCATCAGCCGCAGACGCTTACCGAAATGGCGATGAATCGTATCGATATCGGTTTACACGGACATACACACAACGGGCAATGGTGGCCGTTGCCGTGGTTGTTGCACTTTGTGTATGAATGTCCTTACGGATATTATCAAAAAGGAGTTACACAATTTTTTGTATCTGCCGGAATCGGTATTGCAGGAGCCCCTTACCGGATAGGCACACGTTCCGAAATGGTCGTGTTGCATATCCGTTTTGCAGGAGAAAAATAAAAAGATACTTTATGCCGCTTTTTCATCGGCCGGTTCAACAACTTTTTCCTCTTTTTCCGGGGCAGAAAGCGTCTTTTTGTATAATTCCGGATCGGTTAGAATTTCCAACGCTTTGTCCAAAACCAGGTCGTTTTTCAGATTTTCGATCAATTCTCCTTTTTGAAAATAATAACGTTTGGCAATTTCACTCGAAAGCAATCGCTTGATTTGCTTCTTGTTGTGATCGAAATCCCGCTCCAAATCAGGAGTCAGTTTTTCTTCGATAGCCTGAAAAAGAGTTGAATCGCTGTCTAAATAACCTTCAAATTTAGCAACTTCTTTCAAGTTCTTCAGCACTTTTTCACTTTGCCGGTCATAGGTGAAGTTTTTCTCTTTGGCGTATTTTTTGAACGCTTCGAACGTCTCATCATCCAAAACAAACGCTTCGATCGGGCCGATTGACGGACGTTTGTGTGCCCACTGGGCAACAAAATCGGTTAAAATAAAATCGGAGATCAAATAATACATCATGGTAGGCATTTCAGGCTCTTCGATCTTGAAATCAGGCGTGATTCCGCCGCCATCGCGTACCGGGCGTCCTTTGGAGGTATAAAAAACCGAAGTCAGGCTGTCGGGGATGGCACCTACACTGCCGTCGGCTTTTCGGTGCGTATAGTCCAATTGCTGAATACAACGTCCGCTGGGGATATAATATTTGCTCATGGTTACTTTCAGGCTGCTGTTATAGGGCAATTCACGTGGAGACTGTACCAGTCCTTTCCCGAAAGAGCGTTGTCCAACCAATACGGCACGGTCTACATCTTGCAATGCGCCGGAAACGATCTCGGCGGCAGAAGCGGAAGCGCCGTTGATCAGGACGGCTATCGGCATAATCGTGTCGAGCGGTTCATTGGCCGTCCGGTAAATGCGGTCCCATTGGCTGATTTTTCCTTTGGTGGCCAGCACTTCCTGTCCTTTAGGAACAAACATTCCGACAATCTGCGTGGCACTTTCCAATAATCCCCCGCCATTGTTCCGGAGATCCAACACCAATGATTTGATACCGTGTTTGCTTTTCAAGTCATTAAATGCGTTTTTTACTTCTTGGGCACTTTTGTCGGTAAATCCTTTCAGATAAATATAGCCGATACTGTCGTTGCGTATACCGTAATAGGTGACTTGATTTTCTAAGATCTGTTTTCTAACGAGTGTGACTTCGCGAGGCTTTTTGTCAAACGGTCCTTGTATTTTCAAGGTGAGTTTGGTGTTGGGTTGCCCTTTTAACAGCGAACTTACCGTATCCGAGCTTTTGTTGGATACATCAGTTGTGTCTACCGCTAAAATTCGGTCGCCGGCTTTTAAACCGGCCAAAGCTGCCGGCATCCCTTCAAATGGTTCGATGATATAGACGCCGCCTTCTTTTCGTTCGCGGATATAAGAGCCGATTCCTCCGTATTCGCCCGTAGTCATGAACTTCAATTTATCCATATCCTGTTCGGGATAATATTCCGTATAAGGATCTAGTCCGCCTAACATCGCATC
>JBHCAZ010000030.1:0-44947 GCA_041798765.1 Parabacteroides sp. | reverse complement strand
ATGAAAAAATGGGGGGAGCTTCGGCCGGGGTGTCGTAGTTCCCCTTTTTCGTTTTTGCAGTATATGGACAAAGAATCTCCTCTATTTTGATAAATAGAATAAGAGAGGGGCTTTTGCCTTTAAAAAAGATCACTCCGAGAACTCAGTTGATGTGTTCACCTTTTCATACTGTCCTTTGGCACGTTTGAATCGAAAAGAGGAAGATGTTCTACCCCTCGAATGTCCTTAAAAACTTTTGGCAAGATTTTATCAGATAATCTTAAACCGCTCCTTTAGCCTTAAAGCATTCATTTTGGACGATAGATTTCGTTTTTTAGCCCTATATTCTACAATTTTCGAATAATCTGGATAATAATCAAAAAAGTTTGTTATATGGATCTTTTCAATAAAATTTTCAGAATTTGTAAGTAGTTTTTTACATAAATGTGTCATAGAATAAAGAAATGAAAGAGCAATCATGATGGCCGAAAGCTCATTATCCACCTGTTATTATAATAAAAAGATGTTGTATTATTATAAATAGAGAAAAGACAATAAAACGTTCATTTTTCCGTCTATATAAAATCAAAAAGAATCGTTTCTACATTCTAAATAAAACTTTAAGTAACAAACACCATGAAACAGTTTTTTTTTCTTTTACTATCGGTTTTTGCGTTCTGGAGTTGCAACGGACGGCAACAAGGCGAAAAAGCTTTCAGGATGATTGATCAAGTCGATTTTTCGCATGTGCATATACACGACCGCTTTTGGTCGCCACGATTGGCTAAACATATTTCGGCAACCTTGCCGGTGTGTATTGATCAGATTGAAAACCAGACAGGAAGGATGCGTAATTTTGTCAATGCGGCACAAGGGAAAGGCGAACATTCGGGTATTTTTTTCGATGATTCGGATGTCTATAAAGCGCTCGAAGGAATTGCCTATAGCTTGATCAATACCCCTGATCCGGATTTGGAAAGAAAAGCGGATGAATGGATCGACAAAATAGCTGCTGCACAACAACCGGATGGGTATATCAATACATTTTATACGTTGACCGGATTGGAAAATCGTTGGACCAACATGGACAAACACGAAATGTATTGCGCCGGACATATGATCGAGGCGGCTGTAGCCTATTATCAGGCTACTGGGAAACGAAAACTACTGGATGTCGGTATACGCATGGTTGACCACATGATGAGTTTGTTCGGACCGGATAAACGCCACTGGGTGCCGGGGCATCAGGAGATCGAACTTGCCTTGGTGAAACTCTATCAAATAACAAAGGAATCCAAATACATTGATTTTGCCTATTGGTTGCTTGAAGAAAGGGGAAACGGATATGGAAGTAAAGGCCATGAAGGAGAATGGAATCCTGCTTACTACCAAGACCTGGTTCCGGTACGGAAATTGACGGATATTTCAGGACATGCCGTCCGTTGCATGTACCTGTATTGTGGCATGGCCGATGTCGCCGCTTTGAGAAACGACACCGGCTATGTAAACACATTGGATGGTTTGTGGGACGACGTCGTTTTACGGAACATGTATATCACCGGTGGAATCGGCTCGTCGAAAGATAACGAAGGTTTTACGGAGGATTATGATTTGCCTAATGCAGAGGCTTATTGTGAAACCTGTGCTTCTGTAGGCATGGTATACTGGAATCAGCGGATGCAACAGTTTACCGGTAATGCTAAATATATAGATGTACTGGAACGTGCCATGTATAACGGAGCATTGGCTGGTATTTCGTTGGCAGGCGATCGTTTCTTCTACGTCAATCCGTTGGAGTCGGCGGGTGATCATCATCGCCAGGCATGGTATGGTTGTGCCTGCTGTCCGAGCCAAATTTCACGTTTTCTGCCTTCTATCGGAAATTACATTTACGGCGTATCCGAAAATGCGTTGTGGGTCAATCTGTTTATTGGAAATACAACACAAGTTGATATCGACCAAAACGAGGTTGTCTTTAAAATGGAGACCGATTATCCTTGGAATGGGCATGTACAACTGACCTTGACTGCCGCAAAACCTGTAGAGAAAGCATTACGTATCCGTATACCGGGTTGGTGTAAAAAAGCCGTTTTTTCCATTAATGGAAAAGAGATTCAAACGGATGTTGAAAATGGCTATGCGGTGATCAAACAATGGAAATCTGGCGACCGGATTACGTGGAATATGGATATGCCAGTCGAGGTAGTCGAAGCGGATGCACGTGTTAAACAAAATATCGGCAAACGGGCGATACAGCGCGGACCGTTAGTGTATTGTATGGAAGAAACGGACAATATGTCCGAATTTGCCACTCTCTCGCTGACGGCCGGAACGGTTTTCAACGTGGTGGATAAACCGGATAAATTAGGCGGAATCAAAGAAATCGAAGGTTTGTCTGGTCATCAGAAACTCATTTTTATCCCTTATTATACGTGGGACAATCGGGAAGCCGGACAGATGAAAGTATGGATAGATTATAAAAAGTGATTTTTTAATTTTCAGAAGACCATGAATAAAATAGCAACTTTTTTTGCTTCATATCGGCCTGTTTTACAATTGGTTCGGCGAGCGCGGATGAAAAAGCATCATTGTCCGGCAATTACTTGAACAACCGGCAACCTCTTTTACGGAAAAATTACATCGAACTTCCGTTAGGTGCTGTGAAAGCGGATGGTTGGATGCAAGATCAACTGATTCATATGAAAAATGGAATGACCGGAAACCTGGATGAAGTCTACGAAAAGGTGATGGGAGCACGTAATGGCTGGTTAGGTGGCGACGGAGATGTATGGGAGCGGGGGCCTTACTGGATAGACGGACTGCTGCCTTTGGCGTATCTTTTAAATGATCAAGAACTGATCGAAAAAGTAAAACCTTGGATAGAATGGACGCTCGCTTCGCAAAAACCAAATGGGTATTTCGGGCCGGATACAGATCGTTCATACGAACCTGGATTGCAGCGGGATAATGCACATGACTGGTGGCCGAAAATGGTCATGCTGAAGGTGATGCAGCAATACTATACGGCAACCAACGACAGCCGGGTGATTTCATTTTTAAGTAAATACTTTATGTATCAGTTGGCCGAATTACCCAAAACTCCTCTTGGGCATTGGACTTTTTGGGGTGAACAACGAGGTGGGGATAATTTGATGATCGTCTATTGGCTTTATAATATTACAGGAGAAAAATTTTTGCTTGATTTAGGAGAATTGATTCATCAACAAACGTTTAATTGGACAGATGTCTTTTTAAATAAAGATCATCTCTCGCGCCAACTCAGCTTGCATTGTGTAAATTTAGCACAAGGATTTAAAGAACCGATTGTGTATTATCAGCAGAATAAAGATCCGAAGCAAATCGAAACAATGCGAAAAGCGGTCCGAGATATACGCAATACGATCGGATTGCCTACCGGACTGTGGGGTGGGGATGAATTGTTGCGTTTTGGCAGACCGACTACAGGATCCGAATTATGTACGGCTGTAGAAATGATGTATTCGTTAGAGGAAATGATAGAGATAACCGGAGATGTTCAATGGGCTGATTATCTGGAGCGAGTAGCCTATAACGCTCTTCCTGCACAGGTGACGGACAACTACGACAGCCGGCAATATTTTCAGCAAACCAATCAGGTAGCGGTCACGCGTAGTTGGCGGGAATTTTCAACGCCTCACGATGATACGGATGTGTTATTCGGCGAATTAACCGGGTATCCCTGTTGTACTTCCAATATGCATCAAGGTTGGCCGAAATTCGTACAAAACCTGTGGTATGCTACCGATGATAACGGATTGGCGGCGCTGGTATATGCTCCGTCGGAAGTGACAGCTAAAATTGCGGATGGTATCGAGGTACATGTCAAAGAAGAGACCAATTATCCGTTTGAAGAAACACTTCATTTTTCATTTTCTTTTCCGGATAAAAAGGTGAAAGAGGCTTTCTTTCCTTTCCATTTCCGTATTCCGGGATGGTGTAAAAATCCGGTTGTGAAATTAAACGGTCGCCCGCTCATCCTCGACACCTATACCGGAGCGATAAGCCGTATCACCCGCACGTGGAAGAACGGCGATCGGTTGACGATCGAACTGCCTATGGAAGTCGCTGTTAGCCGATGGTATGACAACAGAGCCGTCATCGAAAGAGGTCTTTTGGTCTATGCGTTGAAAATGAATGAAAAATGGACAAAAAAGAACTTTGAGGCAGATAAAGCGGCCGTGTATGGAAAATGGTATTACGAAGTCACTTCCGACTCTCCCTGGAATTATGCGTTGTCGCATCGGCATTTGTCTCCGGAACAGATAGAAAACGCTTTTGTAGTCGAAACAAAAGCGCCAAAAGCCCCCTTCCCCTATCCTTGGAATGTGGAAAATGCGCCGATTTGCATCAAGACAAAGGCAAAGCGTGTGAAAAACTGGACATTGGTCAGGGGTTCGACCGGCCCGGTGCCCTTTTTTACACAACAGGGAGATGATTTGGAAGAAGCGACGGAAACCATTGAATTGATTCCATACGGTTGTACCACATTGCGTATTGCGGAATTTCCGGTGAGGTAGTAAAAAACGTTTTTTCAGAGATATTCGTCGGCTCAGTATACAATTTATAGTCGGTCAATACGTTGGTATGAACGTAAATCCTTACCTTTGTAGCCAATTATCCGGCCGAAAAGGATTTTAATCGGAAATTAATTATTACACAATTATACGAAAGTATGAGCAAATACAAATTGATCGACAATGCGTTAGGATGGATCGTTTTTTTTATAGCCTCCTCCGTCTATTGGATGACGATCGAACCTACCGCCAGTTTTTGGGATTGTGGAGAGTTCATCTCATCAGCTTATAAATTAGAAGTGGGACACCCGCCCGGAGCACCCTTTTTCATGCTGACGGCAAACCTCTTTACCCGGCTGGCAGCTGATACGGCCTCTGTCGCCAAGATGGTGAACATCATGTCTGCCACATTCAGCGGATTGACTATTTTATTCCTGTTCTGGAGTATTACTCATCTGGCACGTCGGATTCTGGTGAAAGAGAGAGAGGAAATTTCGCTCGGAAAACTGATAACCATTATGGGAAGCGGTTTGGTGGGTGCTTTGGCGTATACATTCAGTGACACATTCTGGTTCAGCGCAGTAGAAGGTGAAGTATATGCTTTCTCATCGTTGTTTACCGCCGTTGTATTCTGGTTGATACTGAAGTGGGAAGAGGTGGCCGACCAGCCCCATGCCGATCGATGGATCGTATTGATTGCCTATCTGATGGGATTGAGTATCGGTGTACACCTTTTGAACTTGCTTTGTATCCCGGCGATCGTATTGGTTTATTACTACAAAAAATTCCCTCACCTGACGATGAAAGGAACGATCGGCGCGCTTGTCGTGTCGTTTGTAATCATCGCTTTGATGATGTATGGCGTAGTACAAGGTTTGGTAGAGGTATGCGGTTATTTTGAGTTGTTCTTTGTCAATACGTTGGGCTTACCTTACAACACAGGTGTATTTGTCTATGTAATCATCGTATGTGCTGTCCTGATATGGTCAATCTGGGAAACCATGCGCGAAGCGGTTCATCCGGTACGCATGAGAATTTCGTTTATGCTCTCTGTCGTACTGATAGGTATTCCGTTTATCGGAAACGGATATCTGCTGGCGATCCTTCTGACAGGAGCCTTAAGCATATTTCTGTTCACCTATAAACGAATCGATATCCGCATGATAAATACGGTTCTGGTCTGCCTGATGGTGATTGTGATCGGCTATTCCTCGTATGCCGTCATTCTAATACGGGCCACGGCAGACACGCCGATGAATCAGAACGCTCCGAGCGATATTTTTACCCTTCGTACCTATCTGGCACGCGAACAATATGGCAAAACACCGCTCTTTTATGGGCAGACATACGCTTCGGAAATAAAATATGAAAATCAAAACGGCACGTGTGTGCCCGTAAAAAAAGAGGGAGGTCCGATATGGACCCGCATTGTCAAAAAAGATAAGCATGAGAAAGACCGATATTATATTTCCCGGAATGATTACGATTATCAAAATGTCGATGAACTGAATATGCTCTTCCCTCGCATGCACAGTTCGGATCCCAGACATATTGCAGCGTATAGGGAGTGGGCACAAATAAAAGGCGAACCGGTCAAATTCGTCTCCTGTGGCGAACAGAAAAGCGTAATGAAACCTACTTTTGGCGAGAATCTGCGCTTCTTCTTTTCGTATCAGCTGAATTTCATGTATTGGCGATACTTCATGTGGAACTTTTCCGGCCGTCAGAATGATATACAGGGAAATGGTGAAATCATGAATGGAAACTGGATCTCCGGTATTCCTTTTGTCGACGAGGTATTGGTCGGCCCTCAGGATGAGATGCCGTTCGACATCGTGAACAATAAAGGACATAACGTCTATTTCATGTTGCCTCTTTTATTAGGAATATTAGGATTGTTATTCCAGGCCTATGCCGGAGAAAAAGGCATTCAGAGTTTCTGGATCACGTTCTTCCTGTTCTTCATGACCGGGATCGCGATTGTACTCTATCTGAACCAGACGCCTTATCAGCCGCGCGAACGTGATTATGCGTATGCCGGCTCTTTCTATGCTTTCTGTATATGGATCGGATTCGGAGTGGCTGCCATAGCTAAAGGTTTGGAAAAATACGCAAAATTAAATACGCTGGCGGCCGGTACGATTGCTACTGTTGCCTGCCTGTTTGTCCCGTTGCAGATGGCTGCCCAGAATTGGGACGATCACGACCGTTCGGGACGTTATATGGCGCGCGATTTCGGAGCGAATTATCTGGAATCCTGCGAACCGAACGCAATCATCTTCACAAATGGAGATAACGATACATTCCCCTTATGGTATGCACAGGAGGTGGAAGGAATCCGTACCGATGTGCGTGTTTGTAACACCAGTTACCTGCAAACCGACTGGTACATCGACCAGATGAAAAAACAGGCATACGAATCGGCTCCGCTGCCGATCACCTGGACACGGGATCTGTATGTACAGGGAACCCGCGATGTCGCTTATATCATCCCGCTGACAAAAGACTCGATCGACCTGCATACGGCGTTGAATTTTGTTCGGAGTACGGATCCGAGATATAAACAAATACCGGGATATAGTCAGCAGATGGATTACATCCCTGCCGAAAAATTGTATTATCCGGTCGATTCGGTAGCCGGTAGCCGTCGATTGGATGGAAAAACGGATGGAATGGTTCAGCAAATGTCGATCGACCTGAGTGGAAAGAGGGGGCTCGGAAAACAAGAACTGACCATTCTCGACATGTTGCAGACAAACCGTTTCGAACGGCCTATGTATTATGCCATTACGGTAAGTCAAGATCAGTTTGTGAATCTCGATAAATATTTCGAACAGACCGGATTGGCATTCGAAATTGTCCCGAAAGAGATGAACAAGGGGATCAATACCGAGAAAATGTATGAAAATGTCATGCATAAATTCAAATGGGGTGGCGTAGATAAACCGGGTGTGTATATCGACGAAAATGTGATGCGCATGTGCAAAAGCTATCGGATGTTGCTTTTCAATAAGTTGGCTGAAACATTGATGGATGAGGGGCAGAACGAAAAAGCGCTTGAAGTGTTGGACAAATCCATGCAGGTTCTGCCGCCCGAAAATGTCCCGTTAGATTATACGGCATTATCTACCGGAGAGTTGTATTACGCTTTGGGCAAGAAAGAGCAGGCTGAAGCCGTATTTACCGATATAGCAGAACATACCATGCGCAATATCAACTGGTATTTCCGGCTTAAACCGATACAATTCGCGTCTATTGCCAAAGATCTGGAATTTGAATTGCAGGTCATGAACCAGATCTTGTTGATCAACAAACATTATAATCCCGAATTCGCGAAAAAATATCAGGAAGCGTTCGACAATTATCGGATGGCCTATATGCCGGCGCGTAGCGAATAAGTATGTTTATCGAACAACCGCCCTGGTTTTACAGGGCCATCTTTCAAGGGGTGATCTGGAGGAAACCGGATCCCGATCGGAAATGCGTCTATCTGACTTTCGACGACGGGCCGATTCCCGAAGTTACCCCTTGGGTTTTGGATCTGCTGGACCGCTATCGGGTAAAAGCGACCTTTTTCTGTGTGGGGGATAATGTCCGTAAATACCCGGACATCTATCGTATGGTGCTTGAGCGGGGCCACCGGGTGGGGAATCATACGTTCAATCACATACAGGGAATCCGTTTCCTGACAAGAAATTATATAGCGAATGTGGAAAAAGCCGCCGAATATATCGACAGCGACCTGTTCAGACCACCACACGGACATATGCGCCTTCCGCAAGTATGGATGTTGAGGCGCCGTTTCCGCATTATCATGTGGGATGTCGTTACGCGCGATTACAGTCCGCATATGACTCCCAAAGGAGTGTTGAATGTTGTCAAAAGGTATACCCGTAATGGTTCGGTAATTGTTTTTCACGATTCGTTGAAAGCTGAGCGGAATATGCGGGAAGCATTGCCTCTCGCCATCGAGTGGCTGCTGAAAGAGGGATACGAATTCCGGATTTTTTAAAGATACGACATGGACCTCTCGGCATATATCAGAGAAAAAGCATGTGCTTTGGGATTTGCCGCCTGCGGATTTGCGAAGATCGAGCCGGCAGGACAGGAAATCGCTTACCTCGACCGCTGGATCGCACAGGGGTATCACGCCGGAATGAAATACATGGAAAATTACCGGGAGCTGCGGTTCGATCCGTCCGGTTTGGTAGAAGGTGCCCGGTCGGTCATTTCCGTTGCGCTCAATTATTATCCCGCCAACAAACTTCCTGCCGACGCCCCTCATATAGCCTACTATGCCTACGGAAAAGATTACCACATTGTTCTCAAAGAAAAATTGAGCCGGTTATGGGAAGATTTGTCGGCCTTTTTACAGACCGCGGAAAGCGGCTGGCAAGGAACGCTTCCCGAAGCGCGCATTTTTACCGACTCGGCCCCCGTGTTAGAGCGTTATTGGGCTTGGAAAGCCGGATTGGGATGGATTGGCAAAAATACCAACCTGATTATTCCTGGAAAAGGATCGTTCTTTTTTCTTGGCGAAATCATCACCAGCCTCGAATTGACGTATGATACGCCATTAACCGACCACTGCGGAGAGTGTACCCGCTGCCTCGATGCCTGTCCGACCGGCGCACTCGAACGGGCACATCGATTGAATGCCAACAAATGTATCTCCTACCTGACCATTGAAAACCGGGGGGAAATACCTGCCGAACAGGCGAAAAAAATCGGAAACAGGCTCTATGGTTGCGATACCTGTCAGGAGGTATGCCCCTGGAACCGATTCGCCATCCCGACCGAAGAAAAAGCCTTTTTCCCTTCTGCTCATCTGCTTTCACTCAAAAAAGAAGCTTTGAAATCTTTTACAAAAGAAGAATATAATCGTATATTTGCCAAATCGGCAGTTAAAAGAGCCAAATACGAAGGTATTATGCGAAATATTCAATATTTACACGACAAAGACCATGAAAACAGAGAAGAGTGCTGAACAAATGAAAACAAACGGATGCGTACGGTCTGTTTTTTTGCACAACAGCTTGTTGTTGCTGTTCCTTTTTATTGCATGGACAGGAAAAGGACAGCATCTGCAGGAACAAATAGCCGGTATCGAAGGTGTGACCGGTATCGAACGGTTGGAATTCGAACATTTTAAAGAAAAATACCTGGTACGTCTGACCCAGCCAGTGGATCATCGGAATAAAGAGGCCGGTACCTTTACACAGCGGGTGATAGTTTCGCATGTCGGATATGACCGGCCTACCATCTTGGTAACAGAAGGGTATGGGGCGGAATATGCATTGAACCCCCGATACCGTGAAGAACTCTCCACATTATTAGACGCCAATATGATTTTCGTCGAATACCGTTACTTTCTCGAATCGACGCCCGATCCCTGTAACTGGGATTATCTGACGGCCGAAAATTCGGCATACGACCTGCATGCCGTTAATCAAGCTTTCCGCCGCATATATACCGGAAAGTGGATCAGTACGGGTATCAGCAAGGGCGGACAGACAACGTGTCTCTATCGTGCCTTTTTTCCGGATGATGTAGACTTTTCCGTTCCTTATGTGGCCCCGCTGAACCGGGCGGTCGAAGACGAGCGGAATGAACGCTTTCTGAAAAAGGTCGGAACACGGAGCGAACGGAAAAAAATCAAAAACTTTCAGTTGGAAATACTGAAACGGAAAACAGAAATCCTGCCGCTTCTCGAAGCGTTCGGGAAAGAAAAACAGCTGCAATTCCGGATTCCAATGGCCGAAGTATTGGATTTTTGCGTATTGGAATACCCGTTTGCTCTTTGGCAGTGGGGAACCTCCACCGAAATAATTCCTCCTTCTTCGTCGGATACCGAAACCCTTTTCCGACACCTGACAGAGATCAGTGGACCGGATTATTTTTCGGAAGGACAGTCGATTACTTCATTCTTTGTGCAGGCGGCACGCGAATTGGGTTATTACGGATATGACACGAAGCCCTTCAAGAAATACTTGACTATCAAAAGCAGCAAAGGATATCTTAATAGGATCATGCTCCCTCGTGAGTTGGAGAACAAGATCGACTTCCGGCCCGAACTGTATCATAAAGTATACGATTTTCTGAAAGACAATGATCCTAAGATGATCTTCATATACGGAGAATGCGATCCGTGGAGTGCAACACGCGTCCCGACATTCAGAGGAAAGAAAAACCAGCATATCTATATACAACCGGGAGGCAGCCACCGTGCCCGTATTGGAAACATGCCCGATGAAACCAAAAAAGAGATTATAGATGTCATAAACGGATGGTTGGCTGAATAAGTAATCGACATATCATGCAAAGTCACTTCCTTTTACCGGTAGCCCTGCTTTCTTTTGCGGGAACGACGGCCTACAGTCGTACGGCAGAGGTGCCGGAGCGGCCGAATATCATCCTGTTTATGGTAGATGACATGGGATGGCAGGATACCTCCCTCCCTTTTGGAAAAGAAAAAACGCGTTTCAACGAATTGTACGAAACACCTAATATGGAACGGCTTGCCCGCCGGGGCATGATGTTTACGCAGGCCTATGCGTGCAGTATCAGTTCTCCGTCGCGCTGTAGTTTGATGACAGGTGTAAATGCCGCCAGACATCGGGTGACAAACTGGACGTTGGAGAAAGGCAAAACAACCGACCGTACCGACAGCCTCTTGGCTGTACCCGACTGGAATTACAACGGAATCAGCCAAGTAGACGGTACGCCCAATACCTATACGGCAACCTCTTTCGTACAGTTGCTGAAAGATAACGGCTATCATACCATCCACTGCGGAAAAGCGCACTTCGGCGCAATCGATACGCCGGGTGAGAATCCGCACCATTGGGGATTTGAGGTAAATATAGCAGGACATGCTGCCGGCGGATTAGCCAGCTATTTGGGAGAGGAGAATTACGGGCACACCAAAGAGGGGAAAGCCACCTCCCTGATGTCGATTCCCGGATTGGAAAAATATTGGGGAACCGACGTTTTTGCTACCGAAGCACTTACGCAAGAAGCCATCGGGGCATTGGAGAAAGCCAAACGGTATAACCAGCCGTTTTACCTGTATATGGCACATTATGCCGTCCACATTCCGATCGATAAAGACCGGCGCTTCTTCGACAAATACAAACAAAAAGGGATGAGCGACCGCGAGGCTGCCTATGCATCGCTGGTTGAAGGAATGGACAAGAGTCTCGGTGATTTGATGGACTGGCTCGAACAAAATGGAGAAGCAGAGCGTACAATCATACTGTTTATGAGTGATAACGGTGGTCTTGCCACCAACTCCGATTGGAGAGACGGACCTTTATATACGCAAAATGCCCCGCTGCTGAGTGGAAAAGGTTCCCTGCACGAAGGAGGCATACGCGAACCGATGATTGTCTGCTGGCCGAACATCGTGCAACCGGGCAGTTCCTGCGACAAATACTTGATGATCGAAGATTTCTTCCCTACCATTCTCGAAATGGCAGGCATTTCTTCCTACCGGACAATACAACCTGTCGACGGAATCAGTTTTATGCCGTTGCTTACCGGATCGGGCGACCCTTCGCAGGGACGCACGCTGATTTGGAACATGCCCAATTTTTGGGGGAACGACGGGCCGGGAATCAACTTCAATTGTGCCATCCGCAATGGAGACTGGAAATTGCTGTATGATTACGGCAGCGGAAGAAAGCAATTATTCAATATCCGGGAGGATATCGGTGAAAGAACGGATTGTTCCTCCACCCATCCGCAGATCACGGCACACCTCTCCATGTTGCTCGGAAATTACCTGCGGGAGGTCGGCGCCCAACGTCCCATTGTGAAAGCAACCGGTAAACCCTGTTTATGGCCGGATGAAAAATAAAGGCATTTGACTTTTTAAAGGAACTGTGTTATCTTTGCCTTTCCATAAATAAAAAAGTATGTACCCTGTCAGAATATGCGCCTTTTTCTTCGCTTGGCTTCTATTGGCCGGCTGCGTAGAAAAAAGCGGAAATGAACATCAACTTTCGGTCACTATCGAACCGCAACGTTTTTTTGTCGAGAAGATCGCCGGCGACAAATTTGCCGTACATTGCGTAGTTCCCTCCGGACAAAGCCCGGAAACCTACGACCCCACTCCTCGGGAAATGATGCAGATCGCCGGAAGCCGGGCCTATTTCCGTATCGGTCCGATCGGATTCGAGCAAGCCTGGATGGAAAAAATACAGGCCAATAACCCTGATCTCCTCATTTTCGATCTCTCGGAAGGAATGTCGCTGCTGCACGATACCCATGCCGAGGAAGAGGAGGGAGAGGCGCACCATCATCCGGACGGTCATCATCACGAAGCGGGCGATCCGCATATCTGGAACAGCATAGAGGGAGCACGCATCATTGCCCGCAATTGCCTGCAAGCCCTGATTCGTCTTGATGGGGAGAATACCTCTTATTATCAGGAGAATTACGATCGGCTGACGGCCGAAATAGACCGTACGGAAAAAGAGCTTCACGGATTGCTCGACGGCCTTTCGTTGCGGACATTCATCATCTATCATCCGGCACTGACCTATTTCGCCGACGAATTCGGACTGACACAGCTTGCCATCGAAATGGACGGGAAAGAACCTTCTCCCGCTCAATTGAAGCAATTGGTCGAAACTGCCCGGAAGCATGAGACACAGGTAGTCTTTATCCAACAGGAGTTTGACCGGAAAAATGCCGAGCTGATCGCTCGGGAAACGGGTTGTAAACTGATCACGATAAATCCCTTGAATTATCGTTGGGACGAAGAAATGATACGGATCGCAAAAGCGCTCGCCGATGGAAAAACTCATTGAAATCGAAAAAGTGACAGCAGCTTACGACGCCAAAGTCGTTTTGCGTGATGTCTGCCTGACCGTCTGGGAAAATGATTTCCTCGGGATAATCGGTCCGAACGGAGGGGGAAAAACGACTTTACTGAAGACGATACTCGGCATCCTTCCGCCAGCTTCCGGAACCATCCGTTTCTTTCGGGAAGGAGAAACAGTGTCTGCGTTGAAAATCGGCTATTTGCCGCAAATGAACTTCATCGACCGGAAATTTCCGATTTCGGTGCGCGAAGTCATTGCCTCCGGACTGTCGGCTGAAAAGCCGTTTTTCCGTTCGTTGGACAATCGTCAGCAAGCACGTATCGACGCAGTGGTGGAGCAGATGGGGCTGGAAACTCTTGCCGGCCGGCCGATCGGCGAATTATCCGGCGGACAACTCCAGCGGGTATTGCTCGGGCGTTCGATTGTCTCCCGTCCGCAACTGTTGATTTTAGACGAACCGAATGCTTATGTCGACAAACGTTTTGAATCGCATTTTTATCAGTTGTTGGAAGAGGTCAACAAAGAAAGCGCCATCATACTGGTGTCGCACGATATCGGGACTGTCCTCTCCATGGTCAAAAACATCGCCTGTGTCAACGAAACCCTCCATTACCATTCCGGCAGCAACATCTCCGAAGAATGGCTGAACGAATCGTATGCTTGTCCGATCGAATTGCTGGGGCATGGAAATCTTCCGCACCGGATATTAAAAAAACATGCACATGAATAAACTCTGTCTGATCGGTCTGCCCGAAATAGGCTTCATTATCAGTATCGCCGTTATCCTTTTCGGCTGTACGGCAGTGATGCAGAACCCGTTTATTAGCAAGGGGCAAAGAATCCTATGGATACTGACTATCCTGTTTCTTAACTGGATCGGGTTGCTGTGGTATTACTATACCTTTTATATGAAAGACAAATAAAGACGTTTATGAAAATATTAATTACAGGAGCCAGTGGATTTATCGGTGGTTTTCTCGTGGAGGAGGCGCTGAACAGAGGATATGAGGTATGGGCGGGTATCCGTACGGGTAGTAGTCGGGCGCATCTGCAAGATGCCCGGATCCGTTTTATCGACCTGAAGTATGCTCATCCGGAACAATTGACTGAACAATTGGCGACTTTTGTACGAGAAAACGGTGCATGGGACTATATCATCCACAATGCCGGTATTACCAAAACGCTGGATACTAAAGACTTTCTCAAAATAAATGCCGGATATACCCACACACTCATCGAAGCCTTGACTGCGTCGGGATGTATCCCCCGTAAGTTTGTTTTAATGAGTAGCTTAAGCAGTTATGGAAGTGGAGACGAAACGACCTTCCGCCCAATACTTCTCAGCGATCCGCAACAACCGGAAACCGAGTACGGGAAAAGCAAGTTGGCCGCAGAAAACTACCTGCGCAATCAATCCGCTTTCCCCTATGTTATTCTTCGGCCGACCGGTGTGTATGGGCCGGGCGAAAAAGACTACTTCATGGAGATCAAAAGTATCCGTTCAGGCTTTGATTTTGCTGTTGGGCGCATACCGCAACGGATTACCTTTATCTATGTAAAAGACTTGGCTACAGTGGCTTTCCTTGCTATCGAAAAGGAAGAAATCCGTAACCGGCATTATTTCGTTGCCGACGGAGATGTCCATACCGATGCCTCTTTTGCCTGTCTGATACAGGAAATTCTCCGAAAAAAACAAGTATTTCATGCCCGTATCCCACTTTGGATCGTACGGATTGCCTGCCATGGTTCGGAATGGATCGGTAAACGACTTAAAAAGAGCATGACGCTCAACAGTGATAAATACCTCATCCTCAAACAGCGGAATTGGATCTGTGATACAACGGCGCTTCGCGAAGAATTGGGCTTCACAGCCGCTTATCCGCTTCGTAAGGGGTTGGAAGAGAGCATCCGTTGGTATCAAAAAGAGGGATGGCTGTAAAAAAAAGAGCGAAAAACCACTTCCTGGGGTGATTTTAATTTTTATTGTACATTTTACAACATTTATTAAGACCGAAGATATTGACAGTAATTGAAATACCCCTATCTTTGCATCGTGGTTTTTTCATAATAGTATTAGATTTAAGGTTAACAAAGTTGGTTAGGGGTTGTCGGGAGACAATCCTTAATTTTTTTATACCCGTTTTTGTATCGATTTCATTTCATTTTCCATGCGCATCGTTGGCGAATCCGAATAACAAGGAATCTTTTTTACGGCTGTAAACGGTCTGTAAAAAGACAGCCATTTTGTCGGTCGGCAGGTATTTAAAAAAAACGCTCCCGCTGTCACAGTTGTGACGTGCCTTTGTCACAGTTGTGACAGCTTATTGGCACTTTTGTGACAAAGGCATGGAAAAAAGCGCTCCTCAAAAAATCTTATTACCTCCTCCTTGCCGGCCTAAATATGCTGTGGTCCATTCGTACACAATTAGGCTTTTGATTGCCTTATTTTACATGAAGTAGATTCCCGAAGCGAACCGGTTTGCAGGCTTCTCTATAAAAAAGAGGCGTTTTCTCTATAGTTGAGATCTAATTTCTTATCTTTGTGACAATTTCGTTATTCACCGATGGGAGTGACGAACTTTGGTGTACCCTGTAGGATAGGGTATGATAAAAAAAATCGGAACTGTTTCCGGAATATGTTTTGCAGAAACGGGAACATGCATCGGTCGTTGTATAAAAAAGTGATATGGAAGAGGAATTACCTGATCGAAAAGAGGCATCTACTTTAAAGGAGAAAACGACAAAAGGACTTTTTTGGGGAAGTTTGAACAGTGGTTTCCAGCAGATTATGATTCTGTTTTTCGGGATTTTTCTTGCACGTATATTGAAAGCCCATGATTATGGAATGGTGGGTACACTGGCTATTTTTACCGGAATCTCCTCCGTTTTGATCGACAGCGGCTTCAGTACCGCTTTGATTAACCGGAAGGAGGTGCGGCACGACGATTACAACGCGGTTTTCTGGTTCAGTTTTGGGGTCGGCAGTCTTTCTTATTTCATCTTATTCTTTTGTGCCCCTCTGATTGCCACCTATTTTCATAATCCGGAGTTGCTTCATTTTTCCAGAGTTGTATTTCTTTGGTTTTTAATTAGTTCCATAACAGTTCCTCATGCAGCCTTCATGATGAAGAAAATGATGCAAAAGGAGCGGATGAAGATAGAACTTTCGGCTCAGATCGTTTCAGGAGTGATCGGTCTTTCGTTTGCCTATGCCGGTTTCGGTTACTGGAGCCTTGCCTTTCAAACGGTTACCCATGCCGTTGTGGGCAGTCTGCTCCGCTGGTACTATGTGCCGTGGCGGCCTTCTTGGTCATTTCGGATGCAACCGCTGAAAGAGATGTTTCCGTTTGGCTTGAAGGTTATGTTGACGAGTGTTTTTTCGCAGATAAACGCGAATATTTTTTCCTTGTTGCTGGCGCGTTTTTATACAGGGCGCGAAGTCGGCTATTATACACAAGGAAATAAATGGATGAACATCGGATATACGTTTCTTTGGAATATGGTCGGGAACGTGTCGTTGCCGGTCTTGACGGAAGTTGCGGGAGATATTGACCGTCAGCGGGCTGTTTTTCGGAAGATATTGCGTTTTGTTTCCTTTATCGCGTTTCCCTCCATGTTGGGATTGGCTCTGATTGCCCGCGAGTTTATCCTCCTTACGATTTCGGCCGAATGGTTGCCGAGCGTCCCGGTGTTACAGTTGCTCTGTATTTGGGGTGCAGTGCTTCCGATCGGCAATTTATATACCCATGTGCTGCTAAGTCGCGGAAAATCGAACCTGTATTTGTATAACACCGTTGCACTGGGTGCCGCTCAGTTGTTAGCCATTGTCGGAATGCTTCCGTTCGGTATTTATTATATGGTCCTTGCAGTTGCACTGGTGAATATCGGCTGGCTGTTTGTCTGGCACTATTTTGTAAACAGGCTGATCCGGATCCGCCTGATAGACGTATTGAAAGATGTGGTCCCTTTCTTGGGGATCACGCTCTTTGTTTTAGGAATCAGCTATGCCACTACCATGTTTATCGAGAACATGTACTTGCTACTGGTTGCAAGGGTGTTGCTGGCAGGGGCTTTGTATTGCCTGGCCATGTATCTGACCAAGTCGGTCATCTTTAAAGAATCCGTTCTTTTTATCAAAGAATATATCATTCATCGAAAAAATATAAGAGCATAGATGGAAGCAGATTTTACCTTGGTGCCTATTGGCGGATTAGGAAATCGACTGTATGCGATATGTTCGGCGGTCGCTTACTGTAAAGATCATCGAAAAACACTGAAAATTATTTGGTTCAGAGATCACAACCTGAATTGTCCCGTTTCGGAACTTTTTTCGTTGTGCCCCGATTCCGGGCAGGTCGAGCTTCGTGATGCCGGCTGGAGCGACCTGGTTTTGAGAGACAATCCGCGCCGGCGGAATTTATGGATCCCCCGTTATTTTCAACGGTTCCTTTTTGATCGGCGCATTTACGAATCGGAAGTGTATATGGCCATGTTGGCTAAAGATAAAAAGGAGAATTTATTTGGCGACCTGACCCCTTTCCGGCATGTTTTTATGGTATCTTATTGGTATTTTTATACGACCGAGAGCATGTGGAGACCGATCGTTGTTCATCCTCAAATTGCTGATATCGTGTGTGCTACAATGAAAAAAATGGATGGAAAGCGGACGGTTGGCGTACATATCCGACGGACAGACCATATTTATGCAATCAAAGAAAGTCCGACCGAATTGTTTATCCGGAAGATGGAAGACGAGATTGCCCGTTACGGTGAAGCGGTTTGTTTTTATTTAGCTTCCGATTCGCAGGAAGTAAAAGAAGAGATCGGAAGCCGCTTCGGAAGTAAAGTCGTGATGATGGAACGCCCGGCTTGCAGAAATAGCCGGGAGGGGATTATCGACGGATTCGCCGAACTGCAGATCTTGTCGCGTACCGATAAAATCTACGCCTCCTCGAAAAGCTCTTTTTCGGAACTTGCACATTTTTTCTCGGGAAATGATTTTGAAGTTGTGACAAACGAAAACATCGTATAAAAATGATTGAGAACTGGTATCGTACCTATATTCCGGCCTCTTTCAGAGAGAGCATATACCGGCTTTTCCTAAGGCGTTTATTACGTTTTTTTCGCTTTTTCCGTCCGACAATGAAGAGTAAAAGCGTTTATTTTTTTCCTTTTTTCTATTCCGATTCGGAGGAAAAAGAGGCCTATCGTTTTATGGGCAAACACGGTATAACCGATTATCCTTTTCCCGCCTCTTTAACCTATCGTTCTGTAGAGACAGAAGTGTTGGTAGATGAAAGAAACGGAATGAAATATGTCGTCCATCACGGAAAAAAACTTTTTTTCCCCCGCTCTTTCTCCAAAGAAGAGGTGGCGGTGTTATATAGAAGTTTGCTGATCGAACAAGATCCTGAATCTCCACACCGTTATGTTGCCTCTTATGAAACCTTAAAAGGCCGTATATTGTTGGATGTGGGTGCTGCGGAGGGTATTTTTGCACTGGATACGATTGAGTTTACCGAAAAAGTATACCTTTTTGAATGTGAAGATTATTGGATTGAGGCATTGAACGCTACTTTCGCTCCATGGAAAGAAAAGGTGGAAATTATCCGTAAATATGTAGGCGACCAAAACAGCACAGGCAGCATAACGCTCGATTCGTTTCTACAGGGAGCCGAAGCGGAAATGCCCTGTTTTTTGAAGATGGATATTGAAGGGGCCGAAATGGCGGCATTACAGGGAGCTTCGGGTTTCTTAAGGACAAACAGGCGGACAGTCGCCTCTATCTGTACATACCATCGGAAGAAGGATGCACAGGATATTGCGGCTTTCTTGTCCGGCCATGGTTTTCGGTTGCAATTTACCGAAGGATTCCTGTTTTGGGACAATATGTTAAGAAAAGTAATTGTAAGAGCAGTAAAGGAATAAAAGATGAAAAAGGTACGTGTGATCGCATTCTATCTTCCGCAATATCATCCTATACCCGAAAATGATGCATGGTGGGGAAAGGGATTTACGGAATGGACGAATGTAGGGAAAGCGAAACCGCTGTTTAAAGGACATTATCAGCCGAAAGTACCGGCAGATCTGGGTTATTATGATCTGAGGGTTCCCGAAACCCGGGAAGCCCAGGCCGAATTGGCGCGTAAGTATGGTGTGGAGGGTTTCTTGTATTGGCATTACTGGTTCGGAAATGGCCGTCGTCTGCTGGAAAGGCCCTTTTGTGAAGTTTTGGCTTCCGGAAAACCCGACTTCCCCTTTTGTTTAGGATGGGCGAACCATAGCTGGCAAGGTATCCATTGTGGCGTGAAAAGCAAGGAGGCCTTGATTGCACAAACATATGGAGGTGTTTCCGACTATGAAGCTCATTTTTACGATGTGTTACCCGCTTTCCGCGACAAACGTTACATTAGCGTGGATGGTCGCCCGCTTTTTTATATTCATTCGCCGTTGGCATCGCCCGAAGTTCCGGTTTTTGTCGAATGTTGGCAGCGTTTAGCCAAAGAAAACGGGTTTGAGAAAGGAATCTGTTTTGTCGGAAATTCGGCGAATAATCCGGAAGATATCGAGAAAGTACGCGCTTTTTGCTCGTATGTGAACATCGACACGCTGTTCGATTTTAAAAAATACGCATTTTCTTTTTGGGACAAAGTGCGCAATAAAATTTTACGTACGGTTTTTAAAGTGGGAAATGTGTATGAATACAAAAATGCCATGAAGTATTTTTATAGTCGTCAGGTAGATCCGGTAGTCTATTTTCCGACCATCTTGCCGAATTGGGACCATACGCCGCGTACCGGTTCGGTGGGGAATGTACTGAATCATTCTACACCGGAGCTGTTCTACCGGCATGCCCGGGAGGTGTTTGAAGAGATCCGGGAAAAACCGGAGGAGGAACGGGTCGTCTTCCTGAAGTCGTGGAACGAATGGGCGGAAGGAAATTATATGGAGCCGGACCTGAAATTCGGGCACGGCTATTTGAAAGCGTTGAAAAAGGCTATTGAAGATGTTTTTAAGAAGTGACAGCCATGGACTTATCGGATGTACGATTGATAGAACTTCCTAAAATCACGGACCGAAGAGGTAATTTGTCGTTTGTGGAAGAGGAGGCGCAGATCCCGTTTGATGTCAAGCGGACGTATTGGATTTACGATGTTCCGGGAGGAGAGGTCAGAGGAGGGCATGCCTACCGTCAAAACCGGGAACTGATTATTGCCTTGTCCGGAAGTTTCGATGTGCTGTTGGATGACGGAAAAGAGAGCCGGACCTACTTCTTGAACCGTTCGTATTACGGACTGTATGTACCGGCAGGTATCTGGAGGCAAATGATGAATTTTTCGACCAATTCTTTGGCTTTGGTCGTGGCTTCCACTTTTTTTGACAAATCGGATTATATTTATGATTATGAAGAGTTTAAAAGAAAATCCGATAGCCTGTAGTACTACCGTATACGATTGCACGGTGATCGAATTGGACAAGCATCATCATGAAAAGGGGAATATTACCGTTGTAGAAAATGGGGTTACCGTCCCGTTTGATGTCAAACGCGCTTATTTCCTGTATGATGTACCGGGAGGGGAGTCTCGCGGAGGACATGCGCATAAAGAATTGTACCAACTGGTCATTGCCGCCAGCGGGAGCTTCAGGGTGATGTTAGACGACGGAAATGTAAAGCGGACCTTTTTGTTGAACCGGCCTTATCAGGCATTATTCGTCGTACCCGGTATCTGGCGGGAACTGGACGATTTTTCATCGGGTTCCGTCTGTCTGGTATTGGCTTCGCATCGTTACGATCCGGCTGATTATATTCGCGATTATGCCGAATTTCTGAATTTTAAAAACGTATCAAAATGACCATGATACATCCCTTATCCGATGTCCGGTCGCAGCAGATCGGTGAAAATACGCGCATTTGGCAATTTTGTGTCATTTTACCGGGAGCAAAAATCGGTTCGGACTGTAATATTTGTGCACAGGTGCTGATTGAAAACGAGGTGGAGATCGGCGACCGTGTTACCGTCAAGTCCGGCGTACAGTTGTGGGACGGTATTACGGTGGAAGACGACGTGATGATCGGTCCGAATGTGACGTTCACCAACGATCTGGTTCCCCGTTCACGTGCGACAGCGTGGACGCTGGTCCCGACAATTGTCAGGCACGGTGCTTCCATCGGAGCCAATTCGACCATTATTGCCGGCATTGAAATCGGGGCATACGCGTTGATAGGAGCCGGCAGCGTGGTGACAAAATCAATCCCTCCCTATACCGTGTGGTATGGAAATCCGGCTGTACAACGCGGATTTGTAACGCGGAAGGGGATTCTTTTAGATATGGACAAAAAAGATAAAAACGGCAGGCTTTGCCAATTGGAAGATGATTAAGTTTCTTGAATTAAAAAAAATTACGGATAAATATTCGGAAGAAATACATGAAGCGGTCGCCCGCGTCATCGATTCCGGATGGTACTTGCAAGGAAAAGAACTTGCTCGTTTTGAGGAAGATTATGCCCGATATATAGGAAATCGGCAGTGTGTGGGGGTTGCCAACGGATTAGACGCCTTGATTTGGATTTTCAGGGCCTATATAGAGATGGGGGTCATGCAAGAAGGGGATGAGGTGATTGTCCCTGCCAATACATTTATTGCCTCCATTTTGGCGATAACCGAAAACGGGCTGAAACCGGTATTGGTCGAACCCCGTTTGGATACGTACCAGATCGACGAATCGCTTATAGAAGAGGCGATTACCGACCATACAAAAGCGATATTGATCGTCCATCTGTACGGCCAATGTGCCTATACGGAGCGTATCGGGGTACTTTGTAACACGTATGGGCTCAAATTGGTGGAAGATAATGCGCAGGCACACGGATGCCTGTACCGGGGGCGTCGGACCGGCTCTTTGGGAGATGCGGCCGGACATAGTTTTTACCCCGGGAAAAATTTAGGAGCATTGGGAGATGCAGGCGCTGTGACAACCGATGATTCGTTATTGGCAGACACCATCCGTTCGTTGGCGAATTACGGTTCGGTGCGGAAGTATGTGTTCGAGTATACCGGACGAAATAGCCGGCTTGATGAAATACAGGCTGCTATATTGGATGTGAAACTGAAATATTTGGATCAGGATGTCCGCTTGAGGCAGGAGATCGCCCGTTATTACATATCCCATATTGAAAATCCGCTGATCGTTACCCCATTGGTGACGGATTGGGCAGCGCATGCCTTCCATTTGTTTCCGATACGTTGCAGCCGACGGGACGAATTACAGCGTTATTTGGAGGAAAACGGCATTCAGACAAACATCCATTATCCGATTCCACCCCATAAACAGGCATGCTATAAAGCGTGGAATAACCTTTCCTTGCCTGTAACCGAACAAATTCATCGGGAAGAATTGAGTCTGCCGATGAGTCCGGAACTGACACGTGAAGAGGTGGCTTATGTTACGGAGAAATTAAATGCTTTTGTATGAGTATGCCTGTACGGATATCGGTTTATATCGTCTCTTATAATCAGGAAAAATATATCGGAAAGGCGATCGATTCCATTCTTGAACAGTCGGTCAGGCCGTATGAAATTTGTATTTTCGATGATCATTCGACCGACCGGACATGGGACATTATCCAGTCTTATCTGCAACAATATCCCGACCGCCTCAAGGCGCACCGGCATGCGGTGAATCAAGGCATATTCAAGAATTTCAATTATGCAGAGCGTTCGCTTTCGGGAAACCTGATTACCTGTGTGGCTGGCGACGATTATATCATGCCCGGCTATTTCGAGGCTGTCACGCGGTTTATCGAGGAAAATAAGCTACAGCCGGATACCGACCGTTTTATTATGATTCCGAATATTATCAATCTATTCGAGAACGGAACGGAGGTTCGGCATAGCAATATGATGTTTCAAGACCGGGATATTCTTCCTCTACGTGTACGCGGATTGATCGACGACCGTTACGGCATGGTGAGCCGAGCAGCTTTTGAAAAGACAGCTCCTTATTTGGAGGATATCGGCATTCATGCCGACTTTATCTGGGGGATTGACCGCTATCTGCATGCCGACCGGGTCTTTTTTATTGATGGATATTATTCGGTTTATCGGATGGGTGTTGGCATTGTAAGCCGTACGAGGGAACGGGATGCAGCCTTTTCTTTGAATCGGGCGGTTGAGGTCGTCTTGCATCGTTTTCATGCCGAATTGAAACCGGAAGACCGCCGTTTTTTGCGGTATTTACAGGCAAAGAGCCGTTTTCAGACAAAAAAAACACTCGGAACGTATATGAATCTGCTTTGGCATACGTTCATAAATACGGGAAATTTCGGAAATAGCAAGAAGCAGATCAAGGCCCTGTTGTTTCCGATATTGCCTTATCGGTTGAAAATGTTGTTGTTCAGGAATAAATATCTGGAACGATTGTCGAAATAGCATCGGAAAAAAAGGAAAGTATACAGCTCATGCACATTGTCATCATCAATACTTCTGAACAGACCGGCGGGGCAGCCATTGCTGCCGGAAGGTTGGCCAAAGCGCTTTCGAAAGCCGGCCTTTCCGTGAAAATGCTTGTACGCGACAAGCAGTCGGACGATCCCGGCGTGTTTCCGGTAGCGACAGGCATTTGGGGGAAAATCGTTCAGAAAATCCGTTTTTATTGGGAACGGCTGCTTCTTTTCCTGTGTAATGGTTTTGATAAAAAACAACTGTTTACGGTTTCGATTGCCAATACCGGAACAGACCTTTCGAAAAACCGATGGATACAAGAGGCCGATCTGATTCATCTGCATTGGATCAATCAGGGATTCCTCTCTTTATCCGATTTGAAGAAACTTTTTCAGACCGGTAAACCGATCGTTTGGACCATGCATGATATGTGGCCATGTACAGCCATTTGCCACCATGCCCGATCGTGCGTGAAGTATCAGGTTTGCTGTGAAGGTTGCCCGTTTTTACATTCAAAAGGAAAGGACCTCTCGACCGTTGTTTTTTCGAAAAAAGAAAAAATGTATCGGAATGCCAAGATCTGTTTTGTCGGTTGCAGTAATTGGTTAGCCGAAAAAGCCGGCCAAAGCCGGCTGCTTTTCGGAAAAAAAATCTGTGCCATTCCAAATCCGATTGATTTGTCGCTCTACCGCCCGAAAAATAAAAAAACCGCCCGAAAGGAGTTGAGTTTACCGGAAGAGCCCTTTTTGCTGCTGTTCGGTGCATTGAATGTGAGTGATCCGAGAAAGGGAGCCGTCTACCTGATCGAGGCCTTGAAAAGAAATTCCGGAAAACAAATCGAATTAGTCGTTTTCGGCCAGGTAAAAGCGGAGTTGGCCGCGTTGCTTCCGGTGAAGATACACTATATGGGCTATTTGTCCGACAAAGACAAGATTGTGTCTCTGTATAATGCGATCGATCTGTTTGTTACCTCTTCCTTGGAAGAAAACCTGCCCAATACGATCATGGAAGCGATGGCATGCGGAACCCCTTGTGTCGGTTTTCAGATCGGCGGAATTCCGGAAATGATCGACCATAAACGGAACGGATATGTCGCTGCCTATAAAGATACAGAAGATCTGGCAGCCGGAATCGACTGGGTACTGGATTTTCCCGACAAACGAGCCTTGTCGGCCGCTTGTGTGGAAAAAGTGAAACGTTGTTATGCGGAGGAGGCCGTTGCTGCGCAATATATGGCCCTTTACCGCGAAATGATTGATAACCCAATGCGATCTTCCGACAGGGTAGGCCGCTGATAAACAAAAAATATGCAACAACCTCGATTTTCGATAATTACAGTGACGTATAATGCTGTCGATTACTTGGAGAAGACGGTACTCAGTGTCTTGAGCCAGTCGTATCCGGAGATCGAATATTTGATCATAGATGGCGGTTCAACCGATGGGACCGTAGATATCATCAAGCAATATGAAGCAGGATTGGCTTATTGGGTAAGTGAGCCGGATAAGGGTATTTACGATGCCATGAATAAAGGTTTGCAGCGGGCAACCGGCGATTATGTCTGGTTTATGAATGCCGGAGATACGATTCATACGTCCGATACGCTTCGCCGCATAGCTGCTGCCGTAGAAAAAAAAGGGCGTTGGCCGGAGGTCATCTACGGAGAGACGCATATTGTCGATCTGAATGGAAAATCATTGGGAATGCGGCGTTTAAAAGCACCCCGAAAACTTTCGTGGAAAAGTTTCAGGATGGGAATGCTGGTGTGCCACCAGTCTTTCCTTGCCAAACGGGCGATCGCTCCTTTGTATGATCTTTCGTATCGCTATTCGGCCGACTTCGACTGGTGTATCCGCTGTTTAAAACAGGCAGAATACTGTTTGAATACGCATCGGATCCTTTCCGATTTTTTAGAGGGGGGGACCAGCAGCATCCAACGAAAAGCCTCTTTGAAGGAGCGATACCGGATTATGTGCCATTATTACGGCAAATGGATGACCAATCTGCTGCATATCTGGTTTGCGATCCGCTTCTATACGGCCAAATATGTATGGAGAAATGTTTGAAAAATTAAATGAAGAAAAAGAATATGAATGATTTGCTGAAAAAAGCAGGAAGACATGTAGCAGCCCTGGTGCTGTTTGTAGGGTTGGTAGCAGTCTTTTTTTCTCCGGCGGTATTCGACGGAAAGGTGATTGTCCAGGGAGATGATATAAAGGCGACCGGAATGGGGCACAGCCAGATGGAAAAATATGCCCGGACGGCACAGCCCGGAGAGTTCAGTGCCTGGTCGGATGCGATGTTCGGAGGGATGCCTTATGTAACGGGATACGGGGCGCCTGCACCCGAGTTGCCTTCGTATACAATAATAGACGACTTGCTGAAAATGATCGGATATAGAGATGCTGCCATTATTTTTGTAGCCTTGGTCTCTTTTTATCTGCTGATGTGTGTCATGGGGATCAACTGGTGGTTGGCGGTCGCCGGAGCGATTGCATTCGCTTTCGCCTCTTATAATATGATCATTATAGAGGCCGGACATATTGTGAAAGCCTATGTAATCGGATATATGCCGGTTACCATTGCTGGAATGATCCTTTTGTTCAAGCGTTCATACCTGTGGGGGAGCGTGCTCTTTTTATTGGGGGTTGCACTCTCTTTGGGTAACGGACATATTCAGATTACCTATTATCTGATGCTCCTTTGCCTCTTTTTGTATGCCGGATTTTCTTTTCGGAAAATCAATGAAAAAGCATGTACGGAATGGTTGAGAACATCCCTTATTATGTTGGCTTGCGTGGCATTGGCTGTACTTCCGAACGCCAAACAGATGTATTCGAACTGGGATTTGGGGCAGCATTCTATCCGTGGAAAATCGGAACTTACACCCCGCCCGGATGCTTCGGGGAAAGTGGAGAAGGCCTCATCCGGATTAGACAAAGAATATGCATTTCAATGGAGTTACGGCTGGAAAGAATTGATGACCGTTTTGGTTCCGAATGTGTATGGAGGAAGTTCGGCGGGTACACTCGATAGCTCTTCCGAACTGTATCAGGAGATGAAGAAAAACGGCATCCAAGTAGGTAAAGAGGTGCAGACCTACACCTATTGGGGAGATAAAGTCTTTACTTCCGGACCGGTTTATTTTGGGGCTGTTGTCTGTTTTCTGTTCATATTGGGAATGTTTGTGATCCGGAATAATATGAAATGGTGGATGTTTGGAGGAACCGTCTTTCTGACATTTCTTGCATTAGGACGTAATTTCGATGCTTTTAACGATATTATGTTCCATTATCTACCTTTTTATAACAAGTTTCGTACCGTAGAAATGGCTTTAGTAATTCCGGGGTTTGTTTTTCCGCTGATTGCCATGTGGGGATTAAAGGACGTTTTTTCCGGAAAAGTGGATCCGGCACGGCTGAAACGGGGTTTCTTGTGGGCGGTCGGACTGACAGGCGGACTTTGTCTGCTGCTGTGGGGCATCCCTTCGCTGTTTTTGGATTTTCAATCAACGTATGATGCCCAGTTTAAAGGACAGGTTCCGGATTGGTACTATAATGCCTTATTGGTTGATCGGGGCCATTTGGCGACATCGGATGCTTTCCGGTCGCTGATTTTCATCCTGTTGAGTGCAGCACTGCTGCTGCTTTATCAAGCATCTAAAACGAAAGAAAAAATAGCCCCTTTCATCTATGCCGGACTGATGATATTGATCTTAGTGGATCTGTGGACGGTAGACCGCCGTTACTTGAATGAACAAAAATTCGTAAAACAGAAACCGGCAGATATGTATCCCCAAACGGCAGCCGATAAGGCAATATTGGCCGATACGGACGGCACATTCCGGGTGATCAACCTCAACAACCCGTGGCAGGAGACCAATACCTCTTATTACCATCATTCGATAGGAGGGTATCATGCCGTCAAATTACGTCGTTATCAGGAGCTGATCGACTACCGTTTGAATGGTGAACTTATGGGGATTATCGGTGCATTGCAGGAGGCACAGACGCTAAACGATATCTTGCCTGCCTTAAAAAATGCACCGTCGTTGAATATGCTGAATACCCGTTATATTGTCTTCCATCCGGATCAGGAGCCGATCAAAAATCCGTATGCCTTTGGAAATGCCTGGTTTGTCGAGGAGGTAAAACTGGTAGCGGATGCCGATGCGGAAATAGAGGCGTTGAACACGATCGACCCGTTGATAACGGCAGTGGTCGACGAGCATTTTCAGGCTGCATTGGAGAGATTTGTCCCTCAGAAGGATTCTACGGCGATGATCCGGCTGACCGATTACCGTCCGAACCGGCTGACTTATAAAACCCATACGGAAAAAGAACAGATAGCTGTTTTTTCGGAAATCTACTATCAGCCGGGATGGACTGCATTTATAGACGGTACGGAAGTGCCCCATTTCCGCGCCGACTGGTTGCTGCGAGGGCTGAAGATTCCGGCAGGAGAACATACGGTGGTGTTTGAGTTCAAGCCTTCCGGATATGTAACAGCCGCTTATGTTTCGTCTTACAGCGCGTTTGCCATCTTGTTGCTGCTGCTTGGCGTGATCGGATGGTCGGGCTGGAAATACAAAAAAAAACAGACTGGATTCCGGACAGGAATAACAGGTGGTTCGTAAATAGTATATACCTTTGTATCGTTAATTTTTATAGTTGAATTATGTCACATTTATTTCCAACAGACCTGCCCTATAAAGTGGCAGATATGAACTTGGCCGATTTTGGTCGGAAAGAGATCGAAATAGCAGAGCATGAAATGCCGGGATTGATGGCGCTCCGTCAAAAATATGCCGAACAGAAACCTCTAAAAGGAGCACGTATTACCGGTTCGTTGCACATGACAATCCAGACGGCCGTGTTGATCGAAACGCTGGTCGCTTTGGGCGCTGATGTACGTTGGGCCAGTTGCAATATCTTTTCCACGCAAGATCATGCGGCAGCGGCGATTGCAGCCGATGGCATACCCGTGTTTGCCTGGAAAGGAGAAACGTTGGAAGAATATTGGTGGTGTACCGATATGGCCATGCGCTTTCCCGACGGAAAAGGTCCGCACCTGATTGTTGATGACGGGGGAGATGCTTCACTGCTGCTGCACATGGGGTATCGGGCGGAAAATAACGCTGCTTCTATTCAACGAGAGGGCGGAAACCATGAAGAACAGGTGGTTTTAGATACATTGAAACGTATTCTGGCGGAGGATCCTACCCGTTGGCATCGGACGATTGCCGAGATGAGAGGCGTTTCGGAAGAAACAACTACGGGAGTACACCGGTTATACCAGATGATGGAAAAAGGCGAGCTGTTGGTTCCTGCTATTAATGTGAACGATTCGGTGACCAAATCCAAATTCGACAACCTGTACGGATGTCGGGAATCGCTGGCCGATGGTATTAAACGGGCAACCGATGTGATGGTTGCTGGAAAAGTCGTTGTCGTCGCCGGGTACGGCGATGTCGGAAAAGGCTGTTCCCACGCTATGCGTTCTTATGGAGCCCGGGTATTGGTTACGGAAATAGATCCGATATGTGCATTGCAGGCTGCCATGGAGGGCTTTGAAGTAACTACAATGGAAGAGGCTGTAAAAGAAGGGAATATATTTGTGACGACTACGGGAAACTGCGACATTATCACAATCGATCACATGGCCCAGATGAAAGATCAGGCAATTGTTTGTAATATCGGACATTTCGATAATGAAATTCAGGTAGACAAATTAGTCCACTATCCCAATATCCAGCATACCAATATTAAACCGCAGGTCGATAAATATACATTCCCGACCGGTCATTCCATCTTCCTGCTGGCGGAAGGACGTTTGGTCAACTTAGGGTGTGCGACCGGCCATCCCTCTTTTGTGATGAGCAATTCTTTTACCAATCAGGTACTTGCCCAGATAGATTTGTGGGAAAAACCGTATGAGGTAGGCGTGTATCGTCTGCCCAAACGATTGGACGAAGAGGTGGCCCGCCTCCATTTGGAACGGATTGGCGTCAAACTCTCCAAATTGACTCAAAAACAAGCCGATTATATCGGTGTTCCGGTAGAGGGCCCTTATAAAGCGGATCATTATCGGTATTGACAAGAATCAATCATTCCGGCTGGATTCATTTGTATGCAGCAGAGACATGCCGACCGAAAACGCTATTTCGAGGAGCAACGTATAACGACCCGAAAATTTGTGATTCCATTTATCCAAGAGGGTTATACGCTGCTTCCCGAATCTTCCGTACTCGAAATCGGATGCGGAGAAGGGGGGAATATCGAGCCTTTTTTAGCATGGGGTTGCCCGGTAACGGGAATTGATATTTCCGCACCTCAGATAGAGATTGCCCGGACGATGTTCTCTACACATCCTCGATCGGCGCATCTGCGGCTTATCTGCGAAGATATCTATAAAGCAGTGCATCTGCTCGGACGGTTCGATGTCATTATTCTCCGGGATGTCATTGAGCATATCTCTTTCCAAGAGCGGTTTATCCCATTCTTAAGGCGTTTCCTGAATCCGGGAGGCGTTGTCTTCATCGGTTTCCCGCCGTGGCAGAATCCGTTTGGTGGTCATCAACAGATCTGTAACAACCGTTTCCTCTCCCACCTTCCCTGGTTTCATCTGCTCCCCCGGTCTCTTTACCGAAAAGTGTTGGTGTGGGGAGGAGTACCTCCGGAGGGATTGTTGGACATAAAAGATACCGGTCTTTCGTTAGAACGTTTTTATGCGATTGTCCGTGCATCCGGTTTTCGGATCGAAAAGGAGCAACTTTACCTGATCAATCCGAATTATGAGACGAAATTCGGTCTTCGTCCGCGGACCTTATGGCCTTTTCTGCAAATACCTTATATCCGTAATTTTTATACGACCTGCGGATATTTCCTGTTAAAAGAAGCTTTATGATGACACAGTCTGATTTGACATTGATCGTCCCGGTATATAACCGCCCTCATGAGGTGGAAGAACTTTTAGACAGTCTGACCTCCCAAAACGAGCGAGGATTTGAAGTCGTCATAGTAGAAGACGGATCTCAAATCCCTTGTAAAGAGATTGTAGACCGTTATTCGAACGTGTTGGACATCGCTTATTATGCCATTCCGAACGGAGGGCCGGGCAATGCCCGGAATTATGGAGCTGGAAAAGCAACCGGAAAATACCTGATTGTGTTGGATTCGGACTGCATACTTCCACCCGACTATATCCGCCGTGTCCGGAAAGAATTGGAAAAAACACAGGCCGATGCTTTCGGAGGACCGGATAAGGCTTCTGATCATTTTACCGACGTACAAAAAGCGATCAACTATTCGATGACCTCTTTTTTTACAACCGGCGGAATCAGGGGCGGTAAGAAAAAAATGGATAAATTTTATCCTCGTAGCTTTAATATGGGGATTCGTCGGACCGTTTACGAGCAGTTGGGCGGTTTTTCGACCATGCGTTTCGGAGAAGATATCGATTTCAGTATCCGGCTATACCAACATGGGTGCAAAGTCTGCCTGTTTTCTTCCGCATGGGTGTATCACAAACGACGTACAGATTGGCCGAAATTTTTTCGTCAGGTCTATAATTCGGGTATTGCCCGGATCAACCTGTATTTGAAGCATCCCGGTTCATTGAAAATCGTGCATTTGTTACCGACTCTTTTTACCATCGGTACAGTTTTTTTCCTGATAGGTTCATTTTTTTGTTATTGGAGCCTGCTTCCGCTTGTTTTATTCTGCTTGCTTATTTTTACCGATGCTTCTTGGCGCAACAAAAGTATCAAAATCGGTTTTTTGTCCGTTATCGCCTCCTTTATCCAACTTATAGGTTACGGAAGTGGTTTCTTAGATGCTTTTTGGAAACGGATCGTCTTGAAAAGAAAGGACTTTGCGGCATTTGAAAAGACCTTTTACAAATAAGAATCGCCGGTTTTAGATGCTTGCAGTGTGCCACTTCGACGTCACAGAGAGCGACTTGTCGTCCGTCCTTTTTGGTTGCTCGGCATAACTTCCCGAATGCCGGCATGGCGGTACTCGGATATACCCCTACACCGGTTTATACGTTAAAGAGGCCGATAAGCAGGAGAAAGCATGGCCGATTGTTTCAAAAAACGAAAACCGATCCGGCAATAAAGGCATTTCTTCTTTTCGCAATATTCCCGCTTCAGTTGAATAAGCGCCTGGCTGTCTCCGGCATGTTCTACCGGTATTCCTGCCTGTACAAAAGAGGAGACGATCGTATTTTTTTCGGGCGGGAGCTGTTCCAACAAGCGGAAAGCCCGTTCGCTGTATTCAGATTGTTTATGTTTGATACCGTATGCAAACAACATCGGGACCGCCGTATTGATCAGCAGGATATTTAATGCCGAATCGCCGAGTCGTTTTTCTTGCCGGGGGGCCGCATTCCGAAAATGGAAATGGGTTTCCCAATAGACGGAGGGCGGCACACGCAGGAGTGCTTTTATTTCCTCTATGGTCCTTTTCTCCAATACCGCCGAAAACAGCGTATCATGATGCACCCAGATAGCGGCTAATTGCGCAATTTTCAGATAAGGGAAATTGGCAGGACGTATTCGTAAATGCTTGAAAACCGATGCATCCAAGGGCTTTAAACCATATTTATGTGCCAGAAAGCGATATTCGCGTTGCAGAAAACGATAGTAATGATCATCGATCTGTTCGTCCAACATGCCCGCTTGCCCGAAAAGTAAAGATTCTATCTGTGAATGGCTGTTGCGCTGTTTCCGGATCGACCGGAAAGGCAGGCTTTTCGCCAACCGTTCAAACGCATCGTTGTTGACACCAAAACCGAAACTCCGGGATAAAACGATGTAAAACACCTCGTTCCAGTCATCGTTAAATTGATCTAAAAGAGTGAAAATGTCCTTCGTTTTCCGCTCCATCCGTTCACTTAACAATGCTGCTTTCCACGCCGAAAGATGTATTGTCGCAATTTTTCCGATTATCTCCCGGCAAGGTATCGCCTGTTCGCGGAAAAGTAACCACCCTATATTTTTGACGATCGGCTCCGGAACCGGCAAAACCAATTGCGGGATTGCTTCTCCGTTTGTCCGGCATACCCCGTTGTCGTCTTTTGCCACGACATGCAATATCACTGCGTCGTAAGCCATATCCTTATCATGCCCGTGCCGTTTCCAATCCGAAGCCTTTTCATGAATTTCGACGCTACCTGCCCATAACGTCCCGTCTATTTTTATTTTAGCATTGAAAAAATCCGGACCGGCATGGGTATTGGAAATGCCGGGATCAATGACTTCGACAGAAAGATTGTTTGTCGTAGTAAGAGCAGTCTCGTCATATAGTTTGTATTTCCAAACATAATGCAATAAATGTTCCATTTTTCCTATAGTTAAGATTTTCCTGACAAATCTAAGTATAATTCTTTATATTTGCAGTTTGAAGAGAAGAGAATCGGCTCTTTCTCCTTTAATTATAACGAAAAAGATATGAAAATAGCGCTTATCGGATATGGGAAAATGGGGCGTGCCATCGAACAAATAGCCCGTTCAAGAGGACATCAGATCGTCTCTATTATAGAGGTGGATAATCAGGACGCGTTCACTTCCGAAGCGTTTAAGAGTGCCGATGTCGCGATCGAATTCACCACTCCGGCAACCGCTTTCGACAATTACATGCACTGTTTCCGTGCCGGTGTGGCAGTCGTCTCCGGTACGACCGGCTGGATAGATCGGATCGGGGAGATCCGGGAATGTTGCGAAAAAGAGGGACAAACCTTTTTTTACGCCTCTAATTTCAGTTTGGGTGTCAATCTCTTTTTTGCATTGAACGGCTATTTGGCAAAGTTGATGAATGCATTTCCGGATTATGATGTCCGCATGACGGAAACACACCACATCCATAAGATGGATGCGCCGAGCGGAACGGCAATCACGCTGGCCGAAGGCATTTTGGAAAATTTGGATCGAAAAAAACGTTGGCAGCTCGAAACGGTTGAGAGCGAGACGGATCTGCCCATTCATGCGATTCGTGAAGGGGAAGTGCCCGGTATTCATGAAATCGTTTACGAATCGGATGTAGACACCATCAGCATCAAACACGATGCCAAAAGTCGTGCCGGATTTGCTCTCGGAGCCGTTATAGCCGCTGAATTTACGGCCAGTCATACCGGTTTTCTTGGCATGAACGATCTGTTAAAGTTTTAAAAAATATTCGCGATATATGAAGAAGTTCACAAAAAAACAATGGATAAAATTCGGCATAGCCGCTTTTCTGTGGCTGCTGTTTACCCTATGGATGCAGAACGGCTGGTTGATTTTGGGAATCGTTGTCATCGTCGACCTGTTTCTTACGCAATATATTCCTTGGGGAGCCTGGAAACGATCCAAAAATCCGAAAATACGTAATTTGCTGGAATGGGTAGATGACATCGTGTTTGCACTGGTAGCCGTCTATATGATCAATATATTTATTTTCCAGAATTACCAGATTCCCAGTTCTTCGTTGGAAAAATCGCTGTTGGTGGGCGATTATCTGTTTGTCAGCAAATTAAGTTATGGCCCGAGAGTACCGAATACGCCTCTTTCTTTTCCCTTGGTACAGAATACCTTGCCCTTTTTCGACTGCAAATCTTACTTCGAATGGCCGCATTGGGGATATAAGCGGGTAAAAGGATTAGGCCATGTCAAACGAAACGATATCGTTGTTTTTAATTTTCCGGCAGGCGACACTGTTGCGCTTAAAATGCAGAATCCCGACTATTACTCGCTCCTTGCCACACAAGGCAGGGAACGCCTCCATGCCGCTCCTGAAGTCTTCGGCGAGATTGTTTATCGTCCGGTGGACAAACGCGAGAATTATGTGAAACGTTGTATCGGTATGCCCGGAGATACGATCGAGATACGGAACAATCAAGTCTATATAGACGGAAAGGCGGCCGAAAATCCGGAAAAAGTACAGTTCAACTATTTTCTTGAAACAAACGGGACGTTACTCAACGAAGGACAATTCCGGCTGTTAGACGTCAGCAAAGCCGATCGTATCCTGGTAGGCAATGCCGACTTGATCGCATTTTTAGGATTTACACAGAATGACAAGGGACAATATAATCCGGTTTACCGCTTGCCCCTGACGGCCGACAAATTGGAAAAAGCCCGTAATCTGCCGATCGTGAAGCAAATCATTATCGAACCTGATACGTGGGCGGACGACACATATCCGGCTGATTACCACACGGGATGGACACGCGACAATTTCGGTCCGCTATGGATTCCGAAAAAAGGAGCGACCATCTCTTTAAATGAACGGAATATGGCTTTGTACAGCCGTTGCATCCGCAACTACGAAAATAATACGTTAGAGGTAAAAAACGGAGAATTTTTCATAAACGGAAAACCGGAAACATCCTATACCTTTAAATATGATTATTACTGGATGATGGGAGATAATCGCCATAACAGCGCCGACAGCCGCTCATGGGGGTTTGTTCCGGAAGACCATATTGTCGGCAAACCGATCATGATTTGGCTGTCATTGGATAAAGACAGAAGCCTTTTCGATGGTGGAATTCGTTGGAAGCGCCTGTTCCGGTGGGTACATTCCGACTAAAAAGAAGACAATGAATTTTTTTTCCAACGTAATCGTCAAATGGTGCTGTATCCTGCTTCTGATTACAGGAAGTATTGTCGTAATACAGCGATACGGTTTCAGCCCCTATCGGATTTCGACGCATGCCATGGAAGAGACGTTGCGTATAGGAGAGTATATCCTGGTCAACAAACTGCCGGGCCGGAACAACCCGGGCCGGAACAAGGTCGTCTTGTATACAAGCCCTTTACGGAAGGATTCTGCTTCGAAAGCCCTCTTTCTGAGCCGTTGCATCGGTATGCCGGGTGACACGATCGAAGTAGGGGAAGATGGGTATCGAATCAACGGGCGTCCGATACCGTATGCACCACATCTCTTGCAAGCATATACGGTAAAGGCGGCTTTTGCCGGCGATTTCCTGAAGATTGCCCGACGGCTGCAAATACCGATACGGAAAAAGAAAGAGAAGACGGAGGGTCTTATCCTGTCGCTCACCGCTTTTGAGGAATATATGTTGAGAGAAGAAGCTCCCATCACGATGGATTCGAGCCTGGTCAAAATTCCGATCACTCCTTACAAACTCATCGTACCACAAAAAGGACGGGCATACCGCCTCGACAGCAATGCGCTGATCGCCTGTAAAGAAGCAATTATCAGACAGGCAGGCGAGGAAGCTGTTTTTAAAGAAAACCGGCTCTTCCTGGATGGGCGAGAAGTCTCTTTTTTCTTTTTCCGGGAAGATCATTACTGGATGTTGGCCGATAACACAAACGAATCGGTCGATTCGCGTCATCTCGGATTTGTCCCTCGCAGCCGGATTATCGGAAACGCGCTGTTTTGTTGGTTCAGTCCGGATATACGACGCTTTTTCAAAACGATAAACTGATGCAAACGACCGCCTATTTATCTACTGCCTACTTGGCTCCCGTACAGTATTATTGTAAACTGTTACAATACGATACCGTTTTTTTAGAGATGCGGGAGAACTTTCAAAAGCAAACGTATCGGAATCGCTGTATCATAGCCAGCGCCAACGGGGCGCTCACATTGTCAGTTCCGGTAATCAAACCCGAAACACTCAAATGCCCGACACAGGATATCCGGATTTCCGATCATGGCAATTGGCGCCATCTGCATTGGAATGCATTGGTTTCGGCCTACCGCATGAGTCCTTTTTTCGATTATTACGCAGATGATTTCGCCCCTTTCTATGAACGGAAATATACCTTTCTGATAGACTACAATGAAGCGTTATACAACCTGGTTTGCCAACTGATCGACCTGCAACCCCGCATGATACCGACGAGCGATTACCGGCCGGATGCCGAATGTGATTTCCGTTCTTCCATATCGCCGAAAAACGACATGGCAGATCCCGGTTTCCGGCCGATACCTTACTATCAGGTCTTTCAAGACAAACACGGTTTTCTGCCGAATATGAGCATTGTCGATTTACTTTTCAACATGGGGCCGGAAAGCCTTCTTGTTTTACGCGACTCAATCGTCTGGTAGGCAGCATCCGGCTCATTACAAGATAGGTCCGATCAATTTTTTTTCAAGGTATAATCGGTGATCCCCAACGATTCGTATGCTTGCAACAATGCCTCGTCGTTGTCTGAAATCATCAGCAATTTATCATGTTCTTTCAATTCCGTATTCCCTTTCGGAATGAAATAACGGCCATCGCGTTTCACCATAACGGCCAGCGTATGATCGGGCAGGGTCAGTTCCATCAATTTATTTCCGTGTGAGAGGACTGCCTCTGTAATATCAATTTCACTCATTGCGCTTTTTATATCTTCGGGTAATTCGATCCCGAATACATCTTTACGTTCCGGTTCATCCACCAATCCCAATAATTTGGCTGCATATGTTACGGTCGTCCCTTGTATCAAAAGCGATAGAATGGTGATAAAAAAGACAATATTAAAAAATAAATTGGCATGATTCAGGCCCTCTATCAATGGGTAGGTGGCAAAAATAATCGGGACTGCTCCGCGCAACCCGACCCAAGAAACATATAGTTTGCCTTTGAAAGACATTTTTCGAAACGGAAGCAGGCAGATAAAAACACTTATCGGACGTGCCAGAAGAATCATGAAAACACCGACGGTCAGTCCGATCGGGGCTACTGGCAACAATTCATGCGGGTTGACCAACAAACCCAGCGTAAGGAACATGGTTATCTGCCACAACCATGCAAATCCGTCGAAAAAGGTCCCCATACTTTTTTTGTGGACGATCCGATGATTTCCGACGATTAATCCGGCAATATACACCGCCAGATAGCCGTTTCCCTGACAAAAGGAGGTGGCTGAAAAGGTGAAAAAAGCGGTTGTCAATAACAGGATCGGATATAATGAGGCATTTTCGATGTTGATATGGTTGATAATAAATACGGAAAGGCGCCCTAAAATATAACCGGCAAACGCTCCGACTCCCAACTGGACCACAAATTGAATCAGGGCTTCTCCGGGATTCATTCCGCCTACCTGAATATAAGCGATCAACAAAATCGTCAACATATAGGCCATCGGGTCGTTACTTCCGCTTTCCAACTCTAAGATCGGACGCAGGCGTTCTTTCAGGTAAATACCTTTACTACGCAAAATGGAGAACACCGAGGCCGAATCGGTCGACGACATAATCGCAGCCAGCAACAGCGATTCCGGCCATGAAAGAGCCGGCTCGCCGACCACGAGCAACGACATATAATAAATGAAAGCTCCCGTGATCAGTGTCGTAAGCAATACGCCAACTGTAGCCAACACGATACCTTTTCGGGCAACGGGTTTTATTTCGGCAATTTTGGTATCCATACCACCCGAAAACAGAATGATACTCAAAGCCAACATGCCGATAAACTGCGTGGTATTGGGGTTGCTGAACTGAATCCCTAAGCCATCGCTCCCGAATAACATGCCGACTCCTAAAAAAAGCAATAACGCAGGCAAGCCGAAACGATAGCCGGCCTTTCCGGCAATAATGCTGAAGAATAAAATGACGGAAGTGACCAGTAAAATCCCTTCACCGCTATATAAAAATTGGATATCGTGCGACATAAAACGTTCGATCTTTTGGTTTTTACATCACAAAAATAAGCATAAAATCCGAATATCTGTCAAGAAAAAATATCTTTACGACGGAGCGTTGTCGATGTTTCTGCCATTTTCCGAAGAGGCATACGTTTTCCGGCACATCTCCCCGATCAATTTGAGCCAAACCAACAGGCAGGGCAGAGCTTTCAAGGCATAAGGACGCACAAGTTCTTTCCGCAAAAAAGCCGGAAACAAATCGGAAACGGAAAAACTGGTCAATATCAAGACAAAAATCATCAACCCGAGATCCAGACGGCTTCTTTTCCAAGGAGCAGCCAAATACCAGATACCTACTCCTACCAGGGCGATGATATAGGTGCTCGATTCGCTTCCGGTACTGAACAGCACTAGGAATATAAGAACAGAGGCCAGCATTGTTTGGCGGAATGCCGGAAATGCAAATTGCCGGAACCGCAAATAGGGAAGTGCAAAGAGCACTAATCCGGGAATAATCAGCCAAAGATCGGAATAATCCGGATTTCCGGAGATTTTACGGACCATGCCGAGGAAAGAAATGTTTTGATAACCGGCAAAATGGTTCAGGCCGTTTTTGGCGACCAGGCTGGCAAACCATTCTTTATAGGTTGCCGCAATATACGCTCCATTGGTAAAAATCATTGGCAGGGCAAACATTACGAGTGTCCATACGAAGCAGGAAAATATAAACTTCCGTTTATGATGCGAAAAAAAGAAGAAAGCGAATCCGACCACACCATATAATTTAATAAATGTACCTGCCATGATAAAAAACACAGCCCAAAAGTCTTTTTCTTTCTCTATAAAAATAAAAGAAAGCAGGATAAACGCCACAATCAGAATATTTGCCTGAGAAAGAAAAAGGGCAGTCAGCAACTCGTGGGAACAGAACCAATAAAGTACGATTTTCGATCGGTCTTCAAACGGAAAAATTTTGATCGCTCCGAAAAGAACGACGGCAAGGGCTGTCTGCCATAAAAGCATTCCCAACCATTCCGGCATACAGGAAAAAGGCGCAATCAGCAGGGTAAAAAAAGGCCCGTAAAGAAATACATCGTGATGTTCGGCCGGATAAGGCTGATAAAGCGGCAATTGCTGCAACAGATGAGGAAAAGAAGATTTATAAATCAGAAAATTATTGTACTTGTGGGGCAACCATTTGGTTATCCATGAGATAAATGCCAATAAGCACCATAATCCGAAAAGCGTATCGTATCTGCTAAAAAATGGTCGGGAGAAAAAATCTTTCAATCGCATTACATACGGTTTCATAGAAGGATGCTTTATTGTTTAAAAGATTTTGTGCAGCGATTTGCGATAAAGTGGGAGTAGGTGCTAAATGCTCCTCCTTTATTTTTCAAAAAAAGAATCAGCCGTTCCAACCGTCCGAGTAGTGCCTCTCCCGAATGATTTGTCATGACAAACGGCAGTTTCCACGCCTGGCTGTTCCTTTTCAAATCGGTAAACTCCCATGGGTGAAAATAGGTTGCCGCATATCCATCGTGATTCAATGTCCATTGAAACATCCTGAAATAAAGCCATTCCGGCAGATTATGGCAAGAGAGCCAGAAAAGAGGAAAGCGGCCGAACGGGGTGACCGAAGAGGGTATCTGGAGTAATGTTTCTTCGTAAAACCAGGTACGCGGACGATGTAGATGATTATAACGCCCCGGGATACAGGTAGGATTTAACGATGAGTCGTAGGTATACCCGGCACGACAAAGCTCTTTTTTGTCGACAGGCATCATACGGGGCATCCTGAAACCTCTGATCGATTGCCCGGTGATCGCTTCCAATGTTTCGCGCGACCGTTTTAAATCCTGTACATCGAACGAAGAATGATTATACCCGTGGGATGCGATCTCATGTCCTTCCGCAACGATCTGCTGCATGACATCAGGGGCATGCAGGGCAAAATGGGCCGTACAGAAAAAAGTAGCACGGATATCATGCTTGTGCAAACAAGCGATGATTTTCCGGGTACCTTCCGACGAAACAGCAATTTGCTGCTCAAGAGGAATCCGGATCCCTTGTTCCAAAGGGACGTCAAACTCTTCAATATCAAAACTCAACAAGATCATCGGCCGAATAAGATGGAAAACAGGTTCTTTATTTCGCATTTGACTGTCCGGGCATTCATATCCGAAACGAGAATCCCCTCCCGGATCTGCGCCGGGATGGCTACGATATTCAATTTTTTTCTTTGGGCTTTACGTACAAACTCCGTATCGAACAGAAAACCGTTTATCGTGGTTGACAAAAAAAGGGATTTTCCCGTACGGTTAAATCCTTTCAGGCCTCCTTGCGTATCTCGTATTTTCAGATTTAACAGGCAGCCGTTACAAAAATGAGATGCAAACGACAGTATTTTTCTGAATACCGGAAGTCTTTTCCGGTAATTTTTGTCCCGAACGGCCACCACTACATCTGCACCGGCAAACAAGGCACGGATAACCCGCTCCATCGAATCGTCGGTATAAGGAAAATCATAATCGGTATAAAGGGTGTAGGAGGACCGTCCGTGCCTGGCCGCTTCGCGCAGGGCATATCCTTTTCCTCTGTTCGGCTGATAATCCACAATGCAGATATCGGGAATTGCATTTTTCAAACGCGACACGGTCTCCGGTTCATACCCGCAGACGGACCCGTCGCTTACTACGATAATCCGGAAATGTACCGTTTCGAATTTTCTGTTCAGCGCTCTCTTTTTCTCAATCAAGTACTGTTCCCAACCCGGTGCCGGATTATAACAAGGCAGAATCAAATCAATCTCTGTTTCTTTCTCTCCATTCATCATCTCTCTATTCATCTTTTCATGACTTAATTGGCCCGACAAAGATAGAAGAAAAATATTTCTGCCTCAAAAATAGAGTATTAATACAGCAAAAAAGTCTCTTAAAAATTATTTTCGTCCGAAATCGGCCGGAATTTCGCCCCAATCTGCGGTCTCCCACTTATAAATGGATGTCGGGTATGAATTGGTAGCCAACCAGCGCTCGGCTCGCTCGATCAGGTCAAAAACGGGTTTGTTTTCCGGCGTCGGTTTCAATTTTGTCATGCATTTTTTCTTTTTTACCCAAGCAATCGCATTCCGGCTATCCGAAAAAACAGGCAACAGGCTGTTTTTCTGTTTCAGCAAGGCCAATCCGTGTACAAGAGCCAGAAACTCACCGATATTGTTCGTCCCCTGTTGAAATGGCCCGACGCGAAAAACTTCCTGTTCCGCAGGCATATATACACCCCGGTATTCCATGACGCCCGGATTACCGCTACAAGCAGCATCCACACAGAGAAAAGCGCCCTCCGGACGAGGTTTTCCCGACATCCGTTGTCCGGACACCCCGCCACTCTTCCCTGTGGAAATAAAACCGCTCTGAAAAGCCTCCTTTGCCTCTTCTTCTGTAGGAAACGATTTGTATTGCGCATGCGGATACCCTTTTATCTGGACGTTGCAATCTGTCCAATTGTCATAAATACCGGGCATCCAACCATTCCACACGACGTAATATTTACTTTTTGCCATATGCCCTTCTCGTTACGAGTAGCAAAAATAAAATTTCTCTTACATAAAAAGAAATTGTATATAGAAAAAGCATACATTTGCAAGAAACAACGATTTGATATGAAACGTATCTTTTTGATCGGATATATGGGAGCCGGAAAGACCTCTGTCGGAAAAGTTCTATCTAAAAAATTAGGACTTTCTTTCATCGATCTCGATTATTATATAGAAGGACGTTATCACAAGACTGTGGGGCAGCTTTTTGCGGAAAAAGGGGAAGAGTTGTTCCGGGATATCGAACGAAAAATGCTGCACGAAGTAGCGATGTTCGAAGATGTGTTAATCTCGACAGGAGGAGGCGCCCCCTGTTTTTTCGACAACATGGATTTTATGAACCGGACGGGGCAGACGATCTATCTGCAAGTGTCGGTCGGAGAATTGGCAGACCGGCTGGAAACGAGCAAAAACATTCGTCCGGTATTAAAAGACCGGAAAGGGCCGGATTTACGACGGTTCATTGCCGAAAGTCTGGAAAAAAGAGCCCCATTCTATCAAAAAGCGGCGATTGTTTTTGATGCCGAAAAGTTAGTGACGAGACAGGACGTATACGCGGTCTCCGATCAACTGGCACAATTATTATAATAAGGAGAAAAGATAACTTTAGAGCATACCAACATTTGAGAAAAACATGGGAACAGGTCTTGAAAAGAACATTTCGGGGGCTTACATGCCACAAGAACTGCTGCAAGAACTCTGTAGGATAAACAACCGTCTGCAGATCGGTATTCCTTGCGAACGCATAGAAGGAGAGAAGCGGCTGACATTGACGCCTGAAGCAGTGGATATGCTGACCGGGCGAGGGCATCGGGTACTGATTGAAAGCGAAGCTGCATTAGGTATCAATTATTCCGACAAACATTACGCGGAGGCTGGAGCTGAAATAGTAGGAACAGCGGCAGAAGTGTTCCAGGCCGATATCATCTTGAAGATCATGCCCCCATTGGTAGAGGAGGTCGCCTTGATGAAACCGCGTGCCACTCTGTTCTCATTTATCCAGTTTAATGTATTTTCTAAAGAGGCGTTGATTTTAATGGCCGGCAAACGGATTACCGCTTTCGCCTACGAGTTGTTGGCCGACGGGCAAGGACGCTGCCAGATATTGAACCTCATCTCCGAAATAGAGGGAACCGCCGCCATCTCCATAGCGTCGGAAATGTTAAGCAATGCATTGGGCGGAAAAGGCATTTTATTAGGAGGCATACCCGGCGTTTCGCCCACCGAAGTTGTCATTATCGGAGCAGGAAATGCCGGCACGGTAGCAGCAAGAGCCGCCATGGCATTGGGAGCTTCCGTAAAAATATTTGACGAAGATATTCAGAAATTACGGACGATCCAGCATCTTTTAGGGCAGGGAATTTTCACATCCTCTTTCCATCCGAATGTTTTGCAGAACGCTTTTCAAAGTGCCGATGTGGTCATTGGTGCCATGCGGTATATCAATGCCCGCCACCGGTATCTCATTGCCGGCGATATGATCAGAAGCATGAAACGGGGGGCGTTGATCATCGACTTGCGTGTCAACCAGGGAGGATGTTTTGAGACAACCTGTAATCTGTCGCCGTCAGAACCTTCCGTATTCGAACAATACGGCATATTGCATTATTGCAAACAAAATATCAGCAACCGTGTTGCACGTACCACTTCAATGGCGCTCAGCAATGTTTTTGTCCCGCTTTTTTTTGAATTGGGCGATATGGCCGGCATTTCATTCATGATCAAGAACAATGCAGGATTTAAGAACGGAGTATATATGTATGGTGGAAAAATCGTCAACAGTTATGTTGCCGATCACTTTGATTTACCGGCTAATAATTTGGATCTATTTCTTTCGGCATTTTAATTTACAAAAGTTTTGAATTCGTAAAGTTTATCCTTTCCTTTGCAGAAGGTTAATAAGCGATTATCTAATCAACTATATTATGGTAGAACAGACAAAAGTAACAACTCTGGAAAAGGTTGTAGTTCGTTTCTCCGGAGACTCCGGAGACGGTATGCAGTTAACCGGAACAATCTTTTCGAATCTGTCGGCGATCTTCGGAAATGAGATTTCTACATTCCCGGACTATCCGGCAGAAGTTCGTGCCCCGCAAGGGACACTCAGTGGCGTATCCGGTTTTCAGGTTCATTTAGGATCCCGAAAAATCCTTACGCCCGGCGACAAGGCGGATGTATTGGTTGCCATGAATCCGGCCGCGTTGAAAGTCAATGTCAAACATCTGAAAACGAACGCCATCGTTATCATCGACACGGATTCGTTCGAGAAAAGCGACTTGACAAAAGCCCAATTTGAGACAGACGATCCTTTTGCCGAATTGGGATTGAACAGCGTACAGGTCGTGGCCGCTCCAATTTCGACAATGGTTAAAGACGGGCTGGCTGAATTCGGTTTGGATAATAAATCGGCCCTCCGTTGCAAAAATATGTTTGCATTAGGTTTGGTATGCTGGTTATTCGATCGTCCGTTGGAAGACGCCATGCATATGCTACAGAACAAATTTGCAAAAAAACCGCTCATCGTCAAAGCCAATGTCAAGGCGCTGACAGACGGATACAACTATGGACATAACTTGCATGCCTCCGTCTCTTCCTATCGGATCGAAAGCAAAAAAGCAGCTCCCGGTTTCTATACCGATGTCAATGGCAACAAAGCAACTTCTTTTGGATTGATTGCCGCTGCCGAGAAAGCCGGATTACGGCTGTTTTTAGGAAGTTACCCGATCACTCCGGCAACCGATATCCTGCATGAGTTGTCTAAACGCAAAGATTTGGGTGTCATTACCGTACAGGCAGAAGACGAAATCGCAGGAATTTGTACCTCAATCGGAGCCAGTTTCGCCGGCTGTTTGGCCGCAACGTCTACCTCCGGCCCGGGTTTAGCACTGAAAAGCGAGGCCATTGGCCTGGCCGTAATTGCCGAATTGCCTTTAGTGATCATCGATGTACAACGAGGAGGCCCTTCT
>JBHCAZ010000029.1:0-18559 GCA_041798765.1 Parabacteroides sp. | reverse complement strand
TCCGGCCATCGTAAGTTCCTGCACATCTTCGTCGAACAGTTCCTGGAATTTTGTAAAATCGCCCTGTTCAGACGCTACAGCCTGACGGTAGCAGTTCAATGCTTCCCGCATGTTTTGCAATGCCCATTCCGTATGTCCGGCATTTATAAAATCTTGAGTCGTAGGCCGGTCGCCCAAAATTTTTTTATAGTAATTGCGTGCCTGATCATATTTGCCTGTCAAAAAAGAGCACCAGGCAATCGGTCGCCAGGCTTTATGCCCGTCGGCGTCCAAATAGTCTATTTTAAAGAAATATTTAAGTGCTTCGTTATACTCCTTCAGGGCCAGATAACAATGTCCGATAGCGGCCTGCACGGAAAGATCGTCGGGGCGGAGCGCTTCGTAACGCCTATAATAGGGCAGGGCCTCTTCCGGCTTGTTGAGTGAACGGTAACAAGTGGCAATTTTACGGATGGTCCATGTGCTTTCCGGATGGAGTAAGTCTGCTCGCAAATAAGCCTCCAAAGCCTCTTCTATATCCTCATTCTCTTGCATTTGCAGGCAATAGCCCATTTTTTGGAATACGACATGGTTGTCGCTTCTTATCTGAGAAAGCCTTCGGAATTCGGTCAGTGCTTCGGTGAAAAATTTTTTTTGCAGATAATATTCTGCAATGATCGTCAGATTTTCTTCATTGCTCATATAGGGCATAAGGAGCTGCATGTGATGAAAATCGAGCGATTCGTCAAAGATATCATCGAAATAGAAACGGTCGGGGTGTACTTTGAAGAAGCGATACAGGTCTTGAACGTATTGGCCTGCAATCAGTTCTTGCCTGTTGTGCCGGCTTCGCAATTCCTCCTGTTTGAGCCGGAGCATTTCCTGAGCTTGTCCGTCAAATTGGTTGATCATCTCCTTTCGGGCTTCGTTCGACATTTGCATGATGCTGAAACAAAGTGAATATCTGTCAGAATTACAGACGAATAAAGAAGATAGCATCGCTTCTAACAGTTGGCTGTCTGCCAATTTACCTTTCAGCAGAGAGTGGGTCGATGAAAACGGTAGGAACCAATTGGCCGTTTCTTTGAAAAAAGGAAAATGCTTTAAATGAGAGATGGAAGCATGCAAAACATGCGGGAAGCATTGAACTGCTACCGTCAGGCTGTAGCGTCTGAACAGGGCGATTTTACAAAATTCCAGGAACTGTTCGACGAAGATGTGCAGGAACTTACGATGGCCGGAATCGAAGAAGAGGAGATTCCGCTCATGATGGACCAATTAAGTTATTTGATCGACGGAGTTTTATAAAACTCCGTCTTCCTTTTTCTTCAAAATATCCTTCACATGCTGTTTGAGAATATGAAAAGCAGGCGTCGCCATATCTCCATGGTTATAGCCGTCCAACTCATACAGATATACATAAGGATGCTTTACCACTTTCATCATTCGCCAAAAGTAGGCGTTTTCTTCATAACGTCCCAGCATTTCCTGTTCCCGGTCTCCGGAGATCAAAACCATCGGAGGCGCATCCGGCCTCACATAATAGATCGGGGCAAATTCATCGATACTGGGTTGCGTCTCTTGCATCCCCTTCGACGCCCGGTAAGCAAAATGGCTGATGGCGTGGCCACTGAAAGGTATTAATCCGGCAATGGAATCCGGATCGAGGTTGTATGTATTCAACCATCTTTTATCCAACCCGATCATATTGGTCAGGTAACCGCCGGCAGAATGTCCGGATACAAAAATTTTCTGCCGGCTTCCTCCATATTTTTCAATTTTTCGAAATGTCCAGGCCACAGCAGCTGCCGCATCATCTATACAATCGGAAAAATGGCAATCAGGCAACAAGCGATAGTTCACCGCTACGACAGCCATGCCGCTATTCTTTAATTCTTCGGGAATAAATTTGCTTCCTCCGGACAATCCTCCTCCATGAAACCAAACAACGGTTGCAAAATCGGTGGATTTTTCCGGAAAATAAAGATCCAATTTACAGCGTTCCAACGCATAGCGGTCGCCCGAGGTACGATAGGAAATCTCCTTTTCCAGCCCATAATACTGCTGTTCCTGGGCAAAAAGAGAAACAGCAAGCAGGTACATCAAAATAAATAATCCGTACTTTCTCATCTTTTTTCGGGTAAAAATACGAAAAAAAATGATGCAAATCATAATACACTGATTACAAAAACAATACAAGAAAAAAGAAGTAGTAGAAAAGAATACCGATACAAACCAAAAAGGATTGCCTGGCAACATCCCCTCTGTCACTCCAGTGACAAGCCTTTGTCACAGTTGTGACAGCGTATTGGCACAGTTGTGACAAAGGCTTGTCACAACTGTGACGTCGGGAGTTTTTTTTCAATACCTGCCGACTGATAAAATAGCAGCTTTCTCAAAGGCCGTCTATTGGCCTCCAAAAAGTCCGTTTTCTGCATGAAGCAAAACAATCACACACATGAAATGGGCGACTTGGAGATCGTAAAAAGGGATGTGCCAACATGAAATTTTTGGCACATCCCTTTTTTGTTTTTTCCCTATCGAGGAAAATGAAATTATCCCAAATAGGATTTGAGGAGCTTGCTACGCGTACCTTGTCTTAACCTTCTGATTGCTTTTTCCTTGATCTGGCGGACACGTTCTCTTGTGAGACCAAATTTGTCGCCAATCTCTTCCAATGTCATTTCCTGACAGCCTATACCAAAAAAGAGTTTGATGATTTCACTCTCTCTTTCAGTCAATGTAGCAAGGGCTCGATCGATTTCTTTAGCTAACGATTCGTTCATTAACGACCGGTCGGCGATCGGTGCATCGTCATTTACCAGCACATCCAAAAGACTGTTATCTTCGCCTTCAACAAAAGGAGCATCCACCGAAATGTGTCTTCCCGAAACTTTCAACGTATCGGAAATTTTATCGACAGGAATGTCCAATTCTTCTGCCAACTCCTCGGGCGACGGTCTCCGTTCGTTTTCCTGTTCAAATTTTGAGAACGCTTTACTAATCTTATTCAGCGATCCGACTTGATTTAAAGGAAGCCGTACGATTCTCGACTGTTCCGCCAAAGCTTGCAGAATAGACTGGCGAATCCACCAAACAGCATAGGAAATAAACTTGAATCCTCTGGTTTCATCAAATTTTTCCGCCGCCTTTATCAGTCCCAAATTACCTTCATTGATCAAGTCGGGCAGACTCAATCCCTGATTCTGGTACTGTTTTGCGACAGAAACGACAAAACGCAGATTCGCTCTTGTTAATTTTTCCAAAGCTCTCCGGTCTCCTCTTTTGATAGCCTGTGCCAATTCCACCTCTTCTTCGACTGTGATCAGATCTTCACGACCGATTTCCTGAAGATACTTATCCAGCGAAGCGCTTTCACGATTGGTAATGGATTTTGTAATCTTTAACTGCCTCATCCAATGATTCTATAATATCAGGGTGCAAAGATAATATTATTTTAATAGAGAGAATTAGCCGGGCACACCCATACCGGACCAATTATAAACCTTTAACAATCTTCCTGCTGTAATTGTTGCGAAAAATAAAGGAGAAATACGTTTCCTCCTGTAATTCCACGCATACGAACCTAACAAAGGCATGTATTCCCTCTTAAATATGATAAGAGGGGTTTGCTTCTCGTTTTTTACAACGAAGAAGAAGCAAACTCCTCCCGGTTTTTAAAGAGGATCCGGGAAACCCGAATCCTCTCATGATTTATTCCGACAAATCGATCGCAAAGACTTTCGTCCGGCCGTTCGGATAAAATCCTTTCACCACCAAATAGCGATCTTCCGAACTGCTTCTCAATACCTTATCCACCAATTTCTCCAACTGATCGGGCGTCGTTATTTTCTCATTATTTACAACCATGATAATGAAACCTTTCTGTATGCCGGCCTCTTTCAGCTTGCCGTTCAGCAATCCGGTCACTTCAATACCATAACTGATACCTAACCGCCGCTTCTGCTCTTTCGACAGTTCACCGAATGCAGCTCCTAAAAGGTCCGCACTGTCCGCACCGCCTTTCACAACGGCTGTATTTCCCTGTGCATTCCGCAATTCGACCGTAAAGTTTTTCGTATTCCCGTTCCGGTCAACCGTAACCCGTACTTTATCTCCCGGACGGAATTTACTGATCTGCTCTTGCAAAGCATTGGCAGAACGCACTTTCACGTCATTCACCGCCGTAATCACATCGCCCACTTCGATTCCGGCCTCTTTTGCCGTACTGCGCTCTGAGAATCCGGCAACACTGGCGCCTTCCGAAACTTTTATTTTCGCCTTCAAATCCGTCAATTCTTTCTTACGGTCTTCCGGAAGATTCGGATAGCCCAACATATCGGAGATATCGCCAACACTCAAAATTTCCACACCTAAAATGGCACGTTGTACAACGCCGTATTGTTTCAGGTCGTTCGCCACTTTCCCGGCGATACTGATCGGTACGGCAAACGAATAGCCGGCAAAGTTTCCGGTCTCCGAGTAAATGGCGGTATTGATACCCACCAATTCGCCTTTGGTATTCACTAAGGCACCACCGCTATTTCCCGGATTAACGGCCGCATCGGTCTGAATAAACGATTCGATTTTTCCGGCTCTGCTTCCGATGGAAATATCACGTCCTTTTGCACTTACAATGCCTGCTGTAACCGTAGAGGTCAGGTTAAACGGATTTCCGACCGCCAGCACCCACTCTCCTACTTTCAGTTTTTCAGAATCTCCGAACGGAATGGTCGGCAGATCTTTAGCATCGATTTTCAGCAAAGCGATATCGGTTGTCGGATCTGTCCCGATCAGTTTTGCCTCAAACTTCCGATTATCGTTCAGCGTCACTTCCAGCTCATCGGCTCCATCGATCACATGGTTATTGGTTATGATATAGCCATCGGTCGAAATAATGACACCCGAACCGGCACCTACTTTCGGCCGAGGTTGCGGGCGTTGGAAACCTCCACCCCCGAATCCGAATCCGAAAAACTCTTCAAACGGATCCATATACTGTCGCCGATCATTCGCATATTCTTTCGCCTTAATGGTCGATTTTATATGTACCACCCCGTGTACCGTATTTTCGGCAGCCATCGTAAAATCGGTATTTTCACCGGCAACCGTATTGTAATTCGTCAACCGCAGCGGCTGATTAAACGAATATGCAGAATCGGAAGAACTGATATTCGACTGATTCCTTTTCATCAAATACACACTTGTTCCAATAGCAGCACCGCTTCCTACTGCTGCAACCAAGAGTAATCCCAGCGTATTTTTCCACATCTTTTTCATACTCATATTTCTTGATTAAACATTTAAATTTAACATTTTTCTTTCGACAAAGAAAACTCAAAAAACGTACAATTATTCTCTTGCAGATCGTTTTTTCAGCTCTTTTAACGACACGCCCGACAGACTTAACTGCGATTAACGGTACTATGTTATACAAAGTATCATTTTAACAATTCAAGCCAGTCAATTTGGCAGATCTTTCCTATATAAAACAGCCAAAATGGCAGAATGTTGCCGGATAGCCTCCGTGTAACAGAAATGTAACAGATATATCACTTCTATGAAATATAAAAGCAGCTCCTTTGCACAAAATAAATTATATTTGCCCTAAAATAAAAAGGATATGGAAACCTCGAAGATTCTGGTTGTAGACGACGAAGAAGATTTGTGCGAAATACTGAAATTCAATTTAGAGACAGAAGGATATGAAGTAGATACCGCCCATAGTGCCGAAGAAGCTTTGAAAATGCAACTGACGGGCTACAGGCTGCTGCTGATGGATGTCATGATGGATGAAATCTCCGGATTCAAAATGGCCAGTATGTTACGTAAAGAGGAAAAAACGGCGCATATTCCGATTATCTTCCTGACAGCCAAAGATACGGAAAACGATATGTTGACCGGATTTAATCTGGGGGCCGACGATTACATATCCAAACCGTTCTCGATCCGGCAGGTTATTGCCCGTGTAAAAGCAGTGTTACGCAGAACAGCCGAAAAGCCCTGCGAAGGCGAATGCCTGACGTACGAAACGCTATCGCTCGATGTCAAACGGATCAAGGCATCGATCGACGGCGAAGAAATTCCGCTTACAAAAAAGGAATTCGAAATCTTAAAATTGTTGCTCGAAAACAAAGGGAACGTCTTTTCGCGGGAAGAAATCCTGTCGCGTATATGGAAAGATGAAGTATATGTACTGGACCGGACCATCGACGTCAATATCACCCGTTTAAGAAAAAAAATCGATCCATACGGAAAAAATGTGGTAACTCGTTTGGGATTCGGATATTGTTTTGAAGGATAAAAATGGTCGAACAGTTAAAAATAAAAAGCAGGATCTCTTTCAGCCAGCGTCTGTTCTGGTCTATTTTTGCCCTTTTTTTAGGCTTTTCCGCCTGTTTCCTACTGTTTCAATATCAGCGGGAACAAGATTTTGCACGGGAAAAACTGAATAACATACTGAGCAATTACAATCATCAGCTATTTCAGCGCATTTCCAGAGGAGGTGATTATACGGAAATCATACACGGTTTTATTGAAGAAATTCCTCAAAAAGAGTTGCGAGTCACAATTATAGACCTTTCGGGGAAGGTTCTGTTCGACAACAGCGGACAAGAGACATTTTCGAACCACAATAACCGGACGGAAATAAAAAAAGCCAAACTCGACAACGAAGGATATGCTATCCGGTCGTCCGATTCGACCGGGAAACGCTATTTTTATTCCGCCACCCGTATCGGAAACACCATTTACCGCTCTGCACTGCCTTGGGCACCCTATATCCAGCAAATATTGACCGTCAATAAAGACTTCATCTATTTCATGGCTGTCATGACCTTGTTGTTTCTTATCGTCCTTTCCCGCTTCACGCTCAGTATCGGACGAACCATCTCCAAATTGCGGAATTTTGCCTCGAATATCGAACACGGGCGTATTCCCCGAAACGAATACCTGTTTCCGAACGATGAATTAGGAGACATTTCGAAAAACATCATCAGCCTGTACCATCGTATACAGAAGGCAAAAGACGATCTGTCGATGGAACGGGAGAAACTGATCAAACATTTTCAATATGCCAAAGAGGGATTTGCCATGTTTACTGCCGAGGGGAAAGAGGTCCTTTCCAACATCCTGCTCATTCAGTCGGCAAACATCATCTCCGACACACAGATCCGTCAATCGGAAGAGATATTGGATATTCCGGAGTTACAACCGATACGTACCTTTCTCGACACATGCATTTCCAACCCCCATCAAAAAAGGAAAATCCAACGCGAATCGGTCACGGTAGATAAAAACGGGAAAATTTTCCTGATCGAATGCATTTTATTCCTCGACAACAGTTACGAAATCTCCATCAACGACATCTCCCGCATGGAAGAGGAAAGCCGGATGAAACGCCAGTTGACGCAGAATGTCGCACACGAGTTGAAAACGCCGGTCAGCAGTATTCAAGGATATCTTGAAACCATTATCAACACGCCGGAAATGGATGAAGAAAAAAGACTTTTTTTCTTAGAACGCTGTTATTCGCAAAGCAGCCGGTTGGCCGGATTATTACGCGACATATCGGTATTGAACCGTCTCGACGAAGCATCGGACCTGTTTGAATTGTCGGAAGTACATATTGCCCGGCTACTTGCTGAAATTGAAAAAGAGTGTTCAAAAGAGATTGAGGAGCGGAACATCACGACCCAAATCATGCTGCCTGAGGATCCGGTCGTTTTCGGTAATTACTCGTTGCTCTACTCCATTTTTCGGAATCTCTACGACAACGCGATTGCTTATGCCGGTGAAGGCATCACCATCACTGTCAACTGTTATAAAGAAGATCCCAAATACTATTATTTCAGTTTTGCAGACAATGGCGTCGGGGTATCGGAAGGGCATATCAACCGTATTTTCGAACGTTTTTACCGGGTAGACAAAGGGCGTAGCCGTAAAGCCGGAGGAACCGGACTCGGTTTGTCGATCGTTAAAAACGGTGTCCATTTCCACAAGGGGCAGATCGTAGCAAAAAGCAGTCCTGGAAATGGTATCGCATTCTTTTTCACTTTGAAGAAGAAACGATGAACCTTACTGCAAACTATTATCCATTGAAAGAGCGAATGCATTGAGTTTTTATATACATTTGCGTGCTTAAAAATAACAAGGAAGTGAAAAATCATATTTGGCATATTATTGCAGCCCTTATAGTAGGGGTATGGGGACTAACGTTTATTTCCACAAAAGTATTGATAGAAAGCGGCATGTCGCCGCAAGAAATTTTTCTATCCCGTTTTCTTATCGCCTATATAGGTATTTGGTTCATTTCTCCACGTAAACTTCTTGCCAATAGCTGGAAAGACGAACTGTTGTTGTTGGCAAGCGGCATCACCGGCGGTTCATTTTTTTTTCATCGCACAAAATATAGCGATCAAAATAACGCTGGTCAGCAATGTCTCTTTCATGGTCTGTACAGCCCCGTTGCTTACCACGATCTTAGCCCTGCTTATTTACAAAAAAGAGAAAGCAACACGTTGGTTGATAATCGGTTCGCTGATTGCTTTAACCGGTGTGGCATTGGTGGTTTATAATGGAAATTTCGTATTGAAAATTTCTCCGATAGGCGATCTGTTGTCGTTGTTCTCGGCCTTGCTCTGGGCTTTTTACAGCTTGATAATCAGAAAACTCTCCGGCCGTTATTCGGCCGTATTCATCACCCGGAAAGTATTCTTTTACGGAGTAATTACCGTTCTTCCTTACTTTGCGTTCTATCCGTGGCAATTTGCCGTATCGAGACTGTTGGAGCCTGCCGTGCTGTCCAACCTTCTGTATTTGGGCGTATTGGCATCGTTGATCTGTTTCGTGGTATGGAACGTTATCTTGAAACGGATCGGCATGATCACCGCTTCCAACTACCTTTACCTGAATCCGGTTTTCACGTTGACAGGCTCCATTTTACTGCTTGGCGAGCACCTCACGCCAGTGGCTCTGGCGGGGTGCATGCTGATATTGGGTGGCGTTTATTTGGCGGGTAGAAGATCCTGCTAAGAGGTCGGCCGATAGACCCTCACGTAATCAATGCGGAAATGATGCGGGAACAACGCATCGTCAATTCCTTTCTGGCCACCCCAATTCCCGCCGACAGCCAAATTCAGCAACAGGTGAAAAGGTTTGTCGAACGGCCATTCATCCGGCCCGGTTCCTTCGTTTTTAAAGGTAAAGAAATGCGTGTCGTCTACATAAAGGCGGTACTCCTCCTTTTCCCATTCCAACGCATAGACATGAAAAGTCCGATAGGAATCCGGACAGTATATTTTTGCATTTTTGTGTGTCCCTTTCACGTGATTATAACTTTGTGTATGTGCCGAACCGACAATCGTATCCGGATCGTATCCGACATTTTCCATGATGTCGATCTCCCCACTTGCCGGCCAACCGCCATACGCCCAATCGGTTGACAGCATCCAGATGGCAGGCCAAGTTCCCAACCCGGTAGGCAACTGGGCACGAATTTCAAAACGTCCGTACAACCAATCCCCTTTTCCTTTCGTTATCAGCCGGGCAGAGGTATACCGCTTACCTCCCATACTGTCGATACGAGCCGTAATGGTCAATACTCCCTCATCGACATAGGCATTGGCCGAATCGGCAACGGTATAATGCTGCGCTTCGTTGTTCCCCCATCCGGAAGCATTTCCTTCCGTATCATAACTCCACTTGGCCGGATCGGGTAATCCGGAATAATCGAATTCATCGTTCCACACCAGCTCCCATTCGCCTCCGGGAGTAGTGATCGAGCGGTAATCTAACGGTTTTTGCTTGCCGCCGCACGAAAAGGCAGTAAAAGCAACCGCAACAAAGAGGAATAAGCGATTTTGCAAAAAATGTTTCATATCTGTATGTTTGTTTCAATTGTTTTTCACACTTTCGACCGGATTGGCGTGAACAGCCTGCCAACTTTGAAAAAAAACGGCAACAAATGAAATCGACAGACAAAAGAGTCCCGCACCCACAAAAAAGAGCGGACTTAATCCGATTCGATAGCTATAATCGGACAACCATTCGTTCATGACATACCAACTGATCGGGGCTGCAATAACGAACGCAATGCCCACATAACTCAAAAACGTACCGATCTGACGGAGCAGTACTTCGCGGATTGCAGCGCCGAACACTCTCCGAATCGCCGTTTCCTGAGCCCGCTGCCGGACAAAGTAAGCCGAAATGGCAATCAGTCCCAACAATGAAATCAAAATTGCCACCCCTGCAAATATAGCAACAATTTGAATTAATCGGATCTGGTTTTCAAAAGAATCGGCAATCTGATTCTCCAAATAATCGCCTTGAAAATCGACTTTCGCCACCTCTTCAAAAACAGAACGTACCTCCCGATACGTTGTGGCCAGGTCTCCCTCTACTTCGACAATCACATTCCACGGGGTCCATCGGGCATTTTTATTCCGGTCGCGAAATTGTATTTTTACCGGACTATTCTCGCGCGTAATATTCCAGAGCCGAAAATCGCGGACGACGCCCAAGATGGGAATAGCTTCTCCATTGAGATGAAAAACGGCTGCATCCATAGGCAACTCCATGTCTCGCAGGGCTTTTTCGCTCAGATACCATCCTTCATTGGCCGATGCGACTTGATTATCGCGAATAATCTCTAATCCCAACATGCGAAAAGCAGCACTGTCTAAAGTCATTTCCTGAAAGCTAAGTGATTTGTTTTCATACGTTCCCGACAGATTGTTGGTTCCACCGAAAGGCGTTCCGTTCGTATATCCGATCGACTTGATGGCCGGAATCCGGCGCAACTGTTCTTCCGCCTTGGTCAGTTCGCTGCTATTTTCAAAAATATTTTCCGCAACCAAAATCCGATGCGTATTATACCCCAAGGGGGCCTCTATCAGATGTTTTATCTGAAAATACATGACCAATGCGGCAGCGACCATGCCGATTGTTATCACATTCTGAAATGTAATAAAACATTTACTGAAGACCATTTTCGTCTGTCGGCGGAATGTACCGCGTACCACATCGATCGGTTTGGCCGCTGAAATAAAAAATGCGGGTAATAATCCGGACAAGGCACCGATCAAAAGCGTAAATCCTCCTAAAATCACGATCCAGAAAAAGGAGAAGAGATCATCTATTTTCATATTCGTCTGCAGCAAATCATTCACGAAAGGCAGTACAAGCAGAATCAGAAACAGGGAAACCAGCAGCGAAATGAATGTCAATAAGGTCGCCTCTGCGACCAAACGCAGAAAAAGATTTCTCCGCGAAGAACCGAGCAGCCGATGCGTTGCCATCTCTTTCGCCCTCTGACCCGCCTGAGCGACCGTCAAATTGATATAATTGAAGATGGCAAACACCAAAATCAGTATGCCTATCGACATCAAAACCAGTGTAAAACGTTTGTCGCCGTGTACCAACGAACTACCCTCAAAAGATTGAAAAAACATCTCTTTTAACGGGATGATATCCACCTTTTTCCAGAATCCCATTTTATAGATCCAGAAATTCGCCTGAAACTCAGACAGGATCTCGTCTACTTTCGTCCGCAAATCCGCTCCCGGAAACACTTTCAGAAAAGCCGTCACCGCTCCGGCATTTCCCTCTTCCGTCATACTGATCGAGGAGTTAAACTCTTCGATGCGTTCGGCACGTATCAACATATCGGCATAAGGTACCACCGAGCGACGGATATCTTCCATAATGCCCGAAATAATAACCGATGTTTCATCACTAATCCGGAGGGTCTTACCTATCGGATCTTCAGTCCCGAACATTTTCCGGGCATACGATACTGAAATAACAGCACTGTACGGATCTTTCAACACCTGATTCCGATTCCCCTCTATCAACCGGAAAGAGAAAAAGTTGAAAAACGAAGAATCGACTCCGAAAATAGTCGTGCGCAATTTTTTCCCTTCGTAAGAAAGGTGCCAATCAGGCATGTTATCGGTTACAATCGGGCAAACCTGCTCGATTTCAGAAAAACGCGCTTGTAATCGATATGCAATCGGTAATGCCGTTCGTGGGCCATATTCGGATGTCAACACATAGATCCGTTCACGGTCTTGCTGAAAATTGTCGACCGATAAGGACTGCTCCGTATGCAATGCGATCAGGATCACAAACATCAGCGAAATCGACAATCCGAATAGATTGATAGCTGTGTATGCCTTGTTTCGGGCTAAAAACTTCACAAAGGATTTTATATTTAACAGACTATTCATAGAATTGATGTTTTATAGATTATGTCTTTTAAAGTAACTGCATCCGACTTTCACAAGCCGGATACAGTATTTCATGTAAGTGTGTCTATTTTTTGTTTCTCTTATGGTTAAATAAATTCGCTGACCGACGACACAATAGTTCCGTCAAACAAATTGATCACCCGATGCGAAAAGCTGGCGTCATGTTTGGAGTGCGTTACCATGACGATGGTTGTACCCTCCTTGTTCAATTCGGTTAACAACTGCATCACTTCCGCCCCATTTTTAGAATCCAGATTTCCTGTCGGCTCATCGGCAAGGATGATTTTAGGATTGGAAACGACAGCACGGGCTATTGCCACACGCTGCTGCTGTCCGCCGGAAAGCTGCTGCGGGAAATGTTTGGCACGATGGCTGATATTCATCCGTTTCAATATATCGGTCACCATTTTTTTCCGCTCAGAAGCCTTAATGTTCAGATAGGTCAACGGCAACTCTACATTTTCGAAAACGTTCAACTCGTCGATCAGGTTAAAACTTTGGAAAACAAAACCGATGTTCCCCTTCCGAACCTGTGTACGTTCTTTTTCTTTCAGATGCCCCACCTCATTTCCGGCCAAATAGTAATCGCCGGAGGTCGGATTATCAAGTAATCCCAAGATATTCAACAAGGTAGACTTTCCGCAACCGGAAGGTCCCATAATGGCAACAAACTCACCGTCTTTTACTTCTAACGAAACATTATTCAAAGCGATCGTTTCGACCTCTTCCGTACGGAAAAACTTGCTTAATTTTTCAATCTTAATCATAACTGTATTTTTTATTTATTATTTTTTTCTTTATAGGTTGCAAACGATGTGCCAAAATATATAAAGTTCTGTTTTTAAATATATTACATATTAATACCTTTAAGAGAGAGTGTCCATTTTTTTGACAGCAGTGTCAAAAAAATAGACACCGGAGCCCTTTCCTGCCAGGTTATTCTGCTTTCAACCGTTCTACCGGATTTTCATTCGCCATGCTCCGGATGCGAAACAAAACGCAGATCAGGATAAACGCCAGAAGCGGTACGGTAGCCAGCAGATACAGGCCGATCTCCATCGGGAATTTTTCGGCATATTGCTGCAACCAGTCTTTACCGCTGAAAACAGCTGTAGCAGATCCGATCACGATAGCAGGGACAGCCATATAAGAGATATTGAGCGAAATCATTTGAAGAATATCCCGTATGGTGGCTCCATTTACTTTCCGAATGGCTATTTCGCGTCCACGCCGTTTCATTTCATCGGAAATATAGCCAAGCAAACCGACGATAGCGATGATCAGTGTGACAATTCCTCCGATCATCACCGAATCGCGAAATTTTCTCGAATCGCGATAAATATCGACCATCTCCGAATAATATGCCTTCACGTTTATTTCCTTATCCGGCAGTTGTGCCTCTATAAAGGACTGGACTTTCCGCATTCCTTCCGGAGTCATCTGATGGAATTTAATCAAAATATGGGGTGTCATATTCCCGTAAAAGACCACAGTAGGACGCATTTCCGGATTTCCGACATGCCCGATCGTAAAATCTTCATATACTCCGCAAATGGTAAAAGGTTCTCCTTGGTGGCTATGTTCAGTCACGACAATACTTTTTCCTACAGCACTTCCGCTCCAACCGGCTACCTGTTCCATTTTCTTGACAAACGAGCGGCTAACCATCACTTTGTTTGCCGCCGACCCGTCCGGACGGAAAACTTCGCCATCTATCACCGGTATTTCCATCAGCGAAAAATAGGATTCATCCACCCAATACAAGTCTGCAATGTTAAACAATTCCCGGTCATCACCCGGAAGATAGATATTGTTTCCCGACATGTGCCCGAAAAGCAATTCGCTACAAGCAGAGACCGATTCGACTTCAGGCATTTTCCGCAATTCGTTCATCACAGTCTTCCGGGCCGACGGATCGACCCCTTCGGTCGGGCAATATGCCAGCCGTTCATACGAATAGCCTAAGTCTTTCTTTGTCAAAAAATGATGTTGCCTGATGATAATACCTAAAAACATCACTAAATAGGCTGTAGCCACAAATTGTACAAAAAGCAGTCCCAATTTCCAATAACGGCGCGATTCTTGAAAATTACGAAAGGCGGCAGCAACCGGAATACGCATAAACAGATACGTGGGAATCAGACCTGTAATCAAAAAAATCAGCAGGCAAACACCGCCTAAGATAAATAAGGTACGAGGCATAAACAAACTGCCCAACGTTGCGCCCAACAAATCTTCCGCCTTTTCACGGAACGCCAGAATCAATAACGTGGCAAAAAGCAAGGCTAAAAACAGATGCAGAAACGTTTCCGAAAGAATCATTCCCGACAAATTACGTCCGGAAGCTCCGTAACATTTATGGACTGCCACCTCTTTTGTGCGGCTGACCAACGAAGAAATCATAATCAGCACATAATTCATGACGGCCGACAAAATCAAAACAAGGGCGAGCACAGCCAACAGCAGATTCATATTTTTCACTTCTTGCTTATTCCGGTGCATATCCATCAGCGGAACCAGGCTATAGGTTAAGTCGACTCCTGCTTTTTCTAACATCGACAAATCGCAATGCCGGCCTTGCATCTCCCGGATGGCCTCCGTCAGACTTTCCGGATCTGTACCCGGATAGAGCTTGACATACCCTAAATAACGATCATTTCCCAACCAATTATTCCGGCTCGATTCGTGCATGGTCTCTAACGAGATGATGATTTCCGTACGCAAATGCGAATTTTCCGGAATGTCTTCATAAACGCCTCCTACCGTAAATAGGATACCCGGATTGGCATCGAAAGAAAACGTCCGGCCGACCGCCTGTTCCACCCCTCCCAATAAACCGGCAATACGATGAGATACCATAAGATAGTTCGGACGTGCCAATACCTCTTTCGGATTTCCAATCAAAACAGGACGGGGAAACATATCGAAATAATTCGTATCGGCCATAACTGCATATCGGGCCGAAAAGCGTTCTTTTTTATCTGTAGTAAACAGCTCGCGGTCTCCTCCGACATAGGTCAACCGGGTCGATTTCTCCACCTCCGGAATTTCTTCTTGCATGCCCAAGGATACCCCTCCGCTCACTTGTGGATGAGAGATATACTCATTGTCGCGGATGAGATTCTCGTGCAGCCGGTAAATCCGCTCGGTATCCGGATAAAACGTATCGAAAGAGCGTTCGAAACAGACTTTCGAAATCAGCACCAATCCTAATGCCAATCCAACTCCCAATGAGATAACTTTGATGCCATTGTTCCGTCCTTTTTTAAAAAATGAACGAAAGGCCATTTCTATGTTTTTCATTGTTTTATTGATTTAATTTTTATTATTCCAGTACAAGGATTTCATTGTCTTTATAACTTTCATAGTTGGAGACAATCACTTTTTCGCCGGCTTCAAGCCCTTCTGTCACCTCATAATACTGTGGGTTCTGACGACCGATCTTGATTTTACGCCGATAGGCCTTTTTCCCCTCTTTATCCAAAACGAAAATCCAAGCACCTCCTGTAGTCTGGAAGAAGGTTCCGCGCGGAATGATGATGCTTTCCACCGGTTGTCCTAATTCTAAATTGATATAATAGGTCTGGCCGCTACGGATATTTTCAGGTCGTTCGCCGGTAAAGACAAATTCCGTACGGAATTTTCCTTCGCGAACTTCGGGATAGACTTTCCGGACCGACAAGGCAAAATGGCTTCCCTGTCGTTCGAAAGTTGCCGTCAACCCCTGTTTGACACGGTCGATATAATGTTCGTCGATCATCGCCTCGATTTTATAATCGGAAAGGTCGTTGATTTGTCCGATTTTCTGGCCCGCCGACACATTTTGTCCCAATACGACATCCAACAACCCGAGTTCACCGTCGATCTGCGAACGGATATTCAGGTGTTCTTTCCGTTCATGCACCAAAGCGATGTTCCGCCGCATATTCGCCAGCGAGGTTTCCATTTCGTCCATCTGTATTGTCCGGGAGATGGAATCCTGGCGTAAACGCTGTACAACCAAGTCATACTTTTTACTGGCCAGTTCATAATCTTCGCGTGCTTTCAAAAATTCTTCTTTGGCAATCAGATTCTCATCATACAATCTTTTTTGTTGTGTAAAAGCCCGACGATAACGGGTTATTTCCATATCCAACTGTGCTTTTTCAAGCTGGTTGTTCAACTTGTCCTGCTCCATCGCCACCTGCGTATTCCGCAAAAAGTTTTGCTTTTCAGCCAACTGGGCCTCTGCATCTAATATTTGCAAATCGAGATTGGAGTTGGAAAGGCGTATGATCACGTCTCCTTTTTTTACCTGAGCCCCCTCTTCGACCACTTTTTCCTGTACGATTCCTCCCTCTTCGGGACTCAATTGTACGACTGTGATCGGTTGCACCTGGCCGTCTACCCGCACAAAATCATTAAACTGTTCGCGAACGACATTCCCGATGCTCAATCCTCGTGTATCGACTCTCAACGTTGAAGCATGGTTTCCGAATAAAATCCATCCCAACAAAACCATCAGTAAAGTGCCTCCAAGTATATACGGAATATGTTTTTTTCGGAGTCCTTTCTTTTTTTCCAATTGTATATCCATAATGCGATCTTTTATTTATTCTGAAATTAACGGTAATCCTTTGTAATAATCAACCTGACGGCACTTCATCTGATACAACAAGCGGCGTTGCAGCAGGTCGGCTTTCGAATTCAAGAGCATCGTTGCACTGGTCTGTACATCGAGTGGCGACATTAATCCCTCTTCAAACTTCCGCAACGTCACCCGATAACTCAAGGCATCTGCTTCGGCCTTTTTCTCCATCCGAAGAGCCTCTTTGGCATATCCTTCCCGATCGAGTATCGCTTGTTCTACGTCGGTCTGCAACTGCCGGAGCGTTTCGGTCTGTTTTTCGTAAGCGATCCGTACCTCATTGCGCGCCCTACGTAAGCCGGTTACCCGCGATAATTTGTCGAACAGCGGAAAACTGAAATTGAAATAGATGTACTCTCCCCGGTTATTCTTTATCTGATCCCGAAAAGCGATCGGACGGTTTTCCGATTTCAGATTTTCGAAATAGCTGGTCGATATGCCGGCATGCAATGAGATGGAGGGGAAAAATTTCCCTTTGGCAATCAGATAATTCATCCGGCTCTTTTTCAATTGGAAAGAGGCCTGCAATGCTATCGGGTTATTTTCCAGTGCATAACTCTGGACTGCACTTACCGACTCTTCTTCAATCAATTCCTGTACCGGAGGGATTACGGTATCGATCGGCAAATCTGCTTCCGAAGGATAATTCATCCTATTTTTCAATTTCATCATGGCACTCCGGTACAGATTTTCCTGATGCGTCAGGTTATAATCGTCTCCAGCCACCTGCGACTCTATCTGGGCGACGTCGGCCTTGCCTTTCAAACCCAACTCTTCCTGCCGGATGGTTTTATACAATAAACGGCGGCTTTCTTCCAATTTATCGTAACACATGGCAGCCAATCCACGATGATAGAGCGCCGTTATATATGCATCCATTACCAATACGGCCAGATCGTCTTTCTGTTTTTGCAGATCGTTTCGTCCCATGTGACGATTGACCGTAGCCAACCGCCATTGGTTCACCAATTGACCTCCTCGAAAAAGCGGCAGAGACAAATAAGCGCCATAACCATTATTAAAGGTAGAAGTATTCACATATGTATTCGTTTCCGGGTCGACCGAGCGTCCGAAACGATATTGGGCATCCACTTCGGTCGATATCGTCGGTAAAAAAGAGGCGATTGCCGATTGTTTTTCAGCCTTATACGTATCATTGGTATAAACCAGCTGTTTTACTTTCGGGCTGTTCGCTATGGCGTAACGCATACAGTCGTCCATGCTCCACATCCGTTCCTGAGCCGTTAACGAAGCCGCCCAAAGCATCAAAAGTATAGTCGATGTCGTTTTCTTCTTCATTGTCATCTGTTTTTTATTTCATTCTTAAAAGAGCAAAGAATGTGCCAAAACAAACAACGCTCTAATATACAATATATTAACAAAAAACAGATAGCGTTTGAGTGTCAAAAAAATGGACAATAGTGTCTAATTTTTTGACACGATCCATGATACGTGAAAGAAAATAAACCGGCTTTACAGATTTTTTCCGACCGATCGATCCGGGGTGTGACGGGTCGGAAACAAGAGAAGAATAAAAAAGAATGAGGAGAAAACCTCAAAAAAAATATTTTATAACCCTGCGGACAAAGCTTTCCAAAGGGTATCGGCGGGAACAGGCGCCTGGATATGAATTAATTCTTTAGATACGGGATGAATCAATTCGGCACTACGAGCATGCAGGCAAATCCCTCCGTCCGGATTG